>JAFTIP010000017.1 GCA_017456845.1 Ruminococcus sp.
ACAATCTTTATGGCATTGAGCAGGATTCAGACATACATACTCTCGCTCTCGCCAATATGATTATGAGAAAAGACGGCAAGTCTCATATTTTACATGGCGATTGCTTTGACAAAAACACAATTAAGAAATTTAAAAACCTAAAAGATACCGAAGGTAATGATATTGTTCTGAATAAGGGGTTGCTTAATCCCCCCTACTCTCAAAAAGATCATGTGGAGTTGGATTTTTTGGAACAAGAATTAGAACTTATTACTCAAGGCGGAGAAGTCGCTGTTGTTTGTCCAATGAGTTGTGCAATTGGAACAAAGTTCAAGGACGTTAGAGAAAGATTAATGCAAAAGCACACACTCAAAGCGGTGTTCTCAATGCCTGACGATATTTTTTACGGACAAGGTGCGGGTACTTGTGTTTGTGTTATGGTGTGGGAAGCTAAAAAGAAGCACGACCCCAATATCTCAACGTTCTTTGGTTATTACAAGGAAGATGGGTTTGTAAAACGTAAAAAGCTTGGACGAATTGATGCATACGAAAGATGGGAAAGCATAAAGGCTGAATGGTTAAGATTGTATCGTGAAAAAGAAGTGGTTGATGGATTGACCGCTAAAGCTTGTGTCAACCACAAAAGCGAATGGCTCTGTGAAGCATATATGAAAACTGATTATTCCGTTTTATCAAAGCAAGATTTTCAACAATCAGTAAACGATTATTTATCATATTTGGTTAAGAATGAATATACGGATTTAAAGAAAAAATATGAAAGGAAATTTGACTCGGAGCGCTTGGATGTTGAAAATTGGAAAGAATTCAAATTGAAAGATTTGTTTACGATTTGTGCTGGAAAGTACCATTATTCATATGAATATGATAGTGGTCTTACCCCGTATGTATCAGCGTCTAACACAAATAATGGAATAGCTCAAAAAATAAACTTAAAAAGTGATTTTAAGGGTAACAGCTTGGTAACAGGAAAAGTCGGTTGTACCGCTTTTTATCAACCATTTGATTTTTGTGCTACAAGCGACGTTAATGTTTTTACTCCTAAATTTGAATTGAATTACGCGATTGGTTTATTTATAATAACAGTAATTAACAGAGGTGAAAACTATAAATGGAATTATGGACGACAATGTCGTGTGGGAGATAGCAAGGAAATAGTAATAAAGTTGCCTATAAAAATGAATGATGATGGAACGCCATATATTGATCGAAGATATCAGTATTCAAAAATAGGATATGTACCGAATTGGGAGTGGATGGAAAAATATATTAAATCATTACCATATAGCGATAGAATTTAATGATAAAGCGAGGTGAAATTCACCTCGCTGTTGCTTTTTATCAATACAATGAAAACTTTTTTAACACTAATGTGGCGTGGCAACTTGCAAAAGCATCGGGGTTGCGTGAATTTAAGGCTATAAGCTTTATAATAGTGCATTCACGTGTTCTTCTAACACTTTCTTTTGGGCGGCACTTTTGCTTACTTGCGTATTTGTTAGAAGACAATATTATATGTAAAATTTACAATTATTTTCTGTATATATCGCCCTGATTTGTTGACATATATATAGGTTTATAGTAAAATATATAAGAATAATTGGGTTTCATTATGGGCGATTATATACACTTTGAATTGTTTTTTGTTTTACGTGAGGGTAGTGTTTTATGATTAAAATTTTGTTTTTTATCCATGATTTAGGTCAAGGCGGAGCAGAGAAGGTTTTGGTTAATCTGGTTAATAATATGGATAGCAAAAAATTTGATATTTCAGTAATGTCTATTTTTGGCGGTGGTGTTAATGAGCAATTCTTAAAGCCCCATATTAAATACAGTTCGGTGTTCAAAAAGGCTTTCCCAGCTAACAGTAAGATCATGAAATTGTTTACACCTAAGTTTTTACATAAATTTTGTATCAAAGAGCACTATGATATCGAAGTCTCTTATCTTGAAGGCCCCTCTGCAAGAATTATAAGCGGTTGCCCTAATAAAGATACCAAGTTGGTTTCGTGGATACATGTGGAGCAGCATTCTATGAAAGTCTTATCATCGGCATTCAAAAATGAAAAAGAGGCTATCAATTGCTACAATAAATTTGATAGAACAGTGTGTGTGTCTGAATTTGTTAAAAACGATTTTAGCACAATTCTTAATTTTAAGAAGCCGATTGGTGTTTTGTATAACACGGTAGAATCAGATTTCATCAGAAAAAGTGCCGAAGATGCCGACATTAGTTTTGTGGATGATGATAGACTTAGGTTAATCGCCGTTGGTACTCTTAAACAGTCGAAAGGATACGTCAGACTTCTGAATGTGCTCAAAAAGCTTAATGACGAAAACTATCCCGTGCATTTATATATTCTGGGTATCGGACCTATGCAGGAAGAGATTGAGGCAAATATTCAAAAAGACAATATGAATAAGTATGTAACGTTATTAGGCTACGATACGAACCCTTATAAGTATGTGGCGAAAAGCGATTTGTTTGTTTGCGCTTCTTTTGCAGAAGGTTTTTCAACGGCAGCTACGGAGGCTCTTATTTTAGGGACTCCTGTAGTTACAGTTGAAGTTTCAGGTATGAAGGAAATGCTCGGTGAAAATGGTGAGTATGGAATTGTAACAGAAAATGATGAAAATGCCCTTTACGAAGGCATAAAGAAAATTATTACCACCCCGGGAATGCTTGAAGATTACGCTGAGCGTGCATGGAAAAGGGGTAAGTGTTTCAGTACCGAGAACACAACAAAAGCGGTAGAAAAGGTATTGTCAGAAATTTTAAAACAGGAGTGACATATATGACAGTTTTACAGGTTTGTGCTTTTGCAGCACCTTCTTCAGGGAATTTTGTATGTGTATTATTGAGGTTAGAAGAAAAATTACGTAAAAAGGGAATAGACACTATATATGCATTTCCTTTAAGAGCTAAAGATAAAGACTGGTGTATAGAAATGCAAAAACGTACGAAGGTATATTTTTTACCTGAAGCTCATGCCAGAATTAAGATTCAAACATATAGTATGTTTAAAAAAATATACAAAGAGAATGAGATTGATGTGGTTCATTCGCATTTTGAACTTTATGATATGCCTGCTACCATTACGGCTCCGAAGAATGTTAAAGTTTTTTGGCATTTGCATGATGCCATAGGTGAACTATATAAAAAAGCTACTCGTCCACATAAGATATTGACAAGGTTACATTATAATGCATTTTGGAAAAGAGCAGAAATGTTATCTGTTTCTGAAAAGCATGCGGACTTTGCTACCAGCTTAGGCTTTCCAAAGAAAAATATAACTTACTTTCCTAACGGAATAGATACTTCTAGAATCGATATAAGTCCTGTTGACAATAGAAATGAGTTAAGGCAGTTTTTGATGTTCGGTTGGGAAGTGCATAGAAAAGGTGTAGATTTAATTGTAGAAGCTGCAAAAAATATTAAGGAGCCGCTTAGTGTTACACTAATAGGACAAGAGGCTTGCCAAAAATATTTGACCGAAGTGTCAGCACCTGAATCAATAGTTTTTTCAGAGCCGGTAAAGGATATAAATGAACTTTACAGAACAAGTTATGTTTTTTTGCATATTAGCAGAGCAGAGGGACTTTCTTATGCGTTGCTTGAGGCGATTTATGCGGGTTTACCTGTGGTGTGTAGCGATATTCCGGAGAATTTAGTTGCGAAAGAGTTTAAAAATATTTTTTGGGTAAAAACAGGCGATGTTACGGCTTTACAAAACATATTGAAGGAATTGATATCAAATCCAATAGAAATTAAGGATAGCGATATTGATTATAATCGAAATATTATTGACTGTAAATATTCTATGGATACTTGGGTATCTAAAATGGTTACCTGTTATTTCCCCGATGTGTTTCCTAAAATGTTATAATAAATAGTTTTTATATAAAGAGTAAGTGACTGAGGATTATATGAGAATATTAGTTGTTAATGGTGATTGCATTCAAACAAATTCATCTGCAAATTTATGTCATATTGCATACATAAACGGATTAGTGGCTTCAGGACACGATGTGACTTTGCTAAGTGCTGATAGTAGAGATTATGTCCTCGATAAGTCTATTGTTATACCAGAATGTGTAAAGCAACACACATATTACGGTGTAACTCTTTATGAAAAATTGGCGTTAAACAAGAAAAAGAACCAGCAGGTTTCAGGCGGTAATTCCTTCATAAAAACGCAAAATAACAGCAAACTGTCTTTTAAGCAAAAACTTAACATGAAAATTAAAGAGATGATTGTTGGTTTATACGGAATTCATGGTATATATTCCAAATTTGTGAAGGCAGCTCAAAAGTTTCGTTCAAATGAGTCTTTTGATTATGTTATTTCTCTTTCAACACCGGTAACGAGCCATTTATTAGCTCATAATTTATTGAAAGCAAAACATGTAAAAGCGAAGCATTGGATACAGATTTGGGAAGATCCTTGGTATAGTGATGCGTATGGTATCAATGATAAGCACAAGGTTTACAGAGAAGAAAAAAGACTGTTGTCATTTGCTGAGAAAGTGTGCTATGTTAGCCCATTAACTTTGGAAAAGCAAAAAAAGCTCTTCCCTGACTCTGCAAAAAAAATGTATTGGCAGCCGCTACCATATTATTATAAAGCTGAGGCAGAAGAGCAACCGAGTTTTGCTTTTAATCAGTATGGATATTTTGGAGATTATGTTCCTGCCTCCCGAAATTTAGAGCCTTTTTATAAAGCGGCGGTAAATTGTGGAATTAGTGTTAATATTTGCGGCAGTCCAAGTGACCTTTTCGAGTCTACAGACAAAATTAATATTTACCCCAGATTAACTCTTGATAAGCTTAGACCCATTGAAAACAATACTAATGTTCTTATTTTTCTTTGCAATAAACAAGGTGGTCAAATCCCCGGTAAAATATATCAGTACTCGGTAACTAATAAAACAGTTTTGTTTATTTTAGACGGTACGGAAGAAGAAAAAGAAGTACTTGTAAATTATTTTAAAAAATTTAACAGGTATGTTTTTTGTGAGAACACGGTTGAAGATATTACCAGAGCAATAAAAGCTATAGAAAGCGACAATATAGGTGAAGTTAATAATGAGCCTGTTGATGCTTTTAATCCAAAAGAAACAGTAAGTAAGATACTTGCCGGAAAGAGTGGATGATTATGACTGAAAGCGGTTTAATAAGTGTTATTGTCCCTGTTTATAAAGTTGAGGCGTATTTGGATGAATGCATAGAAAGCATTATTAATCAAACGTATTCTAATTTGGAGATTATTCTTGTTGACGATGGTTCACCGGATAATTGCCCTGAAATGTGCGATGAGTGGTCAAAAAAGGATAACCGTATTAAGGTTATACATAAGGCAAACGGCGGACTTTCAGATGCAAGAAATGCGGGTATGCGGATTGCCACTGGAGAATTCTTGACTTTTTTAGATAGCGATGATTGGATAGATGAGCAGTATTATGAGGTGCTCATTGATGAAATGGTTAAGAATGACTGTGATATTGTTTCTGGTGGTTTTACAATGGTTTTTTCAAGAGACTCCCAAAAACAGATTACAAAGGATAAAAATACTGTTGTATTAAATACAACCGAAGCCATGGTAAGCCTTATAGATGAAACTATCATTAAACAAGTGGTGTGGAATAAAATTTATAAACACTCACTTGTAGGCGACATTTTGTTTGAAGTCGGCAAATGCCATGAGGATGTTTTTTGGAGCTATCAGGCTATAGGAAAAGCACAGAAAATTGCTGTTGTTGATTATGACGGGCTTTATTATTACCAAAGACCGGACAGTATTATGGGAACTGATTTTTCTATTAAGCGTTTGGATGCGGTAGAAGCCAGAGCTAACAGGCAGAGTTATTTGGAAGAATATTTTCCCGACCTTGCGGATAAAGGCAGGGTGAATTTGAACTTTTCTTGCATGTATTTTGCTCAGCAAGCTTTAAAAAGTATGAATCGAACAGAGTCAAAAGAGATTATCAATATATTAAACAAGTATATTTCAAAACATGTTGTTTCGTTTAAGTTAGCAAAAGCTCAAGGAATAGTACAAATGATATGGCTGTTGTCAGCTAAGTGTTCGTTGAACATAACGTGTAGAATTAGGAATTTATTTAGAATAGGATTGTGAGTAATATGAAAAAGGTAATGTTAGTTTTTGGTACTCGCCCCGAAGCTATTAAGATGTGTCCTTTGGTAAATGAGCTTAAGTCTCGAGATAATATAGAGACTATAGTTTGCGTAACAGGGCAACACAGGCAGATGCTTGACCAAGTGCTTGAGGTTTTTGGTGTTGTGCCTGATTATGATTTGTCTATAATGAAGGACAAGCAGACCTTATTTGACATAACTACAAATATCTTAAATAAGATTAAAGTGGTTTTAGAAGAAGTTAAGCCTGATGTTGTGCTTGTACATGGCGATACATCGACCACCTTTGTAACAGCGTTGGCTTGCTTTTATTTGCAGATACCTGTGGGCCATGTCGAGGCAGGCTTGCGTACATACAACGTGTATTCCCCTTATCCCGAGGAGTTTAACCGCCAGGCAGTAAGCATAATAAGCAAGTTTAACTTTGCTCCCACAGAGCTTTCGAAAGAAAACCTTCTTAAAGAAGGAAAAAGTTCTGAAAGCATTTATGTAACTGGTAATACTGCCATTGATGCCTTAAAGACAACTGTTCGTGAGGATTATGACCATAGCGAGCTTAAGTGGGCAAAGGATAGCCGCCTTATTATGATTACTGCTCACCGCAGAGAAAATTTAGGCGAGCCTATGAAAAATATGTTCAGGGCTATTAAGAGGGTAATGAACGAGCACCCCGATGTTAAGGCAATTTATCCTATTCATATGAATCCTGTGGTTAGAGAGACTGCAGACGAAATCCTTGGAGGAGACGAAAGAATTCATATTATAGAGCCTTTAGAGGTTGTAGATTTTCATAATTTCCTCAGCCGAAGTTTTCTTATTTTAACTGATTCTGGTGGAATTCAGGAGGAGGCTCCCTCTTTGGGTAAGCCTGTTCTTGTTATGCGTGATACTACCGAGCGTCCCGAGGGTATAGCTGCAGGTACACTTAAGTTAGTAGGCACAGATGAGGAAACCATATATCAGAATTTTAAGTTGCTTTTAGAAGATGAAAATGCTTATGCACAAATGAGTAACGCCAGCAATCCCTATGGAGATGGGTTTGCCTGTAAGCGTATTGCAGACGTAATTTGTAAATAATTCAGAGGTGTTTTATGAAAATTATCAGTAAAATTAAAAAGCTTTTCAGCAACAAAAATGCACAGCAGGCAGAAATGGAATACTTGTTGAAAAACGGCTTGCATATAGGAAAAAATGTTCAGATATTTTCTGATTATGCCTTGGATTCTGAGTGGCCTTGGCTGATTAGCATAGGAGACAATACCCTTATTTCGACAAATGTTAAGATTTTGGCTCATGATGCCAGCACCTCAAAATTAGGAATCGGAACAAAAGTAGGCAGAGTAGATATAGGAAAAAACTGCTTTATCGGTAGCGGTTCTATCGTTTTATGCGGAGTAACTATAGGAGATAATTCAATTATTGGTGCCGGCAGCGTTGTTTCTAAAGATGTAAAAGCTAATTCTGTTTATGCAGGTTGTCCCGCTAAGTATATCTGCTCCGTAGAAGAGCTTAAGAACAAGCACGAAAATGGTGTGCAGTGTGATGAATATGTCTGGAATCAGTGGATTAACGCTCCTATTGAAGATAAAGAAAAAATGCGTGAAAAGCTTAAAGATTGCAGAATAGGATACGTAAAATAATTTCTTTAGTATAGCGAGGAAAGTTTAAGATGTATAAACGCAGAATTACTGTTTTTACACCTACATATAACAGAGCGTATATTATTTCGAATTTATATAATTCTATAAAGAAACAGACGTTTAAGAATTTCGAGTGGCTTGTTGTTGATGACGGCTCTACAGATAACACCGAGGATTTGTTTAAAAAATGGCAACATGAAGATAATGATTTTGTAATTCGTTATTATAAGACTGTAAACGGCGGCAAGCATCGGGCAATAAACCGAGCTTTGAATTTGGCTGTAAGCGTATTGCAGATGTTTTAGTCGAAAGTTGATTTTCAAGGGGAATATTTATGAGCAAATTAGTAAGCATAGTTTTACCTGTATATAATGGAGCTAAATATTTAAGAGAAAGCATTGAAAGTGTTATTGCCCAAACTTATACAAATTGGGAATTGCTGATTCTTGATGATTGCTCTACCGATGAAACATCGGAAATTTCAAAGGAATATGCAGAAAAGGATAGTAGAATTAAATATTTTCTTAATGAAGTTAATTTGCGTCTTCCAAGAAATCTTAATAAAGGTTTCTCTTTGGCACAGGGAGAGTATCTCACTTGGACTTCTGATGACAATAACTTTAGACCTACAGCTTTGGAGAAAATGGTTAATGCTTTGGAATCTGATGAGGCTGCTCAGTTTGTTTACGCTTCTTGCCGTATTATTGATGATGATGGCAAAGAAATAGAATATATTATGGTTAATGATAACGGCAAAAACAGTATCGTAGGAGGAAATCCGGTAGGAGCTTGCTTTTTGTATACCAGAAAAGTTTATGAAACAGTGGGCGACTACAACCATGAGCTGATTTTAGTTGAGGATTTTGATTACTGGCAAAGGATATTTATGGCTTTTAAAGTTATAGCCGTTACCGATATACTTTATAATTATCGTATGCATAGCGGTAATTTAACCAACACCATGAGAAAAGATCAGTTTAATATTAATCTGGAGAAAACGTTGCTAAATAATGTTAAGGGATTTGGCAAATTGAATTACCTGCAAAAATATTATTATTATATGGGTCTGAATAGATGCAGAAAAAATTTAAATGCACAGGACAATCCCTATAAGACACAATATAAATTCTATAAATTTCTCTATATATTAGCTTATAAAGTACCTAATAAAATAAAGAGGATTGTTAAAAAGAGCAGATAAAATCTGCAGTGTACAGGAAGGATAATCATGATTAATTTATACTATCATGGCTGCAGTGATAACCACGGTTGTGAAGCAATTGTTCGTTCTACAGCCAAAAATATAGGAGAAAACATTTCACTTTATACTACTGAAATATTATCGGACAAAAAGTATGGTTTAGACTCGGTTGTTAATTTAGTAGAAGATGCATATATTCCTGTGAAAAAAGGTTCTTTAAAGTATTATTTAGCAGCTATTAATCACAAGTTAACAAAAAAAGACTATTTGTATGTCAAGTATGCAAGAGACTATTTTTTCTCTAAGGTTAAGAAAAATGATGTGTATATGTCCATAGGCGGAGATAATTATTGCTACTCAGGCAATGACAAGCTGGGTTATTATAACCGTGCTATTCACCAAAAGGGAGGAAAAACCGTTCTTTGGGGATGCTCTTTTGAGCCTTCCGATTTAACCGAAGCCATAGCAAAAGATTTGGCTATGTATGATTTGATTATTGCTAGAGAAAGCTTAAGCTATGAGGTGCTTAGTAAGGTTAATAAAAACGTAAGGTTGATACCGGACCCAGCGTTTTTGCTTGATAAGGCTGAGCTTAAGTTGCCAAAAGGTTTTGCAGAGAATAATACCATAGGTATTAATGTAAGTCCATTAATTATGCAGTGCGAATCTGACACTGGTGTAACAGAGCTTAATTACAGAAGACTCATTAAGCATATTATTGACAAAACTGATCTGCAGATTGCCCTTATTCCTCATGTGGTTGAAGAAGGAAATGATGACAGAGAGCCGCTGGACAAACTTTATAAAGAGTTTGAGTCGACCAATCGTGTTGTTATGATTGATGATTGTAACGCTATGGAGCTTAAAGGCTATATTTCCAGATGTCGCTATTTTATCGGAGCCAGAACTCATGCTACAATTGCTGCTTATTCAACCTGTGTTCCGACTCTTGTGGTAGGGTATTCTATTAAAGCCCGCGGTATTGCAAAGGATATTTTTGGTACTGATGATAATTATGTTCTTCCTGTGCAATCTTTAAAGAATAAAGATGATTTGACTAACGCTTTTAAATGGCTTGAAGAAAACGAGCAGAAAATTTTAAATCATCTAAATTCATTTATGCCTTCTTATCGCGAAAAGGTTTGGGAAGCAGGCAAATTGGTAAAGGAGTTGGCAAAACAGTGAAATATGTTTTATTGGGATTGTTAATTCTATTTTCGTTCATAGCACTTGCTTTATTTTTAGTTGATTTTTATTTTTATTTGGTAGACCGATATTGCCGTTTCCATATCGGTCGTTGGAAAAGCAAGGCCGAGTGGACAGAGGCTGTATATAAAGTTTGCGTTAAGTGGTCAAAGAAAACCCCTACTGTTAAAATTACTGACAACAGCAGATATGTGCTTTTGGATATGATTAGTGGTAAATATCGAAGCTCATCTATTCAGTCATGGCAGACAGCGTCGGTTATTTTGGGGTTGCTCCAAAAAGGCGATACTGAAAATGCCAGAAAATCAGCCGAAAGGTATATTGATAAAAACGGACAGTGGAAAGAAACGCCTAAAACCGTAGATTTCGGTATGCTTTCTTATGCAGTTCTCAAAACAGCAGATAATCCCGAAAACATAAAGCCTGCAATGGATTTTACGGCTTCTTTGATTTTTAATAATATTGATGAAAAAGGATTAATCGCTTATACAAACAGCAAAGCAGATCCGGAAAAATATGTAGACACCCTTGGTTTGGTTTGCCCTTTTTTAGCACTTTACGCTAAGGTATACAATAAACCTGAATTTGAAGAATTAGCATTTAAACAGCTTGAATTTTTTCATGATAATGGTTTGTTTGTTAATACAAATCTTCCTAATCATGCGGTGAACAGTGATAGCAATCTGCCTTTAGGTGTTTACGGTTGGGGCAGAGGTGTTGCATGGTACACTTTAGGTCTTATTGACACTTATTATGAGCTTGAGAATAACGAATATAAAGAGAAGATTCTTAGATGGATAAATTCGGCTTCTTTAGAATATCTTAAATATCAACGTGATGACGGCGGTTTTGGAAGTTCGTTGCAAAGACAGCAGACCTACGATAGCTCAGCTACGGCGGCACTAGCGTATTTTTATATTCGTTGTATGGACTTGTTTGACGAAAGCTATTATGGCACGGTTGTGGAAAAAGCTCTTGAAAAACTTAAGAAAAATACAAGAATCACCGGTAAAATTGATGGTTGTCAGGGTGATACTAAGGGCATCGGTATCTTTTCGCAAACATACGATATAATGCCTTTTGCTCAGGGATTGGCGCTTAGAACTATTGAACTTCAGAGGAAGATAAATAATAATGGCTAATAAATCGAGAACTCAATACTCAATACTTAATATTGTTACAGGAATAGGCGGATATGCAGTTAATACCTTGGTTGGTTTTGTATGCCGCATGATTTTTGTTAGGTGCTTATCGGCTGAATACTTAGGTATTAACGGACTGTTTTCTAACATTTTATCTGTACTTTCTTTAGCAGAGCTTGGCGTAGGATATGCTATAATATATAGTTTATATAAACCGATAGCAGAAAATGACCAAAGCAAGATTGCATCTATTATGCGATATTTCGGCAGAGCTTATAGTGTTATAGGCTGTGTTATTGCGGTGGCAGGCGTTGCGATGATTCCATTCTTGGATTTTGTTGTTCGTGACCAACCCAATATTAAAGAAAATCTATATGTAATATATTTGTTGTTCCTGTTTAATACGGTTATTACATATTTCTTTTCGTATAGAGCATCCTTGCTGACTGCGGCTCAGCAAAATTATCTTGCTACGGGTTTAAATTACATATTTACGATTTTTCAGTCTGTTATACAGATAGTATTTCTCTTAATTACTAAAGAATATATGACGTATCTTGTAACTCAGATTATAATATCTTTGTGTTACAACATTACAATATCTTATATTGCTAAGCGAAAATATCCTTATATAGTCGGAAAAGGAATTCCGCCGTTAGAGCGTACAGAAAAGAAGAAGCTTACGTCAAATATAAAAAACGTAACGATTTGGAAGCTCGCAGGTGTTCTTGTTAATAATACCGACAACATAATAATCACCTATTTCAGCGGTATGATTACTGTGGGCTATGCTTCTAACTATACACTGTTTTCCGGCATGATAAACACTTTGCTTACACAAATGTTTAACAGTGTTATAGCAAGCGTTGGAAACTATAACGCAGTAGAAAGCAAAGAGAACAAGCTGAAATTATTCAATTCTATTAATTTTGCTAATTTTTGGCTTTTCGGTTGGGCGGCAATTGGTATTTTCTTAGTAAGCGGAGATTTAGTAGCTTTGCTTTATGGTGGCGAATATGTATTGCCTATGAATATCCCCTTTATAATTGCACTTAATTTTTATATGGTTGGCATGCAAAATGCTGTATGGACATTTAAGCATACGATTGGCATTTTTAAGCAAGGGCGATATGTATTGTTTTTTACCGCGGCAATTAATTTAGTTTTATCTATAGCTTTAGGAAAAATCTGGGGTTTGTTTGGAATTCTTTTTGCTACTGCCATTTCTCGTGCATGCACCAATACATGGTATGACCCTTACGCAGTATTTAAATATGGTCTGGATGTTTCTGTAAGGGAATATTTCAAAAAGTATTTTATTTATGCATTAATTCTTATCATCTGCGGTGCAGGTTGTTATTTTGCTTGCAGCTTCATAAATTTTGGACTGGCATTAAATGTGATACTCAAAATTATTATTTGTACAGTTATACCAAACGGATTATTTTGGATAGTATTTCACAAGAGACCTGAGTTTGAATTTTTTGCAAGAATATTCAAACGAATAGTCAATAAGGTGTTTAAAAGAAAATCACAGGCATAAATCCCAAGAATAAAGTGCTTATTAGAATAATAAATGTAGTGTCAGTTTTTAAGGAAACATATACTATTAAGGTGAATGTATGAGATACGGTAAAAAAATAAAATGTCTGGCGTATTTTGATGCTCAGGACAGTACTGACAACAGAATGAACTGTTTGGCAGCGTTTACTAAATCCTCATATGTTTTTGATTGCTTTCAACAGCTGGGGTATGAGGTGGACGTGTTGTCGGCAAGTTATGCGGTTGGCAAGCGTTGGGCAAAAGGTACTACCCGCAAGCTTAGCAACAAGCTTACGCTCAGGACCCTCAGTTCTTTGGGCAGAGGTAATAGAATTAAAAATATTATTGGAAGAATTCTATTTGCAGCTACTCTTGTTTTCCATCTCTTATTCTTTGTACATAAGGGTGACGTGCTTTGGGTTTACCACTCCTTGGGGCTTGTAGGTTACGTAAAGTTTTTGAAGAAAATCAAAAATTTCAAGCTTATTCTGGAGGTTGAAGAAATATACGGAGATGTAACCGGATGTGAAAAAACCTCTGTCCGAGAATTAGAGTTTTTTAAGTGTGCAGATGCTTATGTATTTTGCAACAGAATGCTTGATAAGCTTATTAACTTAGAGGGTAAGCCTGTTGTAGTGGCTCATGGTGCGTATAAGGTCCAGGAGCCTGTTAGCAAAAGTTATGATGACGGTAGAATTCATATTGTTTACGCTGGTACATTTGACCCCAGAAAAGGCGGTGCCATGACGGCTATAAATGCGGCTGAGTTTTTGGATGAGAATTATCATGTGCATATCTTGGGATTCGGAAACGAAAATGATACCCGAGGACTTTTAGCACAGATAGACAGAATATCAAAGATAAGTGCATGTAAGCTTACCTATGAGGGGTGTCTTACAGGTGAAGAATACATATCGTTTTTGCAGAGCTGTCACGTAGGGCTGAGCACGCAAGTAATTGATGGGGCGTTTAATAATACGTCCTTTCCTTCAAAGGTGCTGGTGTATATGGCTAATGGCTTGAGGGTGGTAAGCGTGCGTATTCCTGTTATAGAGCAGTCCGACATCGGCTCGGACTTGTATTACTATGATGACTCTGCACCTCAGAGGGTCGCAAGGGCAATCAGCGATATTGATTTGGCCGATGGTTATGACGGCAGAAAAATTATAAATATACTTCACGAAAAGTTTGTACGTGAGTTAGGATTGCTTATTGAAGGTCTTGAATAAATGATTAAAAAACTTTTGGGGAAGTTTAGAGGAACTTCGGAAAATAACAGAATAGTTATAGTAAACATTATAGGTGCAATGGCGGTTAAGGGTTTAGCTTTGGTGATATCTTTGTTTACGATGCCTGCTTATATGCGCTTTTTCGGTGACGAAACGGCACTTGGGCTTTGGTTTACGGTTGTGTCGGTGCTTAATTGGATTCTTAATTTCGATTTAGGTATCGGTAACGGCCTTAGAAATCATCTTACAGAGTCCTTGGCGAAGAAAGATTATTCTGAGGCAAAGAAGTATTTATCCTCAGCATATGTATCGGTTGGTGCTATATGCTTATTTTTGTCGGTTACCTTGTTTGTTGTTTTTGGATTCGTTAACTGGAATGCTGTGTTCAGCATAAGTGCTGATATAGTTTCGCCAAAAGCTATGCTTTGGTCGGTAAGAATTGTTTTTATCGGAATTATTCTGCAGATGTTTTTTAAACTTATTACGTCTGTTTTATACGCTATTCAGAAATCATCTTTGAATAATTTTCTGCACCTTTGTGCAACAGCCGCTACCTTGGCGGCGGTGTCGATTATTCCAAGTGCAGATAACGACACGAACATGATAATCATGGCGATAGTTCATTCGGTAACCTCTATATTGCCTTTTGTGATAGCAAGTGTTGTTATATTTTCGGGCAAGACTTTGCGTAAGGTTTTACCTTCAATAAGGTGTTTCAGCAAGTCTCATACAAAGGCTGTGCTGTCCTTAGGTGGCATGTTTCTGGTTATTCAGCTTGCCTATATGGTTATAATGAACACCAACGAATACCTCATATCATTTTTAAGCAGCAACAAAGACGTGGTTGATTATCAGATTTATCACAGGCTTTTTGCTTTGGGAAGCACTGTTTTTGCTCTTATGCTGACTCCTATCTGGTCAGCTGTTACCAAGGCTATTGCCGAGCGAAACGTGTCTTGGGTAAAGTCTTTGTATAAAAAGCTTTTGCTAATTAGTGTAGGGGTTTGTGCGTGCGAGTTTCTGCTTGTGCCGTTTTTACAGTTTGCGGTTAACCTATGGTTAGGGGACGAGGCAATCCCTGTTAATTCTACCTACGGACTTATATTTGCGGCTTTAGGAAGTGCACTTATTATCAGTAGCGTATTTTCAAACATTGCTAACGGACTTGGAAAGCTTAAGGTTCAGCTTATTTGCTTTGTTTCGGGTGCTTTTATTAAACCCCTGCTTGCTTGGGGTGCAGTTGCTCTTATAGGTTCATGGATAGGTGTTATAATTGCAAACATTATATGTATTTTAATTTATTGTATAATCCAGCCCTTGTGGCTTCACAAATATTTCAGAAAAGAGGAAGATAAAAGTGTCAGCATTTTCAAATAAGATTTTGCTTATTACAGGCGGCACAGGGTCTTTTGGTAATGCGGTTCTTAACCGCTTTTTGGACACTGATATCAAGGAAATCCGTGTGTTTTCAAGAGATGAGAAGAAGCAGGACGATATGCGTCACGAGTTTCAGGCAAAGATGCCCGAGAAGGCTCACAAAATTAAGTTTTTTATTGGTGACGTAAGAGACCTTGCTTCGGTTAAAAACGCTATGTACGGTGTGGATTATATTTTTCACGCGGCGGCTTTAAAGCAGGTGCCTTCCTGCGAGTTCTTTCCCATAGAGGCGGTTAAGACCAATGTTATAGGTACTGATAATGTTCTTACTGCGGCAATTGAGTGCGGTGTAAGCAAGGTTATCTGCCTTTCTACCGATAAGGCCGCTTACCCTGTTAACGCTATGGGTACATCAAAGGCAATGATGGAAAAGGTTGTTGTGGCTAAGTCCAGAACAGTTGCCCCCGAAAAAACTATGATTTGCTGTACTCGCTACGGTAACGTTATGTGTTCACGAGGTTCTGTAATTCCTCTGTGGATTGAGCAGATTAAGGCGGGTAAGCCTATTACCATTACCGAGCCTGATATGACTCGTTTTATTATGTCTCTTGAAGAGGCTGTTGATTTAGTGCTTTTTGCTTTTGAAAACGGTGAGTCCGGCGATATTCTGGTTCAGAAGGCTCCAGCCTGTACCATAGAAGTTCTTGCTAAAGCTGTTACTGAGCTTTTTTCGCCCGAAACCGAGATTATCAATATAGGCATCCGTCACGGCGAGAAGATGTATGAAACCTTACTTACTAATGAAGAATGCGTAAACGCTGAGGATATGGGCGATTTTTACCGTGTTCCCTGCGATAAGCGTGACCTTAACTACGATAAATTCTTTATCGATGGTAACAAAGAGCGGGTTCATCTTTCTGAGTTTAACTCAAATAATACCGAACTTCTGGATGTTGAGGGTGTTAAGGCTAAGCTTTTATCTCTCAGCTATATTCGCCAAGAGCTTGAAGCTATGAAAGGTTGAGCTTGATGAATATACTTATTACAGGTGCCAAGGGCTTCGTTGGCAAAAACTTAGCCGAGGCACTTAAGAATATCAGGGATGGTAAGGACAAAACCCGCCCTGAGCTTAAAATTGATGAAATATATCTTTATGATGTTGAGTCTGCTCCTGAGGGGTTGGATGTTTTTTGTGAAAAAGCGGATTTCGTTTTTAACTTGGCAGGAGTAAACCGTCCTGAGAATAATGACGAATTCTATGAAGGGAACTTTGGATTTGCTTCAAAGCTCCTTGATAATTTAAAGAAGCACTCAAATACATGTCCGGTTATGCTTTCCAGCTCCATTCAGGCGACTCTTCTGGGCAGATACGCTGGCTCTGATTACGGCAAAAGTAAAAAGGCAGGGGAGGACCTGTTCTTTGAATATGGCCAGATTGAGAGTGCAAAGGTGCTTGTGTACCGTTTTCCAAATGTATTCGGCAAATGGTGCAGACCGAACTACAATAGTGCTGTAGCTACATTCTGCAACAATATTGCAAATGATTTGCCTATTCAGGTTAACGACAGAAATACCCTTTTAGAGCTTGTGTATATTGATGATATAGTTACTGAGATGTTGGACGCCTTAGAGGGTAAAGAGCATCATTGTGAGTTTGACGGTGTTGATACTGTGCTTTGTGAAAACGGCAGATTTTGTGCTGTGCCTGTTACTCACAAGGTAACTTTAGGCGAAATTGTGGATTTGCTTGAGTCATTCAAGGCTCAGCCAAAGAGCCTTTTTGTGCCCGAAATTTCTGAAGGCAGCTTTGCTAAAAAACTGTATTCTACATACCTTTCTTATCTTCCCAAGGATAAGGTTTCTTTTGAGCTTAAGATGAACGTTGACGCCAGAGGAAGCTTTACCGAGCTTTTAAAAACCGAAAAATGCGGCCAGTTTTCGATTAATATTTCAAAGCCGGGCATAACAAAGGGGCAGCACTGGCACCACAGCAAGTGGGAATTTTTTATTGTAGTGTCAGGTAAGGGGCTTATTCAGATGCGTAAAATCGGAACTGATGAGGTGCTTGATTTTTATGTAAGCGGTGATAAAATTGAGGCGGTACATATGCTTCCCGGTTACACTCATAACATAATTAATTTAAGCGAAACCGAGAATTTAGTTACGGTAATGTGGGCAAATGAGAGCTTTGACCCAAATCACCCCGATACTTTTTTTGAACCTGTTTAAAAGAGGTTTTACTATGAACAGAGATTTTTCAAATATTAAATTTAAAGATAACGGCAAATTAAAGCTTCTTATTATAGTCGGCACAAGGCCTGAGATTATCCGTCTTTCGGCGGTTATTAAGAAGTGCAGAAAGTACTTTGACACTATTCTTGCCCATACGGGTCAGAACTACGACTACAACCTTAACGGTGTTTTCTTTAAGGATTTAAAGCTTCAAGAGCCTGAGGTTTATATGGATGCTGTCGGCGAGGATTTAGGCGAGACGGTCGGCAATATTATCTCAGCTTCTTACAAGCTTATGGTAGATATTAAGCCCGATGCTTTGCTTATTTTAGGCGACACAAACTCCTGCCTTTCAGCTATTTCTGCCAAGAGACTTCATATTCCTATCTTCCATATGGAAGCAGGTAACCGCTGTAAGGATGAGTGCCTGCCTGAGGAAACAAACCGCAGAATTGTTGATATTATTTCTGACGTTAATCTTGCATACAGTGAGCACGCAAGAAAGTACCTGCACGAGTGCGGTCTCCCTAAAGAGCGTGTTTACGTAACAGGCTCGCCTATGGCAGAGGTTCTTGAGGATAATTTTGAGGATATTCTTAAAAGCGATATTCTCTCAAAGCTTAACCTTGAAAAAGGCAAGTATATTCTGCTTTCTGCTCACCGAGAAGAGAATATTGATACAGATAAGAACTTCACTTCTCTGTTTACTGCGATTAATAAAATTGCCGAAAAATACGATATGCCCATTCTTTATTCCTGCCATCCAAGAAGCAAGAAGAAGCTTGAGGCTACAGGATTTAAGCTTGACAAACGTGTAATAAGCCATCAGCCCTTGGGCTTTCATGACTACAACTCTCTTCAGATGAACGCTTTTGCGGTTGTTTCTGACAGCGGAACTTTACCTGAGGAAAGCAGCTTCTTTACTTCAAAGGGCAATCCTTTCCCTGCGGTTTGCATCCGCACATCTACAGAGCGTCCCGAAGCTCTTGATAAGGCTTGTTTTGTTTTAGCAGGAATTGACGAAAACAGTTTACTTCAGGCGGTTGATACCGCAGTAGAGATGAACAAAGCAGGAGACTTTGGTATCCCTGTTCCCGATTATGTTGAGGAGAATGTTTCTACCAAGGTTGTTAAGCTTATTCAGAGCTACACAGGCGTAGTAAACAAAATGGTCTGGAGAAAATTTTAAGATAACAAATCCCGTCTAAGAACATCTTAGACGGGATGATTTTATTTGCTGAGTCTTTTTTTGTGAAGAATATTATATAAAAAACCAGGTAACAGACCTTTAATAATCGGTATTAAGCAGCGTAAATAAGCGGTGAAAGGGAGTTTTAACATTTTACACGCACAGATGTGCGCATAAGATGCATTAAGTCGATATTTGAATTTTCTGCGTGATTGTGCGTTTCGGTCATCACGCATCATATAAAGCGGTTCTTGTATGTTAACTCCCTTGTATCCTTTAGCGTACATTTTGGCCCATAAGTGGTAATCTTCGACACGAAGAAGTTTTTTATCAACAGAATATCCTTCAACAGCAAGGTAGGCTTCTTTTCTTACCATACAAGGTGCATGGCAAAAGGGGACTTTGTTTATGAATGTTTTTTTGTTAGGTTCTTTAACACTTTTTGTTGTGCCGAAAACTCCATTTTCATCAAAAAACTCCATATCTGTGCTGACGATTGCAATGTCTGGGTTGTTGTCGAGGATATCGATTTCTTTCTGAAAACGCTCAGGGGAGCAAAGGTCATCACCATCCATACGAGCTATATATTCGCCCCTTGCCTCATAAAGACACTTGTTAAGGGTATAATTAAGTCCCATGTTCTGCTCGTTTTTAAGTAAGCGAAACTTACCGGGGTATGTATCAACAAATTTCTGTGCCACTATGGCGGTGTTATCTTTAGAGCCATCGTCACACATAATAACTTCCCAGTCGGTATATGTTTGATTTACTATGCAATTAAGGGCTTCTTCCAAATACTCTTCGCAATTGTAAATGCCCATAATAACGCTTATTAATTTACCCATACATAACACCCTTATCAATATATTATAAATATTTTACCATATAATAAAGCTGTTTTCAATGTTTTGTTGCTAATAAAAATCCGCCCGATTATTCTCGGACGGATTTTGTGCTTTAGATTGAGTACTTTGCGGCGTATTCAGCGTGCTTAGCTTCGAATACGGGGTTAGCGTGCTTTGTGCGGTTGTAGTATTCGTGGATGTCCATTCTGTCGTGGCTCATTTCGATTATGCATCCTGCGATATTTGAGCAATGGTCACTTACTCGCTCTAAGTTTGTGATGATATCAGCCCAAACGAAGCCTGCTTCAATTGAACATTCGCCCTTCTGCATTCTTACGATGTGGTTGGCTCTGAGCTGAACCTTAAGTGTATCAATAACTTCCTCAAGAGGTTCAATACTGGAAGCAGCTTCAAGGTTTGTGTTTGTGAAAGCATCGAGAGTAAGGTCGATAATCTCACTTACAGCACCTGTAATAGCTTTGATTTCGTTCTTAGCTGCAACTGTGAGCTTGATGTCTTTAGTCTTGATTTCGTCAGCAGAACGAAGAATATTAACAGCGTGGTCAGAAATTCGCTCTAAATCGCCGATAACGAAGAGGAGCTTGTTAGCCTCGTTTGAGTCAGCATCACTAAGAGGATGAGTGCTGAGCTTTACAAGGTAAGAGCCTAAAATATCTTCATAGTGGTCTGCGGCTGTTTCGTCAGTTCTTACTTGCTCTGCTACTTCGTCATCGAATTTATCAAGGAGAGTCAGCGAGGACGTAAGAGCATTCATAGAAACCTCAGCCATCTGAGAAGCAACAACGTGGCACTGGTTGATAGCGATTGCAGGTGTTTCCATTAAACGCTCGTCAAGAGTTGCTTTTTTATCTTTACCCTGAGAATCTTTAGGCTCACGAACAATTGCGTAGGAAATCTTTTCAAGAAGCCCTGCCATGGGAAGCATAATAGCTGTGCAGATAACGTTAAATGCTGTGTGGCATATTGCGATAGAAAGCTCATCTGCAGGATTGTTTAAGAGTGCAATGTTAAAGATTGAAGAACCAACCCAGAATACGGTAAGCAGAATAACTGTGCCGATAATGTTAAAGAAAAGGTGAACAATTGAAGCACGTCTTGCGTTTCTGTTAGTGCCAACAGAAGATATAAGGGCAGTTACGCAAGTACCGATGTTCTGACCCATGATAATGGGGATTGAAGCACCGATTGATACTGCACCTGTGGAAGAAAGTGCCTGTAAAATACCAACGGAAGCTGAAGAGGACTGAATAATTGCAGTAAGGATAGCACCAATCAGCACACCGAGTAAAGGTGCGATGGGGCTGTCGTTAAACATAATCATCAGGTTCTGGAATTCAGGAACACACTTAAGACCTGAAACAGCGCCTGACATTGTGTCCATACCGAACATCAAGGTGGCAAATCCTAAAAGAATCATACCAATGTCCTTGTGCTTGTTTTTCTTAGACATCATATAAAGCACAATGCCGATAAGTGCAAGAATAGGAGTAAAAGAAGTGGGTTTTAAAATTTTGATGTACCAAGCACTGCCTTCAATACCTGAAAGTGACAGAATCCAAGATGTAATTGTGGTACCAACATTGGCACCCATAATTACGTTGATAGCTTGCTTTAAGGTCATAATGCCCGAGTTAACAAAGCCAACAACCATAACGGTAGTTGCAGAGGAAGACTGAATAACAGCCGTAACACCCATACCGGTTAAAAAGCCTGCACCTCGGCTGCCGGTAAGCTTGCCTAAAAGCTTTTTAAGGCTACCGCCTGCGGATTTTTCAAGCCCGTCGCCCATTATGTTCATACCAAAGAGGAACAGACACAAACCGCCGATTAAGGTTAGTGCGTCAAATAAATCCATAAATTCACATCCTACTTTTATTATTTTATTTTTTTCGTACAATATTTACTTTATGAATTTTTTGTAAAATCTAAAAGCAGAATATTGTAAAATCTAAGTAAAGTTTGGCTGTTAGCCACCGAGGGCAATTCGGCCGTTAGCCACGGCAGGGCGGTTCGCCTTTGGGTAGGCTTTTAATAGAGGAAAGCTTGCTTAACGGCGGATAGGATTATATTACTAAACATTTGTAAAAGAAAACGAGAGGCCGTATAAATGTCTCTCGTTATGTTTAATTTATTATGTTTTCTCTTATTATAAGTAGAACATCAAGGTAAAACCCGTTTGCAGTAATTTTAACAAAACAATTATATACTGCACTTGTAATTGCAAACAATTCAAAAATTGCTATCCCAAGGTAACTTAGAACAACAAATCTTTTGTGTGGAATTTTGGGTATCACGGTAATGATTAACACGCATATAGCTGTAATTGCGTATATATCAAGCAAAGACCAATACGCAGTCCTTAAAAACATATCGGGATATATAAGCGTAAAGCCGTAGGTTGCAACAATAAAAAGTAATGATAAAACAATTGGCGGTATGTAAATATCCTTTGGTTTTACTGCTTTTATTTTTTTGGCACATATAAACAAAGTGAAAACCGAAAAAGCTATCATAGGCACAACAAAGCAAAGGCTTGCCCAAGAGTTTTCTTTAGTGTTTACAAAAAAGTCAAGCACACCGGCTAAAGCTGAATATATAAAACCGGATATTGCGAATAGCAATGGATAAAATTTGTTATCGTTTTTTCTCATACCATTTTTGAAGTTTAGATTTTTCGCCATCTGTTACCTCGTGAATTTCTGCTTCAAGAGCTTCTTCAATTTGTTTTCTGATGCTTATTACTTCTACCGAGAAAATAATAAGCCCAACAAGATATGCAACCAATCCCATAAGAGTGGGCAAAAGGTGCACAAGACTAAAGTCTACTTCGCCTATAGTAGTTGCAATGAATGCAACCTGCATAGCAAAAGCCATGGTAAGCCAGATAAGAAAAATAATGCTCACGGCAGTAATAGGACGGAAGCTTAAGTTAAGTTTTGTGCCGTCAGTTTGGGGTGTTAAATTTATTTTTATTACAGGCACACCTGAGTTGCGTGGGCCAAGCTCTTGGCGTACGGGCTTAAGAAAGTAGTCGTATTTGATTTTATCCAGCTTATAGTCAAATCCCCAGACGTAAAAATCATTATGTACAAGCCTATTTAGCACCTCGTGGCGGGGAAGCTTTGTTTTAAGTTTAGTTTTGTGGGTAGGGAAGATGGTCATAATTTTGCTCCTTGTAATTACTTCCATTCATCAATAGGTTCAAACCACGCGTCTATAACTTCAAATTCTTGAATATACGTATTATATTTCAAGATACTTACAGCTTCTCCGGTGTAATCAGCGTGTCCCCGATCAGATGTGTATTGTTCACAGTATATTTCACAAATGCCGTCAGAGTCAATATCTTTTGGCAAAAACTCATTAAAATGGTCTACCATAATCTCACGGCGAGAAACTGAATTGCCGTTTTCATCGAAGCGGTCGGGTCTGTCGTTGCTTACTTGATATACAGCGTTAAATCCTGTTATACTGTTTGTAATTGTAAAAGTATAGTTGTCCTCAGGATGCCCTGAAAAACCTGTATCAAAATGCTTTTCTGATTCATTGTTGCCGAAGGAACAGAAAATTTCATTTATTTCATCATTCTCTACTTTAAAGATTCTTGCCAAATACTGACCAGCTCCGCCTGTCATTCCAATACATTGATGAATAATAATTTCTTCAACTCCGTCACCATCAACGTCGTTAAGATACAGACTTTCCGAATAAGCACCTGAAATTCGATTATAAGTAAGGTCTTTGAAGATTACTTTCGTGTCAGCTTCAACTGCTAAGAAAAGGTCGTGAAATATTCCGTCTCCGTATCTTTCTGAGTCACGAAGCAAAATAACTCTTCTTATATCTTTGTCAGACTTGCTTTTCTCGGTGATAAAGCCTTGTGTACGGACTTGTTTTGAAGTGCGCTCAAGCCCCACTTTTTCCAAATCTTCGCCATACCATCGGCTGTCAAGAGGGAGCTCGGTAACTTTAAGTTCAAGGTGTTCAAGAATCTTTGGTTTAGTCGTCGGCTGTGTAGCCTCTGTGGTTTCTGCAGCTGTTGAATGCGGTTCTGTTTTGGGTTCGGTTGGGGTGGGTGTAATGCTTTCACAACCTGCTGCTGAAAGCATCAAAATCACTGCGGTAAATGTTGCAATTAGCCTCTTCACTTTTCATACCCCCTATAGTTTTCAATTTAATTCTAACAAAGTAAACTGACGCTTTCAATTGTGAGTAGTTACAATTATTAAGCTCAATTTTATGGCAAAATGTCGGGGTAAGTTGAAAAAACGGAACTTATGTGATATATTTGTTTTATACTTATTTTATGGGTGATGTTATGAATAATAATTTACTTAAATTTATAGAGAATTCCCCCACGGCTTTTCACGCCGTTGAAAATGTTAAAGCTGAGCTTAAAGCTTTGGGATTTACTGAGCTTTACGAGGGTTTAAAATGGAATATCGAAAAAGGCAAAAGCTACTTTGTAAGTCGAAATAATTCTTCGCTTATTGCTTTTAAAGTGCCGGAGGGTGACTTTAAGGGCTTTATGATTAGTGCAACTCACTCCGACAGCCCCGCCTTTAAAATTAAAGAAAATCCTGAACTTAAAGATAAATTTTACACTCGTTTAAGTGTTGAAAAATACGGCGGAATGATTGACTCCACCTGGCTTGACCGACCTCTTTCCATTGCAGGCAGAGTGCTTGTTAAAACTGAGAATGGCGTATCTACCAAGCTTGTGAATTTTAAAGAGCCTGTTGCTATTATTCCTAACGTTGCAATTCATTTAAACCGCAAGGCTAATGAGGGTAATGCTCTTAACGCGGCGGTGGATTTGCTCCCTGTTGTTGGAGTTGCTAAAGACGAAAGCAAATGCTTTTTATCGGCTGTTGCAGAGCGTGCGGATGTGAATGAGTCTGATATTCTCTCTTCCGATTTGTTCCTTTATAATCGTGAGAAGGGCTATGAGTGGGGTGACTTTGTGTCTTCACCCCGTCTTGATGATTTGCAGTGCGTTTATGCGTCCTTAAAAGCTTTTGAGAATTCTGAGGCAAAGTGCAGTATGCCTGTGCTTGCGGTATTCGATAACGAAGAGGTAGGAAGCTCAACAAAGCAGGGTGCCGACTCCACCTTTATGAAATTTGCACTTAAAAAGATTTCCTATGCTATGGGGCTTAATGAAGCCGACTTTGCTGATAAAATTGCAGGAAGCTTTATGCTTTCCTGTGATAATGCACACGGCGTGCATCCCAATCATAGTGAGATGACCGACTCAAATCATCAATGCACACTTAATGGCGGTGTAGTTGTGAAATTCAATGCAAACCAGTCCTATTGTACCGATGGAGTGACTTCTGCCATACTCAGGAGAATCAGCGAGAATGCAGGTGTACCTACTCAGGCGTATACAAACCGTGCCGATATCCGCGGAGGCTCAACCTTAGGTAATATCGCCAACACTCAGCTTTCAATGCTTAGTGCCGATATAGGCCTTGCTCAGTTTGCAATGCACTCTTCCTATGAAACTGCCGGCAGTAAAGATACAGAGTATATGGTAAAGCTTCTTGAAGCTTTCTTTGCATCAGCTATCGAAATCAAAGCCGACGGCGAGCTTGAGATTTTATGAGATATAAAAATATAGTAAAGGGTATTTTTAAAAGCCGACCCAACCGCTTTATTGCAAAGGTTGAGATTAACGGTAAAGAGGAAACCGTCCACGTAAAAAACACAGGCAGATGCCGTGAGCTCTTAAGAGAAAACGTAACAGTGTATTTGGAAAAATCCTCTAACCCAAACCGCAAAACTGCTTTTGACTTGGTGGCGGTAGAAAAGGTAAGAGAGGGTAAAGAGAATTTACTTGTTAATATGGACTCTCAGATTCCAAATGCCGTTGCCTTTGAGTGGCTTACGGGCGAAAACCCCTTATTTTCAAAAAATGCAAAGATAAAACGCGAGGTAACATTCGGGGATTCACGCTTTGATTTGTATGTTGAAGACGAGGAAAGAAAGGCTTTTGTAGAGGTTAAAGGTGTAACCTTGGAGCACAGCGGTTACGCACTTTTTCCCGATGCTCCCACTGAGCGTGGAGTAAAGCACATAAATGAGCTTGTAAAAGCCACAGAGGCTGGGTATGAGGCGTACATACTCTTTGTAATTCAGATGAAAGAGGTTCATACTTTCAGCCCTAATAAAGAAATGCACGCAGACTTTGCCGAAGCCCTTAAAAATGCATATAATAAGGGTGTAAAAGTAATTGCAATGGACTGTGTTGTTACGCCTGATGAAATGATAATTGATAAAAAGGTTAGAGCTTGTTTGTAGGGGCGTATATTATCCGCCCTTGATTTTATTCTTCACGTTTTTAACATAATAATATGTGAATTTTACAGCTAAGTTAATAAGTGTGACAAAAATTTGACAAAGCCTTTGAAATAGCATTGACAAACGTATATTTAGTGTTATATTTAAGAGTGGATTTTTATTTTTTAGGAGGCCGTTTTTATGCAAAAAATACCTGAAATTTTCGGCTGTATGGTGTTTAATGATGACGCTATGCGAAAGTTCCTGCCCGAGGATATCTTTAATTCTCTGGAGCGTACTATTCAAAACGGCGAGCCCTTGGACCGCTCAGTTGCAAACGGAGTGGCCTCAGGTATGAAGGAATGGGCAATTGAAAAGGGATGCACCCACTATACCCATTGGTTCCAGCCTATGACAGGTATCACCGCTGAAAAGCACGATTCCTTTATGACAATTGACGGTGACGGCAAGGTTATTATGGAGTTTTCGGGTTCCGAGCTTATTAAGGGTGAGTCTGACGCTTCTTCTTTCCCAAACGGCGGTATCCGTGCAACCTTTGAGGCACGCGGATATACAGCGTGGGACCCCACTTCCTATGCTTTTATTATGGGAAATACCCTTTATATTCCTACTGTTTTCTGTTCCTACACAGGCGAGGTGTTGGATAAAAAAACACCTCTGCTTCGTTCAATGGAAAGAATCAGCACGGAAGCCTTAAGACTTCTTAAGGCTTTGGGCAGAGATGATGTTACTCACGTTTCTACAACGGTTGGCGCCGAGCAGGAATATTTCCTTATCGACAGGGATATGTACCTTAAACGCCGCGACCTTATGTACACGGGAAGAACTCTTTTTGGCGCACGTCCTCCCAAGGGTCAGGAGCTTGAAGATCACTATTTTGGTGCTATTAAGCCCCGAGTTGCCGCTTTTATGCGAGAACTTGATTTTGAACTTTGGCGTCTCGGCATTTACGCTAAAACAGAGCATAATGAGGTTGCACCTTGTCAGCACGAGTTGGCTCCCGTATTTACAACAACAAACTTAGCTACCGACCATAACCAGATTACAATGGAGGTTATGAAGAACGTTGCACAGCGTCATGGCTTTGTTTGTTTACTCCACGAAAAGCCCTTTGAGGGTGTAAGCGGCTCAGGTAAGCACAACAACTGGTCACTTACTACCGACACAGGCGAAAACCTCTTAAAGCCCGGCAAAAAGCCTTATGAGAACAAACAGTTTTTACTCTTCCTTTGTGCGGCAATTAAGGGTGTTCACCTTTATCAGGATTTGCTGAGAATCTCTGTTGCAACTGCAAGCAACGACCATCGTTTGGGCGGTCATGAGGCACCTCCTGCGATTATGTCTGTATTTATAGGCGAAGACCTTGAGGGTGTGCTTCACGCCATTGAAAGCGGTGAAGAATACCAGAATATTCACAGAGTAAGAATGGGTATGGGTGTAGATGTTCTGCCTGATTTTAAAAAGGACACTACTGACCGCAACCGTACCTCACCTTTTGCCTTTACAGGTAACAAGTTTGAGTTCAGAAGTTTGGGCTCGTCTCTTAATATCGCTTGTCCCAATATTATGATTAACACCATAGTTGCCGACCAGCTTGCAGAGTTTTCTGAGGTTCTGGAGAAGGCCGAGGACAAAGAAAAGGCAATTACAGATATTATAAGCACAGTTTACCGTGAGCATAAAAACATTATCTTCAACGGCAACAACTATGCCCCCGAGTGGCTTGAAGAGGCAGAACGCAGAGGGCTTATGAACCTTAAATCAATGCCTGATGCCATGGCTCATTACGGCGATAAGAAGAACGTTGAGCTTTTTGAGCGGAATAAGATTTTTACAGAGCTTGAGGTTCAGGCAAGACGTGACATCCAGCTTGAGAATTACTCCAAGATTATTCATATCGAAGCCCTTACTATGATAGATATGGCTAAGAAGGATATTTTCCCTGCTGTTTCTCACTTTATCGGCGATATAAGCCGAAACGTTTTAAGAAAGCGTCAGATTAACGCTTCAATTGCCGCAACGGCTGAGATGAAAGTTATTGAAAGACTTTCAGTTCTTTTGGACGAATTTGCAGACTTTACCGACGAGCTTGAAGTATGTGTTAAAGAAATAGAGGGCAAAAAGAATGATGCTTTAACTGAGGCTTACCACTATTGCAACAAGGTGCTTGTAGCTATGGAAAAGCTAAGAACTGTAGCTGACGAAATGGAGCAGCTTACATCTTACGACTATTGGCCTTACCCCTCTTACGGCAGATTAATGTTTACAATGTAATAGAGATAAAAAACAAGTGCAGACTCTGTGTTGAGTCTGCACTTTAATTTATGGGTTTGTTTAATTATTTGGTTGCGTTAAAGGTTTCTTCGAAAATAACTGTGCCGTCACCGTTAAGATATTTAATAACAACACTGATATTATCTGCGGAAACGCAATCTACAAGAGAATCGGCAATGTCAACCATGGTACTCTCTAAAGAAGATACGTTGCTTTCAAAGCTCGCTTTAAAAAGCTCAACAGTAGCAGCGTCGTAAGTTTCTTCGAATGTGTACTGATAAATAAGCTGGTTTTCAGTACCGAAAACCTCAATGTTAATGTCTTCAGCACCTGTATCCATACTCTCTTTAAGCTCAGCCTTTACTGCGGGGGTTTCGAGGTAAGCTTCAACTGTTTTGTATCTGCCGTCAAGGCCGATATCGCAACCTGTAAAGCTGAGTGCACAAATAAGGCAAACCATAAGAACCGCAAAAATAGATGTAAACTTTTTCATAATATTACTCCTCTGTATTAAATTTACCCGTCAATTATACTACCGCGTTAAACTTGTGTCAATTTGCAGAATAACAGTATATTTTAGTTATTTATCGGTTAATTTATGCAAAATTTATGATTGTGTTAAAAAGACAAAAAAGGTACATACCATATGTTTGCGGTATGTACCTTTAAAATTTAACGTATTAATGCTTTTTATCCATATCCTGAATGGATTTCTGAACTCCGTGTTTAATAGGCTTCCAGTCGGCTTTGCCAAAAGTGATTGCCCAGATTGTAACGGGAATAAAGGTGAAGATGAAAAGAGGGAAGGTAAACATATAAAGAATCTTCTTCCAGTTTTTGCACTTAATATTTTTCCACTCGGTAATGGTAGTTATTGCACCTACTAAGAACATAAGTGAATAAGTGGTGGAAATAAGCTGAGCAAGGGAAAGCAGAACACCTAAAATCTGACCCTGTGCGGCGATTACAGAAATAATAAAGGATGCAACGTTAATAACCGTACTTGCCATGGAAAGGTAGAAGGCAGGCATAAGGTTCATTGCCATATCATAGCAAGAAAAACCGTTTGTGCCGAAAATTCCGTGTAAAATTCGTTTGCCGTAATTTTTGAAAACCTGCATATAGCCTTTAACCCAGCGGATTCGCTGATTCCATGAAACCGAGAATTTTTCAGGCTGTTCATCATAGAAAACAGCAGTTGAGCAGTAGCCGATTTTGTAGCCCTTAAGAATTGTATCAATAGAAAACTCAATATCCTCTGTTAAAAGGTAGTAGTGCCAACCGTTGTTTTCTTTAATAATCTTTTTGCTTATCATAAAGCCTGTGCCGGAAACTGCACAGCTTCCGCCTAAAATCATACGAGCATTGGAAAGGTATTTTGCCTCACGCAAAAACCAGAGTGCATAGCCTGCCGAAATCCAGTTTGTTTCATAGTTCTTTGAGTTTCTGTAGCTTGTAGCAGCCACCAGACCGGTGTTGAGAGCTTTGTTCATCTCTCTTACATAACGCTTATCCAGCAGATTGTCGGCATCGAAAACAAGGTAGCCGTCGTAGTAATCCATACCGCTGGTTTCAAAAACTCTTTTGAAAAGGAAGTTAAGAGCATAGCCCTTGCCGATTTTTTCTTTATTAAAACGCTCAAAAACAATGGCACCTGCATCCCTTGCCACGATTGCGGTGTTATCTGTGCAGTTGTCGGCGCAAACATAAACATCAATAAGCTCAGCAGGGTAATGCTGATTTTTGATACTGTCTATAAGATTGCCGATAACAGCCTCTTCGTTTCTGCCGCATATCATAACCGCAAACCTGTTGAGCTTGTCTGCCTTAGGATATTTAACAGGCTTTTTGAAAAGTGAAACTAATATGTAAAATAGCTGATAGGAATAGCAAAGTACAAAAAGCAAGCACACAAGATAATTTAAAAAGCTTACCACGTTCTGCATATTATCGCTCCTTATCTTAAATCTGTAAACAGCACACAATGACCATTTTAAATTAACTGTATACATTATACACGAGCAAAAATTTTTGGGCAAGAAGTTTGACGCTTTTTCTCTATATAGGATGTATACGCAAATATTTTATGTTGCCTTTTTGGTCAAAAAACCTAAAATACCTTGTTTTTTTAACCGCATTTGCCAAAATAAGGTTGGGATTTTCACGCAGTTGTCACATAGGCGTGTTAATATTTTAGTAATATTTTAAAAAAACAGGAATATGAACTTTTTGTTGTAAAATATTGATAATCATATCATAGGCTATTTTGTATATATTGCACATAGAGGTTTAATTTGTATGTCGTATTTGAGAAAAAACAGGCGGATTTTTGTTAAAGTTTTGTTCTTTGAACCAAAAGTTTGTGAATGATATTGACTGTTGTTCATAATTTGTTAAAATAGTATTATGCGAAATTTATACTTATAGTTTATTAGTTTAAAAAGGAGCGAATTTAAATGAGACCTATTAAAATTGTTACTGACTCTTGTTCTGACCTTCCAAAGGCATTAAGAGATAAGTATTCCATTGAGTATGTAAAGATGAATACCGTGCATAATGAGAAAGAGACTCCTGCTTCTCTTGATTGGGAGTATTACTCTGCCAAAGAGCTTTACGACCTTATCAGAAACGGCGAAAGAGTTACTACTACTCAGGTTCCTGCACAGGAGTTTTCTCAGATGTTCACAAAGCTTGCCGAGGAAGGTTATGACGTAATTTATCTTTCCTGCCCCGGTGTTCTTTCCGGCTCTGTTAACACAGGCCTTATGGTAGCTAAGGATATTATGGAAAAATACCCCGAGGCAAGAATTGCTTGCGTTGACCCCCTTGCTCCCTGTATGGGCGAGGGTATGATTGCAATCAAGGCTGCTGAGCTTGTTGCCGAGGGCAAAACCTTTGACGAGGTACTTGCATATATTGATGAGAACAAACTCAGAATGAATCAGTTCTGCACAGTTAACACTCTCGATTACTTAAAGCGTGCAGGCAGAGTTAAGGCTTCTTCTGCTTTCTTTGGTAACCTTTTCGGTGTTAAGCCTATTATTATTTCTGATATCAATGGTCAGAATACTGCTATTAAAAAGGTTAAGGGCAGACTTACTTCTATTGATGAGATTGTAAATCTTCTTGCTGAGGCTATGCAAGGCGAAGAAGACCGCCGTGTATTCGTAGGTCACGCTGACTGCACTCAGGAAGAGGTTGACTACGTAGTAAACAAGGTTAAGGAAGTTATCGGTACAGATGAAATCGTTGTTGATTTTATCGGTCCTATCATCGGTGCTTCCGTTGGCCCCGGTGCTTTGGTAGTTTACGGTTGGGGCAAAAAGGTAGAGCTCGAAGGCTAATCTGAATTATTAAAGATTTTTCGTAATTTTCAGGAGGAATAGTATGGGTACACAGAACCTTACAGGCGAAATGTTTGCACAGATGGTGCAGAACGGTGCCGCAAACCTTAGAAATAATGCACAGACAGTTAACGACCTTAACGTTTTCCCAATTCCCGACGGTGACACCGGCGACAATATGTGCCGCACCATAGAGGGCGGTGCATCAGTTGCAACTGTAGAGGAGAATGCACCTGTAAGCGAGGTTTGCTCCAAGGTGGCTGAGGGTATGCTTCTTTCTGCAAGAGGTAACTCAGGTGTTATTCTTTCTCAGTTTTTTGAGGGTATCAACCTTGGTATGAAAGACGTTCAGACAGCTGACGTAAAGGCTGTTGCCGAGGCTTTCAGAGCAGGTGTTAAGCAGGCTTACTCCTCCGTTATTACTCCTACCGAGGGTACTATTCTTACAGTAATGCGTGAGGCTACAGACGTAGCTGCCGAGAAAATTACAGATAACAGTACTCTTGAAGATTTTTTCAAAACATATATTAAGGAGATGTACTTATCTCTTGACCGTACCCCTGAGCTTCTTCCCGTATTAAAGGAGGCAGGTGTAATCGACAGCGGCGGTGCAGGCTTCTCATTTATTATTGAGGGTATGTACAAGGCTTTAAAGGGCGAAGAGATTACGTCTGACAAAATGATGACTACAGTTTCTGCAGAAGCTGTTACAGGTAACTTTGATGTAGACACCGAAATGGAGTTCGGCTATTGCACCGAGGCTCTTGTTCAGCTCAGAAGCGAGAAAACTGACGTAGAATCCTTTACTGTTGATGCTCTTATTGAATATCTCGAGAGTATCGGCGGCGACTCTATAGTTGCTTTTAAAACAGGCACAAAGGTTAAGCTTCACGTTCATACTTTTACTCCCGACAAGGTTTTGGCTTATTGCCTTACTTTCGGCGAGTTTATTACTGTTAAGATTGAGAATATGTCAATCCAGCATAGCGAAACCACAGTTGAGAATCGTTTTGAACGCAAAGAAGTTGTAAATAATGAGCGTAAAAAGTTCGGTGTTGTTGCCGTTGCCGGCGGTGAAGGATTAAAGGAGATGTTTACTTCTTTAGGTGCTGATGCAATTGTTGACGGTCAGCAGACCATGAACCCTTCATCAGAGGATTTTATTAATGCGTTTGATGCTGTTAATGCTGATACAATTATCGTTTTACCCAATAATTCAAATATTGTAATGGCCGCTAAGCAGGCAGGCGAGCTTTATAAAGACAGCGACGTAGTTGTTGTGGAAAGCACAACCATAGCCGAAGGCTATGCTGCTTTAACCATGCTTGATTTATCTTCTGAAGATATAGAAGTTATTACAGATGACCTTAAAATGGCGATTGAAGGCGTTACTACCGGTCTTGTAACTTATGCAGTAAGAGATACAAATCAGGACGGCTTTGAGATTAAGAAGGACAACTGGCTTGGATTTAGCAAAAAGACGATCCTTTCTGTTGAAGAGAACAAGGTTCAGTGTGCTTGTAAGCTTCTTGATTCTATTGATAAAACAGGCAAAGAGGTTATCATTGCAATTGCAGGTAAGGATGCTACCGCTGAGGAGCTTAATGCGGTTCACGAGTATGCTTCTAAGAATTTCCCATTAGTTGAGTTTTACGAGGTTGACGGCGGTCAGGATATTTACAGCTTTATTTTTGCTGTGGAATAAGGTGAAGTTATGAGTTGGTTAATTAGTATTATCTGTGCTGTTGTTGCTTACCTTTTGGGAAGTCTTAACGGCGGCATTATGGTTACTCAGCTTTTAAATAATGCCGATATAAGAGAAAGCGGTTCAGGAAATGCCGGCTTTACCAATGTTAAGCGTGTGTATGGCGCCAAAAGTGCCGCTATAGTTTGTGTTGTTGATATCGTTAAGACTATCATAGCTTGCGGTGTTGGCGGTTTTGTGATAAATCATTTTACCCAAAGCTCTTATATTGCAGGTGCACTTCTGTGCGGACTTTTTGCACAGCTTGGTCACATTTTTCCTATCTATTACGGATTTAAGGGCGGTAAGGGATTTATCTGCGGTATGACTACAATTTTTATGGCAGACCCGTTAATTTTTCTTGTAGCTTTAGCTGTGCTTTTCGCGGTAACGTTAATTTCAAAGTACGTTTCCCTGGGTTCTCTGTGTGCAACCTTAAGCTACGCGGTTGCGTTTGTTGTGTTTCATACTGAGGACGTAACAGCTTATTTGATTGCCATAGCTTTGGCGGTGGTTGTATTTATTTCTCACAGAGAAAATATAAAAAGGCTTATAAACAAAACCGAAAGAAAAACATATTTTTTCGGTATGGATAAAAAGAAAAAAGAGGAATCAAAGTGAGTATAAAAACTTACTTAGCAGGTGCTGATATTGGTTCCACTACCGTTAAAATTGCCGTTCTTGACGAGAACGGCAATTTGGTATTTGGACGATATATGCGCCATTTTGCTAATATCAGAGATACATTTAAAAATTTGCTTCTGGAGGCAAAAGAGGCTTTGGGCGACGTAAGCTTAAAGCTTAAAGTAACGGGCAGTGGCAGCCTTAACCTCTCAAAGCTTATGAACATAGGTTTTGTGCAGGAGGTTGTGGCAGAGGCGGAGGCGGTTAAACGCTTAGCTCCTCAAACGGATGTTGCCATTGAGTTGGGCGGTGAGGATGCAAAAATCATTTATTTCACAGGCGGCTTAGAGGAGAGAATGAACGGCGTTTGTGCCGGCGGCACAGGCTCGTTTATTGACCAGATGGCGGCTCTTTTACAGACAGATGCACCGGGCCTTAACGAATATGCCAAAGGTTACAGTCAGATTTATCCCATTGCGGCACGTTGCGGTGTTTTTGCAAAAAGTGACATCCAGCCCCTTATCAACGATGGTGCTACAAAAGAGGATTTGTCAGCATCAATTTTTCAGGCTGTTGTAAATCAAACAATTTCAGGCCTTGCCTGCGGTAAACCCATCAGGGGCACTGTTGCGTTTTTAGGCGGACCTCTGCACTTTTTAACCGAGCTTAAGGCGGCTTTTGTACGCACACTTAAGCTTACAGAGGAAACTACGGTTGACCCCGAAAATTCCCATCTTTTCCCTGCAATGGGTACAGCTTTTTTAGCTGAGGACAGCGAGGCTAAAATAATTTCTGCAATCGTTTCGGATTTGGAAAACGCAGGGGAGATGACCTTTGAGCTTAAGCGTCTTGAACCTCTTTTTGAAAATGAGGCAGAGTATAAAACTTTTGCTGACCGCCACGCTCAGAATAAGGTTAAGCGTGCGGATTTAAGTACATACAAAGGCGGCTGTTACCTTGGTATTGATGCAGGTTCAACAACTACCAAGCTTGCACTTATCGGCGAAAATGGCGAGTTTTTGTGGGATTTTTACAGTAGCAATAACACTTCTCCTATCAATACTGCAAAGCTTGCTTTAAAGAATCTTTCAGAAAAATTCCCCGAAACCGCAGTTATTAAAGGTGCCTGTTCCACAGGCTACGGCGAAAGCTTACTTAAAGCAGCCTTTAAGCTGGACTTCGGTGAAGTTGAAACCATTGCCCACTATACTGCCGCCAGATTCTTTGACAAAGACGTAGAATGTATGCTTGACATCGGCGGTCAGGATATGAAGTTTATCAAGATTAAAAACGGCTCTGTAGACAGCGTTCTTCTGAATGAAGCATGCTCTTCGGGTTGCGGTTCTTTTCTTGAAAACTTTGCGGTGTCTATGGGTAAAAACGCTCAGGAGTTTTCAAAAACTGCTCTCTTTGCACCTCATCCTCTTGATTTGGGTACACGGTGCACAGTATTTATGAACTCCAACGTTAAGCAGGCTCAGAAGGAAGGTGCAAGCCTTTCTGATATTTCTGCAGGTCTTGCTTACAGCGTTGTTAAAAATGCACTTTTTAAGGTTATCAAGCTTTCAAGTGCCAATGATTTAGGCGATCACATTATGGTTCAGGGCGGTACCTTCTGTTCAGAGGCTGTGCTCAGAGCCTTTGAAAAGCTTACTGGAAAGAACGCACTTTGCCCCGATATTTCAGGGCTTATGGGTGCTTTTGGTGCGGCTCTTATTGCCAAAGAGCGAAGCACGGGAGAGAGCACAATAATAAGCTTTGAAGAAATCGAAGATTTAAAATACAACACTACCGCAATCCGTTGCGGTAAATGCTCTAATAACTGTATGCTTACAGTTAATACCTTCCGCGGTAAGGAACGTCATATTTCAGGCAACCGATGTGAAAGACCCATAGGCGGTTCTGAAGCAACTGTAAAGGGCTTTGATATGACAGAATATAAGAAAGAGCGTATCTTCTCTATTGAGCCTCTTGCAGAGGATAAGGCAAGCCGTGGACTAATCGGTATTCCCAGAGTGCTTAATATTTATGAGAACTATCCTTTCTGGGCAAGGCTCTTCAAAGAGCTTAAATTCAGCGTTAAGCTCTCGCCCTATTCAAGCCGTGATATTTATGAGCTTGGTATGGAGTCAATCCCTTCCGAAAGCCTTTGCTACCCTGCAAAGCTTGCTCATGGCCATATCGAGTGGCTTATTAAAAACGGTTGCGACAGAATTTTTTATCCCAGCGTTTATTTTGAGCGTCCCGAAGAGGGTGCTAAAAATAAATATAACTGTCCTATTGTTATCGGTACTCCCGAAAACATCAACAATAACGTTGAGAATATAACCTCAGGCAAAGCAAAGCTTTTCCATCCCTTTGTGGCATTTTCTGACGAAAAAACCTTAACGGACAGGGTTTGCAAAGTCTATGCCGAAAGCTTTGGCATAAGCAAGGCTGAAACTAAAAAAGCCTGCAAAAAGGCTTGGCAGGAGCTTATGACTGCTAAGGCTGATATCCGCAAAAAGGGTCTTGAGATTATTAAGAAAACCGAGGCGGAAAACGGCAAGATGATTGTGCTTGCTTCACGTCCTTACCACTGCGACCCTGAGATTAACCATGGTATTCCTGCTATGATTGCAGGATATGGGTTTAATGTAATTACTGAGGATTCTGTGCCAGAGGATGTAAAGGTTGAAAGACCCTTAAGGGTAACTGACCAGTGGAGTTATCACTCAAGACTTTACCGTGCGGCAGAGTTTGTCCGCCACAGAGACGATGCTGAGCTTTTGCAGCTTAACTCTTTCGGCTGTGGTCTTGATGCTGTAACTACTGATCAGGTTGCCGAGATTCTGGAGGCAAGCGGAAAGCTTTACACAGTTCTTAAAATCGACGAGGTAAACAACCTTGGTGCTGCAAGAATCCGCATACGTTCACTCATGGCGGCAATCGCTGAAAGAGATAAGAACAATGTTAAGCACAAGGATGTTTCTACTGCCTATCATCGTGCAATTTTTACCGAAAAAATGCGTGATGACAATTACACCATCATCGCTCCTCAGATGGCTCCGATGCATTTTGAGCTTGTTCAGGCTACTTTTAAGGCTTACGGCTACAATTTTGTTATTCTTGATAACGATAACCGTGCCGCCGTTGATATGGGTCTTAAGTGTGTTAACAACGATGCCTGCTATCCTTCGCTTATTATGGTAGGTCAGCTTTTAGATGCAGTAAAAAGCGGCAAGTATAATACCGACAAGCTTGCTATACTTATGACTCAGACAGGCGGTTGCTGCCGAGCCACAAACTATATCGGCTTTATCAGAAGAGCTTTAGAGCGTGAGGGCTTTGGTCATGTTCCCGTAATTTCCCTTAATTTAAGTAAGTTGGAGTCTAATCCCGGCTTTAAGCTTACCGTGCCTATGATGGTCAGGGGCGGAGCATCTTTGGTGTACGGCGACATTATTATGAAGTGTTTATACCGCACCCGTCCTTATGAAAAGGAAAAGGGCAGTGCCGAAGCACTCAAACGCAAGTGGCTGGATGAATGTGCTTTGCAGATTCAGAAAAAGCATTTCTCAGTTTCTACATATATTAAAACCTGTAAGGCTATTGTCAAGGACTTTGATAATCTGCCCTTAACCGACGAGAAAAAGCCAAGGGTTGGCATTGTTGGTGAAATTTTGGTTAAGTATATGCCCCTTGCTAACGGTAATCTGGTTGAAAGACTTGAGGAAGAGGGTGCCGAGGCAATTGTGCCTGATTTTCTTGATTTCTTTATTTACAGCGGTTTCGGCAGAACCTTCCGCCATAAGAATTTAGGCGGTAAATTAAGCTCCAGAATTGGCGGTCAGGCTTTGGGTAAGATGCTTAACTTTGTGCGACTCCCTGCCAATAAAGCTCTTAAAAAGAGCAAGCGTTTTGAGCCTTCTACTCCTATGAAGGAACTTGCAAAAACTGCAAGCCGATTTATTTCAATAGGTAATCAGTACGGCGAGGGTTGGTTCTTAACTGCTGAGATGGTGCATTTTATTGAGAATGGTGTACCCAATATTGTTTGTATTCAGCCTTTCGGCTGTCTGCCAAACCATATTGTAGGCAAGGGCGTGCTTAAGGCAGTACGCAGTGCTCTTCCTGAGGCAAATATCGCTACTGTTGACTACGACCCCGGTGCCAGTGAGGTAAACCAGCTTAACCGTATTAAGCTTATGCTTACAGAAGCTAAAAATAAGATTAAAGAATAACGAAAAAATCCCACCGAAACCAATCGGTGGGATTTTAGTTTGTTAATAAGTTTTAAGCTTAAGCTTCAAGAATAGCTCTGTTTCTCTTAGCGTAAACAAAGTTGATGATTACAAAGATAAGAGCAATTTCGTTGAAAAGTGCGGCCACAACAATTGAACCTACTGAACCTGCGTGCTTAACCGTTGCTTCGTCAGAGAGTCTGTACTTGCCAACCTTTGAAGCCATTACAAGGTTTACAATAGCCACAGCAAGAAGGATAATGCCGAATGTGATGTAAAAAGCACTGAAAGCAATTACGCCTGCACCTGCAAGGATAGCTATGTCATCTTCGGTGAACTCAATTTCGTTGCCGTCAATGTAAACGCTTGCGTTGTTATCGTTGATTTCAATTCTGCCGTCACCGATATAAATATTTGCGTCGTCATCTGCAATATTAATACTGCTGTTGAAGCTGAGCTCATTTGTGTATGTTTCCTCAGCTGTCAGGTAAGCTCCTGCTACGGCTGAAATAATGCCGCAAACCATAATGACGATTGCAAGTACAAGGGATACGATACCGTAAATCTTGTAAGCGAGTCTCTCGTGCTTAAGACCTGTAGAAAGTCTTGCCAATGCGTTTTCTTTTGTGTTCATTTTAAATATACCTCCAAAATTTAATAAAAAAATAAATATGTAAAAATATTACTGCTGAGAATTATATTCCTTCTGACGAGCTTTTATTCGCTCAATCACAGCTGTGTTATTTTTTGCTATAATAAAGTAAACAATGTTGAATACCAGTGCTACTCCGTTAAAGAAAGCACAGAAAACAATTGAGCCTACCGAAAAATGGCCTATACCGTCTGTGCAGTCGGTGTAAAGCTTTGCACGGTATTTTTCAAGTTTGTTCTTCATTGATAAGTTGATGATTGCAATGGGCAGAAACATTAAGCCCATAATTAAATACATCAAAAAGAAGAGTGAAGCAACAAAGGCTTCTCCGCCGGTTGCAGCTGCTGCAGCACCTGTAAAGATGCCCATAATCAAACCAAATGCAATTATATATGCTGTAATGATTACCCATACAATTCCATATATTTTCCAGGCAAGTCTTTCGTGCTTTAAGGCTATGCTGAACTTGTTTAAAAGTGCCTGCTCCTCGGCTAATAATTCTTCCTCGGTTTTGGGAGCTTCTGTGTGAGAATTTACAGATTGAATGTTAGCCTGTTCTGTAGCAGGTGTTACTTGGCTTGCATAAGGATTTTCAGGTTCGGATTGAGTGTGGTTAACTGCCTCAGCAGAAGCACCGCAAGCGTTGCAGAACTTTGCCTCGTCTGGTAATTGATAACCGCATTTTGTGCAGTATTTCATAATATCTTCCTCCTTTAATTTATTGTCTATATTATATAATGACTGTCTACAAATTGCAACACATTGCCAAGGTGCAGGATTTGCAAATCAGGAGTGGATGGAGTATTTGCTTATCCTGCATTAACCTCAGCAGGGTAGTAGCACGATTTCTTACCTTTCATATACCTTCCGAGAGCCGTTTCATATACCTTCCGAGTAATTCCTCAGCTCTTATGTAGTGTACTACCGTACTAATACAATAATACAATTTTTTGTAAATGTCAATATAATTTTGAAAATATTTTAAATCAAGTGTAATTTCCGACAATTTATTACCTTTTTTTATTTTTATGCTCGATTTTATAGCCGTATACCATATAAGTAATTGTCATAGTGAGCCATAATGCCGAAACAATAAGCATAGGCATAAGGCCCATTCCAAACATCATGCCTAAAACTGAAACCATCCAGACAAAGATAATTACGTGACTCATAACCTTATATGTGCGGAAGCCGGTTTCAAAGAGCATCAGCTTTTGGGCTTCGTCCATGCTTTGCTCCCATTCCTTTTGGAAGTTAACTGCAAGTGCTTCGCCTTTTTTCTCAGGATTAATTTTTTTAATAAGCTGAACACAGGCTCGCTGTACAATAGTGTTGTAGACCATTGTGGCTATCATAGCAAATAGTGCAGCAATACTTAGGGGCAGCATGCTCATAAAAATTTCGCCCGATGCCAGAAAAAACTGTGCGTAGGCATTTATACCGAAAAGGGAATAAACCAAAACGAGGCCAATGGTAAGCATAGAGATGATTATGCCAAGCTTAGTTTCTACTTTTTCAATGTACTCTTCATTCTCGCCGTCCCAGTTAGCTGTTGCTTTGCGGGCTTTGAAATAGCCTATTAAAGAAAATACAGTTACAAATACAAAAACTGCAAGCAAAGCTACAGGTGTTGCGTAGATAAGAATGTTTTTAATAACTTCCTTTATGGCAGTAAGGTCGAAGCTTTCAGCTTCAGTTGACATATAGCCCATAAACCATCCGAAAGCTCCGCCTAAGATGAAAAGCACAATAAGTACTATAACTGCTTTCAAGGTTTTTTTATTATCCTTTGATTTCTTGTTAGTTTTCATTTTCTTCATCCTCCGTGTAAATAAAAATGTCTTCTACTTTTGCTCCGCATACCTTTGCTATTTTGAGTGCAAGGGTAACAGATGGGGAGTAGTCCCCACGCTCAATCTGGCTTATGGTTTGGCGTGATGTGCCAACAAGGGACCCCATCTCTGCCTGATTAACCCCGAGAGCCGAGCGATACTCCTTTAGTTTGTTGTTAAGAGGCATATTTTTTCTCCTTCCAAATCTTTTATTTCAAGCTACCGCAAATGAAAGTCAATCTTTATACGAGTATATCCAAATGCGGGATTGCCCTCGAGCAGTTAACTTGAAATGACAAGTATTCTTGTCATAATTATTATAGAGATGACAAGGAAACTTGTCAACATCTTTTTGGAAAATTTGATAATCAGGTACAAATTAACATAAAAGAACTTTGCATTTTGTATACCTGCAACAAAAAACCGCCACAGATAATCCGTGACGGTTGATTCTTAATATTTGTTTTTCTAAACACAGATTTTACGTTTGACTCCACCGTTGATGAAACTTAAAAGTTTTATCTTTCCTTTCAAAAGGTGGAGTTGCCCTCGGATGGCTAACGGCTTATGCTCTGATTCTGAAGGTTTCAGGAGATTTTTTGTAAACAAGCAGGCAAGCGACTAAGCAATATATAATAGAAAAACTAAGCACAGCTATGCCGAAATAAAGAGTGGGAAGCTGAATCTGCATAAATATATAGCAAACTGCATAGGTAAGACCCATAATTATAGAGTAGGTGCCGCTTTTAACCTCTGTGTTGGCGTTGTAAGGCTGTAAAAGATAGTAAATAGTAAGGTTGTGCACCGAGAAAAAGATGCTCATTGCCATAGGTGTAAGGAGCAACAGAACATAGTTTATAGGGTTATCAGTACCGCCTGACACGTAAAGAAGAGCCGACATACCAACGCCGATAACCAAAGCGGGTACAAGATTCATTTTAACAATTTCTCTTAAACGGATAGTAAAAAGCTTAAGAATATTCTTGGGCTTTTTGTATGCAGAGTAGGTGAGTAAGCTGTGGTCACAGTTGATGAAAAGTGCCTGTGTATAGCTCATACCTCGGTTTATGGCATACATAATAAACAAGAAGTAGGGCAGAGAGTTAAGGAGTAAGCCGTTAAGCTCTGTAGCCAATTCGGGTAAAAAGATTGTTGCTATATTGGCAATGGCAAAAATTGCAAAGGCTACAATTGAAATAATAAGCACAGGCTTCCACAAAATCTTCTTGTGACGTTTTATGAAAAGCTCGTTTAAGAATTCAAAGCCTTTTTTATAGCTTGTGATGTTTGTATCTGCACTGATGGCTTTGGTTGTGTTTTTTACTACTGTCTGCTTGGAGTCGCTCTTCACGCTTTCTGCCTTCAGTAGAGTCTGACGGCTAATCTCTCGGTACTGTTTGAATTTAATGATTTTTACTAAGCCAAGAATACCAAGTGCCACGCCAACTGCCATTACAACTGCAAGTGCGACATAAGGGAAAGGATAACCGATAGCAGGAAAGAATACAGCCATAAATGCGGAAAGGATTACCAAGGGGAAAGTTAACCAGCTAAATGGGTTGGTACCGTCTGCGTCTTTGCCTTTTTCAAAGGATAAGAACATATAACCCACAACAGCGGTCTTGATTCCTACCGCAAACATTACAGCAAGCAAGCCAAGCCACAGAGGAATTCCTGCTGTGAAATGCAGAATAACAAAAGCTATGGCGTAGCATATGCTGAGCTTGATAATCTGATAAACATAGTTGATTATGTTGTATTTTTTTGCATCTACATTCAAAAGCATAATTGCATAGTATTTGCTTCGGTGGGTAGAGAGCATATAAGTGTTGCTCATAACACCGATAATTGTTCCAAACAAAAACAGATGCATAAATATTTCGCCAAAACTTGAGTGTTTGTTGAATTCACCAGCAAAGAAAGTGCCTGCCACTAAAAGTCCAAAATAAATGGCTTTTCCGAAAATTGAAGAGAGAACTTCCCATATCCATGAGATAATGTGGCCTGCAATTTTAAAACCAATCATTCTGTAAAGACTGTCTGGCAGAATCTTTTTTATTATGGGAATTTGTTTGATAGCATAAAGTATGGAGTTTACCCTATATGTGTTTTTAAGGGAAAACGATATCCTGAGAGTGTTTCTCATTTTAATCCTCCCTTAAAGCGGCGATGATTTTGTCTTTAAATTCAACGCTTCCCATATTTTCCTTATCCACAAGCTCGAGCTCACCGTTATGAAGCAGAACGATTTCGTCGCATAAATCCAGAGCCAAATCCATAATGTGGGTTGAGAAAATAATAATTCTGTCTTTTTTAATACTTTTGAGAAGCTCTTTCATTTCCTCTGCCACAACTACATCAAGTGAAGTCAGCGGTTCGTCAAGCAGTAAAATGTTAGGCTCTGCAATAATGTTAATGAGCATCTGCATTTTGTTTTTCATACCGTGAGAGTAGTCTTTAAGAAGCTTGTCGCGGTCCTCGGTATCAATACTCATAAAGTCAAAGTATTCGTCGATTGTTTTAATTTCCTTAAGATTTTTCTTGTGAATATCAAGGAAAAACTTAAGAAATTCCCTGCCCGTCAGGAATTCGGGCACAGTAGGAGTTGAGAGTACGTAACCGATATCTTCTGCCACAAGTTCTCTTTCTTTAAAACTTTCTTCGATGCGAACAACACCGCTGTCAAACTTCATATCTTTGTTAAGACAGTTGAAAAGAGTTGTTTTACCTGCACCGTTTCGTCCCAAAAGCCCGTAAATCTTACCGCTTTCAAAGGTGAAAGTTATGTCTTTAAGCACATTCTTTTTGTTGAAGCTTTTTGAAAGCCCCTCGATTTTAAAATTCATAATATATACCTTCTTCGCCAAAGTGTATTATCAAAATAATACAATATTGTTGAGTTGTCAAGTTTTTCGGGGATTAGGATAAAGAAAAGGAATAAAATTATTTTAATTTGGGTTCGAGTCCCTGTATTTTTTTAGAAAAAACAAAAAG
>JAFTIP010000018.1 GCA_017456845.1 Ruminococcus sp.
AAGGCACAACCCTCTTCTTCATTGCTTGCACCGCTGAAAACATAACAAAGGTCATAACCGCTGTCTGCTATATTTTTGCAAAGCAGGTTAAGATTAATTACATTTATTGCCTCGTCATCAGTAGCAGAAATGCTTTCAGCAAAGGTAGTTATACGCTTTTGGTAAAGTGACGAAAATTCTTCTGCTTCTTCGATGGTATAAGCATACGCCGCAGGCGTTACCATAAAAAGCATAACACACACCAAAGCACAGGCAAGTATTTTTTTAATAAGTTTTTTCATTCTGTTTCCTCCTTTAGCTTAAGATTCATTTGATATAATTACATTTTAATTATAACGTATTTCAGAAACCTTTACTATGAATAAACCAACCAAAATTTAGGGCCTCAAATTAGCAATACTGTCGAACATAGTACACCTGACCCACAACCAGCGTTGATAAACCCATACCAAAACCTTGCAAAAACTCCGTTATTCACTAAAATAATACTGCGATTTTTCACAGTTGTCAACGAAAACTCTAATATTTTGCATAATTTTATAAAAGTATTCGCAAAATTCCTATAATATAAATACGAAACTCAGGGGGTGTTTTTGTGATTGGCGAACGACTGCAGGAGCTGAGAAAAGACCACGGGCTTTCTCAGGAGGATTTAGCTAAAATTTTAGGTGTTTCCCATTATACGGTTTCGTCATACGAATGTAACCGTAGTGACCCCGATGACAAAGCTAAGGTTATTCTGGCAAAGCTTTTTGATGTTTCTGTGGATTATATGCTGGGGCTTATAGACGAGCCTGTTTCATACAATCGCCAAGGCAAAAGCATTAAAATATCAGCAGGCTTATCCGACAGCGATTTTGACGACGTTAAAAAATACGTGGAATTTATTAAATACAAAAACAAAACCAACACCGAGAACTAACGTTTTTAATACGCCGATTTCTCGGTGTTTACTTTTACAAAACTGTATGGTATATTAAAATTACACATTGAGGGCGGTGTTTGAATGAAACTTAAAACCAAGAAACAAATAATTATAATCTCAGGTTTAGTCCTCGTGGCATTTGCCGTATTCAACATATTCTATACACCCTTCCCACAGCTTCAATGGAGCTTGTTGGCAGGTTTAATTTTAGTTTATACTATTCTCGGTTTTGTGTGGATAAGATGCCCCTACTGCAATAAATACATAAGACGATTCGACCAGAACTACTGTGCCTACTGCGGCAAAGAAATCGACGACGAAATTTAAAAATATATGAGGTATGTATGAAAAGTAAACTTATATTATCCGCCTTTACTGCTCTGCTTTTTGGTGGGTTGGGCTTCTTTGCTTTTTATTATTTAGAAATGCCAAATGCTTTTCTTATGGCGCTTTTGTGCGGTCTGCTGTTTTATGTTCTCATGTTCCTGTTTTTGCTTTTATACGAAAAGGCAATGAGCAAAAAGTATGCTAAAATTGAAGGTATGATATCTTCTCCTGTTTTTTACAAAGCAAACGGCAATTTTAACCTTGGCAACGGGAAAGTCAAAAACGGCAACATTTATTTTTGCGAGGCAGGTATTGTTTGTGTTTGTCTTGACGACAAGCCCTATTCTTTAGACGAAATCCTCCTGTGCGATATTAAAGCAATTCAGCATGACAACATCCACTTTAATATTTTCACAAATGACGGAAGAGTATTTATTATTACTATCCCATATGCAAATAAAGTTATAGAAATACTTAAAGAAAAAGGCTGGATAGCGTAAATAGAAACGGGCGGTATTAACCGCCCGTTATCATTTGTATTACCCAGTAAATCAGTCCGTACACCACACTTGCAACCGTGCCGTACACAATCACAGGTCCTGCAATGGTGAACATCTTTGCACCAACACCAAGAACAAGTCCCTCTGACTTAAACTCTATGGCAGAGCTTGTAACAGCGTTGGAAAATCCCGTAATAGGCACCAAGGTGCCTGCTCCCGCACATTTTGCGATTTTATCAAAAACGCCTATCATAGTTAAAACCGAAGCTATTAAAATAAGGCTTAATGACACCAGAGTTCTGTCCTGCTTTTCGTCAAGTCCAAACCTTTTAAAAAGCTCAAACAGCACCTCGCCAAAGGCACATATTCCTCCCCCAATCAGAAACGCCCTTATGCACTCCATAAAGGTGTGGCTTGAGGGGGATTTTTCTTTTACCAAATCTGAATACTTATTTTTATCCATTTTCATCACCACCCTTATTTTTTCCTGAAAATGCTTAAATATGAATAAATAACTGTTTGATTTCTGAGACAATCAATGCTATAATGTAGAGTGAGAAATTATGGAGGAGGGTTAATTTGGCTTTTCATTATCTTGACAACAGTGCAACAACACAAGTAAGTGAAGCTGCCGCAAAAAAAGCAATGGAATTGATGCGTGAAAACTTTGGCAACCCATCCTCTTTGCATTCTTTCGGCTTTGAAGCCGAAAAAGAGTTAATCTCAGCCCGTCAGTTGATAGCCAAGGCAATCGGTGCAAAGGAAAACGAGATTCTCTTTACATCAGGCGGAACTGAAGCCAACAACCTTGCCCTTATGGGTGCGGCTGAGGCGATGAAGCGTCGCGGCAACAAGATTGTCACAACAGCTATTGAGCATCACTCGGTTTTTGACACCGCAAAGCAGCTTGAAGCTATAGGCTTTGAGGTTGAATTTATTTATCCCAAAGACAAAAACGGTTTTGATGTAAAAGACTTTGAGTCCGCCATTACTGATAAAACCATTCTGGTTTCTGTTATGTTGGCTAATAACGAAACGGGTCTTATGCCTCCTGTTTCTAAAATTCCTGCCATAATCAAACGTAACGCCTCCCCTGCACTTTTTCATATTGATGCAGTGCAAGGCCTTGGCAAGGAGAATATAAATGTTGCTTCCCTCAAGTGCGATCTTATGAGCATAAGTGCTCACAAGATCCACGGCCCTAAGGGTGTTGGTGCTCTGTACGTCAGAAAAGGTGTGCGTATTCTCCCACGCACTTTTGGCGGCAAGCAGGAAAACAAACTCCGCCCGGGTACCGAAGCTCTGCCTCTTATCGGTGCATTCGGTGTGGCGGCAAAAGAAATTAAACTCTCTGAAAACCGTGAAAAAATCCGTGAGCTTAACACTTACTTACGGCAAAAACTTTCAGACTTTGATGATATAATTATTAACTCACCCGATGACGCTACTCCCTACATACTTAATTTTTCGGCAAAAGGAATAAGAAGCGAAACCATGCTTCATCACCTTTCATCAGCAGGGGTTTACGTTTCTTCGGGCAGTGCCTGCTCAAAAGGTGGCAAAAGCCACGTTTTGTCGGCACTTAAAATTAACGATGACCTTGCCGACAGTGCCATAAGAGTAAGTTTTTCAAAAGAAAGCACAAAAGAAGACGTTGACGCTCTTTTAGAAGCACTTGAGGCGGGACTTAATACATTGCAGAGGAAAAGAAAATGAAAGAAGTAGTTTTGGTTAAACTGGGCGAAATCGCCCTTAAGGGACTTAACAGACGCACATTTGAAGATGTGCTTAAGAAAAACATAAAAAAAGCACTTTACGGCTTAGGCTGGTTCAAACTCAGCATTGCACAGTCCACAATTACTGTTACACCCGAAAGCAAGGATGTGGATATGGACAAGGTTGAGGATGCAATCTCAAGGGTTTTCGGCATTGTAAGCTACTGCAGAGCCTGCGTTTGCGAAAAGGATATGGAAGATATCTACGCAAAAGCTCCCCGGTATCTTGAGGACGTTTTAATGGAGGCTAAAACCTTTAAGGTAGAGGCAAAGCGTTCTGACAAAAAGTTCCCTCTTAAGTCCCCTGAGATTTGTATGGAATTAGGCGGACTTCTTTTAGAGAAGTTCCCCCACCTTACTGTTGATGTTCACAACCCCGATGTTAAGGTAACCGTTGAGGTAAGGGATTTTGCCGCATATGTTCACGCTGACAGCAAAAAAGGTGCTGGCGGTATTCCGGTTGGCACAGGCGGTCAGGGCTGTATTTTAATCAGCGGCGGTATCGACTCCCCCGTTGCGGCATATATGATGGCAAAGCGTGGCATCAAGCTCACTGCCGTGCATTTCCAGAGCCCTCCCTACACCAGCGAGCGAGCTTTGGAAAAGGTTAAAAAGCTACTGAAGCTTGTAAGCCGTTACAGCGGAAGTATTACAATGATTACCGTACCCTTTACAAAGCTTCAGGAAAAAATCCGTGACGATTGCCCTGAGGAGCTTTTCACAATTATAATGCGTCGTCTTATGATGCAGATTTCCGAGCGTATTGCCAAAGACTATGACTGCACCGCCCTTATTACAGGCGAAAGCTTGGGTCAGGTTGCAAGCCAGACAATCCACGCCATTGCCTGCACAGACGAAGCCGCAACCATGCCTGTGTTCAGACCTCTTATAGGAATGGACAAAGAAGAGATTATCACAATCTCACGCAAGATTGACACCTTCGAAACCTCTATTGAGCCTTTTGAGGACTGCTGTACAATCTTTACTCCCAAACACCCCAGAACAAGGCCTGTGCTTAAGTTCGTAAAATTTGCTGAGGAAGAAGCAAACTTTGCTGAGCTTATTGAAGAAGCAATCAAAAATGTTGAAATAACCGAAATCTAAACCAAGATAAATCAGGAGGACCTATGAGAGCAGAGCTGTTTTCTTTAAGACGCACCCCATCAGAGGTAGCCGAGCTTAACAATCAGTCCAAAAGCCTGTTTAGCAGACTTGACGAAATTTCAAATACACACATTATTATAAAAACCGAAGTAGACAGAAACCCCAAAAAGCTTCGCGATGCTTTCAGAGAAAGCTTTGAGGGAGACGACAGTATTGAGGGCTACATATTTGCAAACGCAACAGATACCGAGGACAGCTCCTCCTTTGTTGATTTGTTTTCTTCTATGATATCTCTTATTGAAGATACTGAAGACTGCTGTAAGCCTTTCAAAAAAGACGGTAAAACTTTTGAAAACCATGTTAACATATACTCCTTCCCCTGCAAGGGTACATCCATAAAAGGCTACTGCTTTTATGCACTTAATAAGCGTTTTATAGCACTTCCTGCTTTTGAAACGGTAGAAAACGTTGATTTTATTGACTTCGTTTCAGATGCCGTGCTCAGTGCCAAGGCTGTACTTAAGGAAAAGAAAAAGCAGTATCCCGAAGGAATTATTACTTTAGATAAAGAAAGCATCAACTACTTAAAGCCTAAAAAAAGCAGCAAGAGCTTTCTCATAAGCTTTATCCCGTGGAAAGGCGACACCGTAGGCGATATTATCCGTAAAATTATCGTGCTTATTGCGATTGGCGGTTTTATCGCAGGTGCTGTTATACTTCTTAACTTCTACGTATTTATGCCTATGGGAAACCAAAGCGTAATAAATGAAATTCAGAGCGTTTACTACTCTACCGTTGACGAAGTTGTTTACGCAACTAACGACGAAGGTGAAGTTGTTGAAATAAAGACCTCCTCTAAAAACTGGAAAGGTCTTAAGAAAATTAACGATGAAATCGTTGCGTGGGTAAAGATTGATAAAACCAAAATTGACTATCCTGTTCTTGAACACAAAGGCGATACACCTGAGGACCAGTTCTACCTTTACCGCAACTATAAGAAAGACTACTCAGATTTTGGCAGTATCTTTGTTGACTACCGCTGTGAAAAAAGCGTAGACTCAAAGAACCTTATTCTTCACGGCCATAATATGGGCAGCGATGACTCTATGTTCGGTCAGCTTATGAACTATGCACGAGCCGACGGCAGAACCAAAGGTAACACCGAATTTTACCAAAAAGCACCTATTGTTAAAATTGATACCCCCAAGGGTACTGACGATTACGTGATTTTCGCTGTTATGAAAATTGACGTTTCCAACGACATTGAAAACGTATTTGACTATCTTAAGGCTGATTTTGACTCTACTGCAAGATTTATGAATTTTATTTATAACATTAAAATCCGTTCTTATCTTGACGTAGAGGTTCCTATTAACGAAAACGATACCCTGCTTACTCTTTCAACCTGCTCATACGAAACCGACAATATGCGTACCATTGCAGTTGCCAGAAAGCTAAGAGAAAACGAAGACGTGTCTGCATATATTAAGACCGCCAAAGAATCAAGCCCTGTAAGCACCGCCAGCTCTTCATTCCATATCGAGTATAAAGCAAATAACACCCCTTGGTACGACGGCGAAGGCAAATTAGAGGGCGACGAAACCGTTCAGTATATGGCACAAAGCGAAATGTATACAGTTCAGTTTTTGGATGCCAAAGGCAAGGCTATTTCTACCCAGATTATTCTTGAAGGCAGAGATGCAAAAGCCCCCAAAGAAAATCCCAGAAAAGCCTCCGACGGTACGTATTATTATGTGTTCAAGGGTTGGGATTCGGTATACGTTAACGTAACAAAAGACTTAACTGTAAAGCCTATTTTTGAAAAGAAGAAAATTCAGAAAGCTACCCAGCCCACCACAAAGCCTACTACCGTAGCACCCGAAACCGAGGCTCCCTACGTACCGCCTGTTGAGGATGAGCCCATTGTTACCGAAGCACCCGAAACCAATCCGCCGGTAACTCAGCCTCCACAGACTCAACCCCCGGTAACTCAGGCTCCCACCGTTCCTACTGAAGCACCTGCTACATTGCCTCCCGAAACCCAGTCTCCACCAACTCAGTCACTCCAGACTCAGCCTCAGACTGATGCAAGCGTTGCTTTAGTGACAGAATAACACGAGGTGAGAGTATGAAATGTAATCTTGTTTTTTACCTTGCACGTAAAACGAGCTATTGTGAAAAAGCCCTGAAAAAAGCATTGTCTAAAATTGATACTGAGCTTAATACGGTTTGCGCCTCTACTTCACCCTTAATGCTGGGTGAAAAGCTCACAGATGCACTAAAAACCTGCAACCTTGTGTTTATTATAGGCGGCTTAGGTTTTTCAGGCGAAAACCGTCTTTCAGATGTGCTATCCCGTGCATTGGCAACCACAAAGGTCAGCATAGGCGATGTACGCAGGCTTTCAAACAACATAGGAAAAAACTGCGGATACCTTATCCGCTCAGGCAATCAGCTTATTGTGGCTCTGCCCGATAACCCCGAGGAGCTTACTGCAATGCTTAGTCCTCAGCTTAAATCCTACATAGCAAAGATGTATAATCTGAATTACAGCGAATAACCTTAAAACCGTCGATTTTTATCGGCGGTTAATTTTTTGCTTGACATTTTATATACCGTTTGGTATACTGCAACTGTCGGAGGTGATATAAATGATGGATGAGTCAACCGATAACCGTCAAAAAATTATTAGCACCGCCCTTAATCTTTTCGCCAAAAAAGGCTACGATGCGGTATCAACCGTTGAAATTGCTCAGGCAGCGGGTATTACAAAACCAACTATGTACTACTACTTTGGCTCGAAGGAAGGGCTTCTGTCGGAAATTCTCAACACTCACTATAACCGCTTTATCACAGATTTGGAAAAAGCCGCTTCTCTACCAGAGGATGTTGCTCTTACCTTTTTCAGGCTCATGAGGGTTTATTTTGATTATGCCCTTAACAGCAAGGATTTCATTTTGTTTAAGCTAAGTATTTTCAACCGAATCGGCGAGGACACCACCTACCGCCTTTCGAGAGAATATATCGACCGCGAGTCTTCTGTTATTACCAATGTTTTTAACGTTGCAGCAAGCCACGTGGGCAATATTAAAGGCAAAGAAGATTTGTGCACTGTAAGCTTTGTAGGCGTTACTCACGCGGCAATCGGCTCTTATTTTCACACAGGAGACGAAAAGCTTTTAAGCGACGAAACAATATATCGCATACGCCAGCAGTTTTTATATGGTATTTACTCATAAACTCGGCTTTTCTATGGGGATATTCCCTTTTATTTTATAACAATAGTATACCGAATGGTATACACAGGAGGAAACAATGAAAACATATATTGCAAATGAGAGTATCTATTATCACATCTATCCTTTAGGCTTTACCGGTGCACCCAAGAAAAACGAGGGTGATTCTACAGCCGCCAAAAGGATTTATAAAATAGCAGAGCATATTCCCCATATGAAAAGCTTAGGAATAAACGCTCTGTACTTAGGCCCTGTGTTTGAGTCTGTTTATCACGGCTACGACACCGCCGACTACCGTAAATTAGATACCAGACTGGGCACCGTTGAAGATTTTGAAAAGGTATGTAAGGAGCTCGAAGAAAATAATATCGACCTTATTTTAGATGGTGTATTCAACCACGTTGGAAGGCACTTTTTCGCCTTTGAGGATGTTAAGACCAAACGCGAGGCTTCGCCCTACTGCTCTTGGTTTTCAGGACTTCGTTTCGATATGAACAACAGCTACAACGACGGCTTTCATTATGATGCGTGGCAGGGCCATGAGGAGCTTGTAAAGCTTAACCTTAAAAATGAGGACGTTATAAATTATCTTTTAGAAAGTGTTGGTATGTGGATTGAAAAGTTCGGTATTAAGGGACTTCGCCTTGATGCCGCAGACTGTATCGACCATGACTTTTTCAGACGGCTGAGAAAATATACAACAGAAATACGCCCTGACTTCTGGCTTATGGGCGAGATTATCCACGGCGACTATCGCGTTTGGGCAAACAAAGAAATGCTTCACTCTGTAACCAACTACGAAATGCACAAGGGCTACTATTCGGGAATTAACGATAAGAATATGTTTGAGCCTGCCCACGGACTTCTCCGCGAATACGGCGACTGGGGATTATATAAGGATTTGGTGCTTTATAATTTCGTTGACAATCACGACATAAACCGCCTTGCAAGCTACCTAAAAAGCACAGATAACATTAAAAATATCTACACAATGCTTTTTGCCGTTCCCGGAACACCCTCAATTTACTACGGAAGTGAGTACGGCATTAAGGGCGAAAAAACAAACCACAGCGACGCACCCCTCAGACCTTGCTGGGATGATATCGAAATTACCGAAGAAGGCAAAGAGCTTTTCGCTCATATTGCAAAGCTCTCAGAAATCAGGAAAAACTCAAACGCCCTTAAGTACGGCGACTTTAAGCAGGTACATTTAGAAAACGAATTCTTCGCATTCAGCCGAACCAAGGACGGAGAAACCGCCCTGATTGCCGTAAATATTTCAGGCAATGAGAAAAAAATCAACTTAAACGCAAACGGCAGAAACGTTTACACAGAGCTTAAGCCCTACAGCTCTGAAATCATCATGCTCTAAGGTGAAACTATGAAAAAGCTTAGAATTCTGAATGCAGTTTTAAAGAAAACCAAGGCCGATAAAATTGTGTTGGGCTTCGTTATCTTTTTGCTTGTGTGTGCATTTATAATACTTCTGGTTGAACCTGACATTACCCGCTATTCCGATGCATTGTGGTACTGTTACGCGGTTTTTTCAACCATAGGCTTTGGCGACATTGTTGCCACCGCCTTTATCACCAAGGTGCTGTCTGTTCTTATTACCATCTATGCCCTGTTTGCAACAGCAGTTGTAACGGGCGTTGTGGTAAGCTTTTATAACGGTGTTGTCGAAGCTCAGTTCAAAGAGTCCAAAGAAGCCTTTCTGGATAAGCTTCAGCGTTTGCCTGAGCTTTCCCAAGAAGAGCTTGAAGAAATCGCAAACAAAGCTAAAAAATGGAAATAACTAATGAAGCCTCCCTTTTTACAGGGAGGCTTCTTCCATTAATTACAACTTATTCTTCTTTACGTTTGTAAGTCTTAGCTGTAACAGCACCCAGTCCGCCTGCTACAAAGAGCACCGCAATCCATAATGCAGGATTAAAGGCATCACCTGTTTTTACAAAATCAGGCTCCTCAGGTTTTTCTGTAGGCTGAGGCTTTGTTTCCTGTGGCTCAGTCGCCTTTGTAGGCTTAGTTTCTGCAGGCTCCGTTTTCTGAGGCTCTGTAGGCACGGTTTCCGTAGGTTCTGTTTTCTGAGGCTCAGTGGGCTCGGGTTCCGTAGGTTCTGTCTTCTGAGGCTCAGTGGGCTCGGTTTCTGTAGGCTCTGTCTTCTGAGGCTCAGTAGGCTTGGTTTCCGTAGGCTCTGTTTTCTCGGGCTCAGTAGGCTGAGTTCCCGTTGACTCCGTAGGCTCAGTAGTTACAGTTGTAGGTTCGGTAGTAATAAGCTCATTTTCAAACTTAATACCCCTATCAACCGTTACCTCAAGGTCTACACCGTGAATATGAGCAAGCTCTATAAGCTCGTCACCGCCGTTTTCGTAAACAGTAACCTCAAGGTAATAGCTGCTAAGGTTATGATGAGCCTCGCTTGTTACAAATACTTTGTAAACCGCATCGTCATAAGCTACCGTTGCATCATCGCCTATTTCCTCGTAAATCATAAACACAAAGTAACCAACCTTGTCAAACTCCAGAGTTTCGAAGCTGATATTGCCGTCTTTGTCGTTTGTGGATTTATCAATAAGCTGACCGCTGATTTGCCTAAGCTCAAAGGTAAACTCATCCTCGGCAAGGTCTCTTCCGGTTAAGCTCTTAAGTGCATTTAGCTTAAGAGTAGCTTTTGTTCGGGTAAGGTTCTCAAATAAAACCTTATCAACCAATTTATCATTAAGATAATACTCAACCTCTGCTTTGTAGCTGTCGCTGTCTTCAGGAGCAGTTACGGTAACTACCGCATCATAAACCCTATGGTCGAAGAATATTGTGTTATCTGCTTCGTCAGCGGTACATTCGTGGGATTCGTTAATAGTGTATCTGTATACACCTTCCTTGGTGTACGTAATTTCATCAAAGGTTGCTATACCCTTTACGGTAGACTTGGTATCAATAACCGCGTCCTGACTATCCTTAAGCTCAAAGTTAAACATTCCGTCCTCAGGCACTTTTCCGTCATAAAGCTTCTGTGCGCTGAGGGTAACGCCAACACTCTTTCTCAGGGTGTTTGTAAACTCAAAGGGCAAAGGCTCTGAGTCGTTTTCAATGTCCTCACCGTTTACCTTCGTCTCAAGAAGGTACTGCTTGCCGTCATCGCTTAAGGTAACCTTAAACTCAATTTCGTAAACTGTGGGGTCATAAATAACCGACGTATCCTTGCCTTTTTCCTCGTACACCTTAAAGTTATAGGTTCCCTCGTCGTCGAAGATAATCTCGTAAAACTCTACGTCACCGTTTTCGTCGTTGTGCATTTTTTCGTGGAACTTGTTGATATATTCACCCTCAAGAACAAAGGTGAATTCTCCGCCATTAAGCTCTCTGCCCTCTAAGGTTTTGCGGGCGCTAAGCTTAACTTTAACGGGAACGATTTCGTTATTTGTAATAACCGCAGGCGACTCGTCTGTAACAAGCTTGCCGTCGAGATAAGTTTTACCGTAGGCAACGTGAACGGAGTGGATAGCACCGGGCTGATACCCCTCAGGAGGCTCAATTTCAATTAAAGCGTACTCGTGACCTGAGGGTAAGTTTTCAAAGCTTACTACACCCTGCTCGTCAGAAGAAGCTGTCAGGGTTTCGATAACCGCATCGCCTGAGCATACGTGACAGCTTTCGCCGTAATGCTCAAGGGCAAATACTGCACCCTCAAGGGGATGGCCTGTTACGGAATCTCTTTTTGTAAAGCTGAAGTTTCCATAGTAGCCCTCAACCTCGGGGATAAAATAGTCTATGTGATTATCGCCGAAAAGAGGCTCGCCTGTAGAAAAGTCAACAGTTTTGAAATAGAATGTGGTTGTATCATTAGTGGGAAAAGCCTTGGAAAATTCAAAGCCTTCCATTTCGTTCTTAAGCCTTACCTTGTAGCTTACGGAAAGCACGTAGTTTCCGATATTATCAACGTAAAAGTTCTGGGTAGTTGTAAGCCACCATTTAATAGTCTCGGTTTCGCTGTTAAAAGTAGCAATATCCTTACCGTTTCTGGTATTGATAACCGCGTCACACTCTGTGCCGTCGGGGTTATAGAAGTTCATAAACTCCACGTAGTCGCTCATAGGGTCAAGAGTATAAGCTTCTTCCATAGTTTCGGCAGGGATAAGCTCGATATCCTTAAGAATATTCTCAAAAGCTGTTGTAAGCTCGGTACTGCTGTTACCTGATGCATAGCGGTGAATATCCTCGGTATCTTCCGCCTCTTCAATCATCGGTCCGCCTGCAATGGCATCCCTCAGCCATGCTTTGTAAGACTCGGTAGTACTGCCTATAACGTGAGTTGTCTTTGTACGGTCAACCGTTGTAAATGCTGTATTCTTAGCGGAATTAAGATAGTCGGGAATGCTCTGAACACCAACGTCAATACCGATAGAGAAAACGTTTATACCTGACCTTTTAATAGCGGCGGCAACGTCATCGGCTCTGTCTGCGGCTTTGTCGGAATAGTTAACGCCGTAGGTACAAATCTTTTTGGTAACAGAGTCGGCAAAGTAACCGTCTGTACCCACCTTAGAGGCGTTGTAGGAACCCGTCATATAGGTATCATAGCCTACAATCTGAGATAGACTGTTTCTTCCGCTCTGAATATATGTTGTGGGGAAACCGTCGGTAATAAAGATTATATACTTAAACGCCGCATCAGACTGCTTTAACAGGTTTTGTGCAAGCTGCAGTCCGCCTTCGATATTTGTAAATCTCTCACGGTTTCCTGTGGGAGCTGTAATTGAGTTTACTGTAGTCTTGATTTCTACAGCCTTAGCGGCAGTATTTACAGTAGTAAGAGGAACAACAGTATTTGCATATGAATTAAAAGTAACCAGACCAAACCGACGCTCTGTGCTGATGTTTTCATCAACAGCGTATAGGTCAAGGAAGGTATTAACCGCTGTTTTTGCATGGGTAAGACGAGCGTCCTTAACATTATAGCCTGCGGCACCTACACCCAAACCTTCGTGGGTAGAGTTCATAGTATTGGATACGTCCATTACAACCACAACGTCAACGCTCTGGTCAATTACTCTGGGCTTTGCTACAACCTTCAGAGTAATGTCAAAGTAGTTTTCATTCTCTGTGGGAGCAATGGTTTTGCTTACTGCGATTCTATCCTTATAAAGGGTACCTGTTGTGGGGTACTCTTTTGGGTTCCAACCGCCTGTATACTCAATCTGCTGTGTGCTGTCGGGAGTATCAAGAGCTGAAACCGATGAAAAAGGAACACAGAAGGTTATAATTGTAAGTGCAAGGAACATGGCGATTATCCTTGCATATATTTTCCTTTGCTTCATCATAGTTATCTTCCTTTCATAAGTAAATTCAGCTTATTTTCCTATTGCAAATGCCAATAAGGTCGCCTTCCTTTTCGGTTTTAAAAAAACTGCAGGAGCCACAGTCGAGGCAGGTTTTTTCTGGGTAATATTTATGCTGTGCCTCGTCACAGCCGTCCTGCGTTGCATTAACCCAGAGGTAGCCGTTTTTGGTAAATCTGGGACTTTGCTCAAAGTCGGGATAATCTCCTATGTGTTTTCCTATATCCTCGTCAAAGCGAAAAACCACTTCGCATATATCACCGTCAATTACAAATGACCTCACGATGGTTTTATTCATTATCCTGCCTCCTTTCTTTTGTTACAATTATATTTTATATGCGTTTAGCCGGTTTGATAATGTCTATTTAAATGCAAAAAAAGACAATACATTTACCTCATTTTAGCTTTTTACTCCCTGATTTTTGCCCATATTTTTTAATTTAAGGCGTTTTTACCGCCATTTTCATTCGTTTAAACGAACAAAAATAAAATTTTGTGCATTACATCAAAAACATCTCACTCTTTTTATTCAAATAAAAAAGAACACAGCAAAGCCTTCTTGCTGTGTTCTTTACGTTTATCCGCTTATTAAATTTTTGATGCAAGCTCCTCAAAAATGACTGTTTCGTCCTTCAAATCCTCGCTTGCCTTCTTACCTAAGTAAAAAGCTGCCACAAGACCGGGGCCTACATTGGGAGCACTTCCTTGGCCGACAGTGCTTATTATAATCTCCTTGGGCTTGATTTCAGCCTCAATAAGCTTTTTAACCTCCAAAGCGTGCTCTTCCCTTTCAGAGTGAGTAATAAAAATAATCTGCTCAGAAAGGTCTTCGCCTGTTGCTTTCATATATTCAATAATAAGTTTGTAAGCGTTTTTATAGCCTCTTGTTTTACCAAGCACATGGCTCATACCCTTGTGGTTAAAATCTGCCATCGCCTTAATGCCAACAAGAGTACCCATAACAGCGGCGGCGTTAGAAACTCTGCCCATTTTCTTGCAGTAGAAAAGGTCATCCATCCAACCAATCTGATGAACTTTGTGCTTATTAACCTCCAAGAGCTCGGCAGTTTCCTCAATTGTTTTACCTTCTGCTCTGTACTGCGAAGCAAGCACACAAACCATACCCTCAGATGTTGAGTAACGCATAGAATCAACAACAATAACTTTTCTGTCGGGGTATTTTTCCTCTAAATCTTTTTTTGCATTTACAAACACACCGTACATACCCGAAAGACCGCCGGAAAGTGTAACGCAAAGCACGTCCTCACCATTCTTAAGGAAAGGCTCTATAACATCAATAACCTCACCAATTGCAGGTGCGGCAGTTTTAAAGCTTGCCTTTTTGTTTGAAAGCTCTTTAAAGAAAGCACTGCGCTCTTCGTCAGACCAATCAAGGTTGCCCTTAATTGCAGAGCCGTCAGGCATATGCACATAGCCCCTGGCATAATCCGCAATGCCAAAACGGTCTCTAAGCTCCTTATTAAGGTCACAGGAAGTATCAGAAATAATTGCAAAACTACTCATTATTTAGTTCCCCTTATTAATAATTCTTATTCAACAAACCGAATTATAGCACACGCGTGTCGCTTTTTCAATGTTTTTTTATCAAATTAAACTATTTTCCCTTAATTTTCCTTATATTCTTCTATGCCTCGACACTTTACTTTTTGCACGTTTTATAAGATAATATATATAAATATCAGAACGAAGGGAAGTTTTAATATGCCTTTTTGGGGTTATCTGATTATTCTCGGTGCTTTGGCGGCAATTGTTGTTCCGCTTTATTTTGTAGGCAGGTATACATATAAAATCACGTGGAAGGTTGTTGACGAACAGCTCGTGCGTACTTCAAAAGAAAAATGGGCAAGGGATTGCAGCTGTGCTACCAACGAAGAGCACGTAAGAATGTTTGACGAAGGTATCGCTTGGGGAAACAAGTACCGCGAATTTGCAAACGTTGAGGAAATTCAAAACGACGGATTAAAGCTTTGCGGCGAATACTTCGACTTTGGCAATGACCGCTGTGCTCTTATTTTACAGGGCAGAGCCGAAAGTCTTCTGTACTCTTACTACTTTGCCGAGCCTTACAGAAAGCTTGGCTTTAACGTGCTTGTAATCGACACCCGCGGCCACGGCGAAAGCGAAGGCTATTTTAACGGATGCGGAATTACAGAAAGCAGGGACGTTCCCGCCTGGGTTAACCATATTGAGAAAAAGTACAATATCCACACCTTTGTGCTTCACGGCATATGCATAGGCAGTGCTTCGGTTTTCCTTGCGGCTACAAAGAAAGACTTTCCAAAAAGCGTTAAGGCATTGGTTGCAGAGGGCACTTACCACAGCTTTTACGAAAGCTTTAAGGAGCACCTTAAAGAGCTTAAAAAGCCAACCTATCCCGTTATTTGGCAGATGAGAAGCATCTGCAAACGCCGCTTCGGCATCGACGTTAAAAAGGAAGCTCCCATTGAGGTTGCCCACAAATTCACTTTACCTTTGCTTTTAATGAGCGGCAAGTGTGACCTTTACTCTTTACCCGAAAAGTGCAAGTCACTTTTTGACAAATGTGCCAGCACACAGAAACAGCTTGTTACCTTTGAAAAAGGTGCTCACTCTCACCTGAGAATCAACGCTGTTGAAAAATACGACAACACTATAAAGAACTTCTTAGAGGATATAGAAATAATATGAAAATAGAAGCCTTACAAAAGCTTACACTTTTAGATTATCCCGGCAAAATGGCAGCAACCGTATTTACCTACGGCTGTAATTTACGCTGTCCGTTCTGCCACAATGCTTTGCTTGTAACCGAGGAAAGCGACGGCGGAATTTCTGCTGACGAGGTGCTAAGCTTTCTTGCTAAAAGAAAAGGTATGCTGGAAGGCGTTTGTGTTACAGGCGGTGAGCCCTTACTCCAGCCTGATATTGAGGATTTTCTGAAGGCATTAAAGGATATGGGCTATTCCGTAAAGCTTGACACCAACGGCACCTTTCCCAAAAAACTTAAGGACTTAGTCCGTAAAGGGCTTGTTGATTACGTGGCAATGGACATAAAAAACTGCCGCGAAAAATACGCCCTTACCTCAGGCAAACATATGGTAGACCTGAGTGCTATTGACGAAAGCATAAAATTTCTGCTTTCCGGCGAGGTTGAGGCAGAATTTCGCACAACCGTTGTTAAAAACTTTCACACAGAGGAAGACTTACTTAAAATCACAGACTGGATTTCAGGGGCTGACCGCTACTTTTTACAGCAATTTGTTGACTCAGGCAACCTTATCGACCAAAGCCTTGAGGGACACTCTGACCAAGCCCTCACCGCTATTTACAAGCAGGTTAAGCGTAAGCTTCCCGTTACAAAATTAAGAGGTATATCAGAAAATTAAGGAGGCTAAAAATGGAATATCTGTGGTGTATATTAATCGGATATTTGCTTGGCTCCATAAGCTTTGCTACCATTGTTTCCAAAATAAAAAAAGTAAATCTTAAAGAAAGCGGTACCAAAAACTTAGGTGCCACCAACACAATGCTGGTTATGGGCAAAGGGTTTGGAGCATTGGTTATGGTGCTTGACGTGTTAAAAACTGTGCTTGCAATTATTATTTCAAGGGCAATTTTCCCACACTTTTCTGCCGCAGGCATACTTACAGGCACTTCTGCCATGCTTGGTCACATCTGCCCCTTTTACCTTAAATTCAAAGGCGGAAAGGGTCTTGCCTGCTATGCCGGTATGATTCTTGCACTTGACCCCGCACTTTTTGTTTTTATGCTGGTTCTTTGCGTAACCATTATGATTATTTTCAACCACTCTGTAGTTGTACCCTACACCGCGGCGGTTATTTTTCCTTTGTTTTACTGCCTGAGAAACCCTGAACTGCCTATCATTATAATTGGTGTTGTTGCAGGCTTGATTCTTGCCCTAAGGCATATTCCTGACATTACAAGAGCAAAAACAGGCGGCGACAGCAAAATAAGAGACTTCTTTAAAGAGCAAATCAAAAAATAGGCAGGTTGGCCACCTGAAGGGCAATTCCGACCGTTAGCTGCGGCAGGCATAATCGCCTTTAGGTGGGTTTCATATAAATACAACGCTTATCAACGGCGGATTAGCTCAATGTAAATACACAAAAAGCGAACGGACTGCAGAAATGCAGTCCGTTTTTCATTGATGTGATATCTTCCTCAATTATAGCCTGCATAAAACTCACAGGGGTATATTTACACCTTGCTCACAAATAATATTTTTATTCTACTTTGGAGGTGTAAAAATGGGCAAAAACCAGTTTGTAACCCACCGCGAAGACGGCTACTGGCAGGTTATGGGCGAAGGCAACAAAAAACCTACCGTAGTTGTAGAAACTCAGCGTGAGGCTATTTCAATTGCTACAGACATCGCAAAAAACCAGAAGTCTGAGCTTACAATCTGTGGCAGAGACGGCAAAATCCGCAAGAAAAGCTCTTTCGGCAACGACCCCGTACCGCCCCACGGCTAAAGCATAAAAAGGGAGCTGACCTCAAAAAGGTCAGCTCCTTAATATATTACTGATATTTATCGCTGTAGGCATAGCTTCCTACTGTGTATTTTGTTCCTTCTTTTGTACTTAGGTGATATACCAGACCGTCTGCATTGGCAGGAAGTATAATATCTACAGTCTGTTCACTGCCGTCTGTAAAAATAATGTTTTTATATGTGCTTGCATCAAAGGTAATCTTATAAAGCTTTTTACCGCTGTTGCTTGATATTCCTGTGTCGGTCATATCGGTGCCGGGCCAAGTCTTAAGCGGGCTTGAACCCCACACATAAGCCTTAACAACGCTCCAGTTATTTGTATTGGAGAAGTAAACGGTAATTTCGCCCTCAGGAGTTCCGCCTTCAGAAGCACCGCCCTCAGGGATAAGATGATGAGGCAAACCTGTGCCTGTACTGCCAATATCTATGGTGCCGATATTTGCGGTTTCGCCGGGATTTGCAAGAGGATTCTTGTTCTTCATTTTATTATAATCTGCGTAAGCGGCGTTGAGCTCATCGTCAGTTACATTATTCATATATGCCTTTTTAAGTGCCATATATGCATCGTAAGAAGCATACTGATACTCCTTAGAAAGTACAGTCTTAACTTCTGCCATAAGAGTTGCATTTGCACCAACAACGGCAAGCTGAGCTGTGCCTTCCTCTACAGGGAACACCGTTATAAGCTTAGCAACGTATTTCTGGATAGCGGTTGCATCCTTGATATTAACCTTGCCGTCACCTGTTACGTCTGCCTGAGCGTATGCTTTGTCCTCTAAAGTAAGCATCTTTGCAGTATGCTTCTGAACGGTTGTGGCATCCTTTACGTTGATTTTTTCATTAAGGTCTGCATCTCCGTAAAGGTATTCTGCAATCGGTGCTGTTGTCTCAGTTGTGGGAACTGTAGCAGTTGTAGGAACCGTTGTTTCGTCAGGGGTTGATGTAATAACCTCGGTAGGTTCGGTCGTTTCGGTAACAACTGTTGTAGGTATCTCTGTTGGTAATGTCGTTTCAGTTGTAGCTTCAGTAGCCTCAGTGGTTACCTCTGTAGGTTCAGTTGCTGCTGTTGTAGCCTCTGTAGTAACCTCTGTTGGCTCTGTTGCTTCGGTAGCCTCTGTGGCTTCTGTAGTTACAGGTTCGGTTTCTGTAGGCTGTGTTGATGGGTCGGTAGGGTCATCAACAGCAACAGTTGTGTAAATGTCGCCTATTTTACTGCTTAGGTATCCTGCAATTTCAAGGTCCTCTGTTTTAGGCGCGGGAGATGCACCCTCATTAAACACAACGCCTGTGTAATCAGACGCAGGAATCTTTGCAACGAAGTTGCCTGAAGCATCCTTTGTCATAGCGTAGCCGGGCCACTCGGTGCCATTGCCGCCATCACCCCAGAAATGAGCGTTAACGTTTTCGTTAATGTCAGCGGTAGGAGCAAAGGTAAGAATCTGATAACCAAGAGTAATTATGCAGTTGGCATTATTAAAAGCACTTGTCTTAAGCATACCCTGTGCTGTGTTTATGGTAAAGTAAACCTGTGCTGCCTCTTTATAAACGTCTGCCGAGTATGTGCCGTCAGAATTTTTTGTCATTGCAACGTTATCTACTGCTCCGCCCTTAGAGTCAATAATTGTGCAAATAACTGACTGAGGAGCATCGCAAAGTTTGGAAATATCAACTGTTACCTTAACTGTATCGTAAACAATCTCTTCCATCTCATTTTTAACAAGCTCTTCGCCTGTATAGTCCACCATATATGTGTATGCCGGGAAAACCGAGTTAAATGCAAGGTCGGTACCGTTTAAAACAACATAATCGTCATAAACATCTACAAGATAACCCTGAGAGCTGTTAGCATGCATAGTCTGTTCATATGCTTTCAAAGCTCCGCCGTTGTCGGGCTGTGTTGTAGAGGAAGTTGATGGAATATGAACTGTGTAGCAGGTTTTGCCATCTTCGTTATCAAAGTTATAGCCGTATTTGAAGTCAATATGGCTGTGGCCGTTAAGCATAATAATCTCGGGGTTAGCTTCCATAATAGCCATAAGCCTTTTAACCTCGGCATAATCCTGAACTAAAGCACCGCCGTAATGAGGAGTAAGCTTGTTATCGCCTGCGCCGTAGCCGCGGATAAGCGCGTGCTGGTTAACGATAATCTTATGGCCGTCGTCCTTATACTTATTAAGTAAACCCTCAAACCAGTCAAGCTGAGCAGTTGTAAACTCACTGCTCTCGTTGGGAGCACCTGAAAGCTCAAGAACCAAGAAAATGTAATGATCGCCGTTTATGGTTTTTTCGTAGTAAGGCGTGGTCTGTACGGCACCTGTGGCAGCGTTAAGACCCGTATATTTTCTGTAAAGGTCGAAGTCCTGCTGTTGAGCAACCTTATCGCCGTTACCCTTAATCTCGTGGTTACCGTTGGTTTCGTAAATAGGATTATTGTAATTTGACTGTGCAATAAGCTTAAGATACTGAGGATATTCCTTCTGAAGGTTTGAATAACCGTAACCGTTAACCATATCGCCGCAGATGGTAATAAAGTCAACGCCTCTCTTAGCGGCTACCTCAAGAGCATTGGCAAAATGAGGCTTGCTTAAATACCAATATGAATCATCATGCTGAACGTGAATATCAGAAAGAGCCTCAAAGCTGTACTGCTTTACTCCACCCTTGAACTGCTTTTCGGCAGGAATGTCGAAAACTGCATCAGCTGCAGCTACAGTTTTTACCTCCGGAATAGTATCGCTCTTAATAGCAATAACCTTTGTGGCACCTGCAGGAATAGCTGTACCCCAGCCCATTTCGAAGGGCTTGATATCATCTGATGAAATCACGGCAATTTCGTGATATCCCTCAAGTGCTTTGGTATCGTCTGCCCAGTAAAGGAAGTATGTGCCGTCGGCATTTTCAAGGCGTATTCTGCCCTCGGCGTAGCCGGCATTTTTGTAGGCAAACTCATAATTAATAGATGTGCCCTCTGCACTAACGCTGGTAAAACCTACAACACTCATAGAAAAAAGCATTGCAAAAACCAACGCAACCGAAAGCAAACTCTTAACGATTTTCTTGGTTTTCATAAAAATCCTCCTTTTCGTGTCCTATAGACATTATAATTATACCAAAGCCCTGCCGTTCTATCAATTAACATATTTGATAGAATAGCAGGGCTTTATATGTGCATTATTTCTATTTATAGTTTATATGCCAAAAAATTCTTCCGCGTTTTTTGTGCAAATATCAATAAGAGTCTGGGTATCCATACCCTTGATTTCTGCAATTTTTTCAGCAGTAAAGGCAATTTTCTCGCTACTGTTTCGCTTGCCCCTGAAAGGCACCGGCGAAAGGTAAGGGCAGTCAGTTTCTAAAAAGAGCCTTTCCAAAGGTACTGCCTCACAAACTTCAACAGGCACCCTTGCATTTTTGAAGGTAACCACACCGCCCATACTTATGAAAGCACCCAGCTTCATAACCTCTTTGAGCATTTCTTTACTTCCGCTGTAGCAATGCAGAAGCACCTTTTTTGGAGTATACTTTTTTAAAATCCGCATAGTGTCAGCGTGAGCCTCTCTGTCGTGAATTACCACGGGAGCATCAAGCTCAAGGGCTAACTTAAGCTGGTCTTCAAAAACCTTAAGCTGAGGCTCTTTGGGGATATCCCAGTAATAATCAAGGCCTATTTCGCCAATTGCCACAACCTTTTTGTTACTCTCATAAAGGTCGGCAAGAATATTTAAATAGTTCTCCTCAAGGCCCTCAAGGTTTTCGGGGTGAATACCCACCGCCGCATACATGAAAGGGTATTTTTCTGAAAATTCAATTGCCTTTTTTGCGGTAGCAATATCCACAGATGCGTTCACAACCGCCTTAACACCCAATGAGGGCAAAGAGCTTAAAAGCTCATCTCTGTCCTCATTGAACTTTTCGTCGTCATAATGGGCGTGAACGTCAAAAATATTATTATAACTCATCAGCTGATTTTTGAACCTGCAGGCACGCCGTCAACAAAAATAACCTTAACGTCATCACCAGTTGTTGCAGCAAGAATCATACCTGCACTCTCAATACCGCAAAGTGTAGCAGGCTTAAGGTTAGAAACAAGAATAATTGACTTGCCCTTAAGTTCGTCGGGAGTGTAGTACTTTGCAATACCTGAAGCAACTGTACGCTCTTTAACACCGTCAAAAACAGTAAGCTTCAAAAGCTTTTTGGCCTTTTTAACAGGCTCAGCGTCAACAATTTTTGCAACTCTCAAATCAACCTTGCAGAAATCCTCAATGCCGATTTCTGCTAAGCCCTCGGGGATTTCCGCCTTAGGCTCCTCTTTAGCTTCCTGAGCCTTTGTTTCGTTGTTGCATATGAACTTGTTAAGCTCTTCAATCTCTTTTTCAACGTCAATTCTGGGGAAGAGAACCTCGCCACGCTGAACTTTTACTGTAGCAGGAAGCACACCCCACTTGCCCATATTCTCATAGGTAGCGTCAGAAGCGGACATACCAATCTGCTCCCAAACCTTGGGCATTGTTGTGGGCATAAAGCAGGAAAGGGGTGTAGTAGCCACACGGATAGCCTCTAAAAGATTATAGAGTACTCTTGCAAGGCGGGGCTTCTGTGCTTCGTCCTTAGCAAGCACCCAGGGCATTGTTTCGTCGATATATTTATTAGCTCTGTTTACAACCTTGAAAATCTCAGCAAGAGCATTGTTAAGCTGAGTTTCGTCCATAAACTTATCAACCTCAGGCTTTAAGGCCATTGCTGTCTCAATAAGGGAATCGTCAAACTCGCCCTCAGCCTGAACCTCAGGGAGTGTACCGCCAAAGTATTTTTCAACCATTGCAACTGTACGGGAAACAAGGTTGCCCAGACCATTTGCAAGGTCTGTGTTAATGCGGTTAATCATAATCTCGTTGGAGAATGAGCTGTCAGCACCCAGAGCCATTTCGCGTAAAATATGGTAACGGATAGCATCGGCACCGTATCTTTCGCCTAAAACGAAGGGGTCAACAACGTTGCCTAAAGACTTACTCATCTTCTGGCCGTTGAAGGTAATCCAGCCGTGAACAGCAAGGTGCTTGGGTAAAGGCAGGTCAAGTGCCATAAGCATTGCGGGCCAGATAATTGCGTGGAAACGCATAATATCCTTAGCAACCATATGAGTATCTGCAGGCCAGTACTTGGCATAGTCGTTGTATGCGTTGTTCTCGTAGCCTAAAGCTGTAATATAGTTGGAAAGAGCATCAATCCAAACATAAACAACGTGCTTTTCGTCAAAGCTTACAGGCACACCCCATTTAAAGGTTGTACGGGAAACGCACAAATCCTCAAGGCCGGGCTTGATGAAGTTATTAACAAGCTCGGTGGCTCTTGTTCTGGGACGGAGATAGTCAGTTTCTGTAAGAAGCTTTTCGATTCTCTCTGCAAAGGGAGCCATTTTGAAGAAGTAAGCCTCTTCCTTAGCCTCAATAACATCTCTGCCGCACTCAGGGCATTTGCCGTCAACAAGCTGGCTGTCTGTCCAGAAGCTTTCGCAGGGAGTGCAGTACTTACCTGTGTACTCACCTTTGTAGATATAACCCTTGTCGTAAAGAGCCTTGAAAATCTTCTGTACTGCCTCAACGTGATAATCGTCGGTAGTACGGATGTAACGGTCGTAATCAACGTTCATATATTTCCACAAAGCCTTGAAATTCTCAACGATTTCGTCAACATAAGCCTTGGGAGTTACACCCTTTTCGGCGGCTTTCTGCTCAATTTTAAGGCCGTGCTCGTCTGTACCTGTTAAAAACATTACATCCTTGCCCTGCATTCTCTTGTATCTTGCAATAGAGTCGCAAGCTACAGT
>JAFTIP010000019.1 GCA_017456845.1 Ruminococcus sp.
TAAGCTGATGCAAAACCAAAAAGCACAGCTTTTCCAGAGCGGGTTATATAGATATTAGAAGGAGAAACGGCATAGTGGCCGTATCCGTTTTTATGTAAGGTTTCAAGCAAGGATATAACCGGCATAAACAGAGGACGTGCATCCTCCCACTCTATGTGGCCACCTTTATGAGAGGTATACTCTTCAAAAGAAATAACCTCTTCACATTTTTCAACCTCATAACAGGTATTGTTAGCACGGAATATACTGATTATCTCATTCATAGCAGACATATCCGAAATTGTAGAAAGGAAGGTAAACATCTGCTCAAAATCATTCATGAGCTTCTCATATATATCAGTACGTGCGGGGTCAACGTTAACTTTTGCTTTCATTGGCTCGCGCGAAATATAACCTGCGGGTAAAAACTCTCTGATATAAACGCGGTCAGCTTTTTCACGGTCAAAGGCGATATATCGTGTGCTTTCGCTGTTGATTTCTACTTCTTTGCCGATAATGTAACGCTTTTCAATCACAGTGCCGTAAGGAAGCAAAGGTGAAGATTGCTGCTTGGTATTATCAAATGAACAATGAGGACATATAACGTTATCTGCGATTTCACGCATACAACCGATACATAATGACACTCAAATCATCTCCTGTCAATTTACAATAAGACATAATAATTTATATTAGTATACCACCTATCCCCTGTACATTGCAAGTATCTTGATGTTACTTTAGTTTACAGTTTTGTTATAAAAGACTGTTAACTTCCGACAAAATCCGTAAAGCTTCATCTAAAATTTCAGGAAACGGAATAAAATCAGGTACAGGTGCTTTTGGCTCTATTATAAGCTTTTCCATCCATATCATGTCATAGAATCTTCCGAATTTATAACCTGAAGCGTTAAACCTGCCAACATATCTATAACCCATTTTGCTATGAAACATCATAGAGTTGTTGTTTAAGGTTTCGTCAGGGATATCAGCACAGGCAATGCATGCATTTAAGCTTATAACATTCTGCAGACTCAAAAGCTTTTCCAAAGCAAGATACAAGCTTCTTCCTATCCCGTTGCCATTAAAGCCATCTTTAATATAAACTGTAGTTTCCACCGAATGCTTATACGCAGGCCTTGGCATAAACTGAGATGCATAACAATACCCTGCAACTTTACCGTTATATTCTGCTACAATAAAAGGATATTCTTTAATTTTTTCTTCAATACGCTTAATGAATTCATCCTTATCAGGCGGGGTGTATTCAAACGATACCGCGGTATTTTCAACGTAAGGTTTATAAATCAGAGATATAACCTCTGCATCTTCGGGTTTTGCCAAGCGTAAAAAAAGCTTATTACTCATAATACCACCTAAAAAGCCACAGACCCAAAAGGTGCTGTGGCTTAATGATTAATTAGCAGACAAACGCACGCTTGATGTGCTGGATTGTCTGTATGCCCAACAAAAGCCCTCAACATTAAGGTTGATGGTAACAGGCACATCTACATATTTATTTTCGTCCAAGGGTTTATCCGCAAGATTTACTGATTCAAAATCGAATATTATATCTACCTTTTCGGGGTCAATTTCAGCAAGAGCAACCTTTGTTCCTACTACAACAATACTGAAATTATCGGGAATATCACAATTATACCCAGATGGAAGATTTTCAACAGCGCAACGTTCTGCAGGAACCTCAAAGGTTTCGGTATTTAAGGATTAAAAATCAAGCCTATATCTGATTTTTTCTATACCGTCACTTTTATTAATCATATCAGAGCCTAAAACGTCAGCAACGTCAGCAGTAAAGTTATAACTCTCGTTTTTATACTGTGAAATTCTGCCTATATCAAGAGGCAACGATAAAAACTCACCGTTATTGTCGAGTGATGATTCAGGAATTGCAACGTTAAGACTTGTAGGACTTGTTGAAAAATAATTATCGCTTATTAAAATACCTTCATCATTAACAACACTGAAAGGTACGCTTTCCTTTAGCAACAGATATTTAAATGTTACGTCAACGTTACTGTAGCTAAGCTTTATATACTCATTATCAATAATTTTAGCGTCAGGACTCTGAGGGTCCTCGTTATCATAAAGAGTGATTTTGTAGTTATTTGTAACCGTATCAGAGTTTCTCGAAGTAACATTGCCGCCGATATAAGCACATTTAACCTGATTTACATAGCTTTCCGGGCCGCTAACCTCTACAGTTTCGGGCACGTTATTATCTACATAATAGCCTACGGGGGAATAAGTAAAATTATACTTAACCTCTACCGTTTTAGTCATAGGTCTGTCTATCATAAGGGTTATATTGGACGGCTCAACTCTGGTAATATCGAGATTTAAGTTTTCAGAACATTTAACGTTAACATTAAAGCTTTTCTCACCAGACTCACTAACACCGGAAAGGTCAACCGTAGCATTGAAATTTTCGGCACTTAAAGCATCAACGGCAACACGTTTGCCGTCTACTGTTACGGAGACAAAATCGTTACTGGAGCTGAAAATCTCAAACTCCTGAGAAACCGACTCAGGCAAATTATACTTTACGGGAACATCTATGAATGTTTTTGTGATGTTATCAGCAGTAAGAATCCAAAAAATGAAAGCAAAAACCAACGATGCAATGAAAAGAACCTTTTTGTTAGTTAAAAATCGGCTGAAGAGAGACTTATTTTTCATCTTTCTTTGACCTCCTTTTAGCAACTCTCTTTAATCTGTCGGCAGGCTTATCAGGCTCTTCGGGAATTAAAAGTTTCTGCAAATCAGATACAAGCTGGTCACGCTCTAAATTGCGTTTAAGAACACCGTCCACCGCCATAGATATAATGCCCGTTTCTTCTGAAACTACAACTACCACAGCATCTGACACTTCAGAAACGCCTAAGGCGGCTCTGTGGCGTGTGCCTACACCTGTGTAGCGGATTTCATTGCTGTTTAGAGGAAGAATACAGCCTGCGGCATAAACTTTTCCCTGACGGATAATACAGGCACCGTCATGAAGAGGAGCTTTGTTGAAAAACAGGTTTCCGAAAATTGCAGTTGAGGTCTGAGCGTTAAGCTCAGTACCTGTGGCAGCAATATCAGTAAGATGAGTTTCTCTTTCGAAAACGAAGAGAGCTCCTGTTTTAGTGTGGCTGAAAAGAATGGCGGAATCAGCCACATCAACAATGGATTTATAAATATCCTCTCTCTCAGCGTCGGACAATAACCCGCCCTGAAAAATCATTTTATAGGTTTTTGCAAACTTACTTCTGCCCAATTGCTCAAGAGCCTTACGGATTTCAGGCTGGAATACAATAACAATAAGCACTACTGCCGATTCAAAAACTACTTTAATAATGGTTGTAACCATCATTAAATCAAGAATCATCGCAAAAACGTAGATTACAAAAATAAACAAAAGACCCTTTAAAAGCTGTTCGGCTCTGGTGTCTCTGATAAGCTTTAATACACTGTAGATGAGTAACGAAATAAGCAAAATATCAATAAGGTCATTGAACCTGAAGGTACTCATCAAAGCTATGAAATTATTAAACCATTCAGCAATAATCTGCATACAACTTCCTCCACAATACTTATACATATTTAGTGTATCATTTTAGAGAAAGTTTTGCAATATTAATTTGTTATTTTTTGCTGATTGAAATATTATATACGGCATTAATAAGAATATCAGCATCTCTTTCTGAGGTAAAAGCCGAAGGACACACTCTTACAGTACCGCTTTCGCCTGTGTTCATATATTTATGAGCCAGAGGACTGCAATGAAATCCTGAGCGAACACAAATTCCATATTTACGGTCTAATATTTCTGCCACTTTTGCAGGGTCTTTGCCTTTTACATTAAATGACATAAGCGGAACGAAGTTTTCTTTATCGGGCATATCGGTGTATAGCTCTACGTTTTTCATCGGTTTAAGCTTTGCGTATATTTTTCTTATAAGCTTCATTTCGTGATCGGCAATTCGACCAACAGATTTTAAGTTTACAAAATCTATACCTTTTGCAAGACTTGCAAAACCTGGGAAATTTAAAGTTCCCGACTCAAATTTATCAGGGAGTAAATCAGGCTCTTTAAAATCAAGCGACGAAGAACCTGTCCCACCCTGATAAAGTGACTCAGGTATTTTATCAGTATTAATCAGTAAAAGTCCTGTGCCCATCGGGCCATATAAGCCTTTATGACCGGGAACACAAATAAAGTCAGCTCCTATATCGTTAATATCAATGGGAACCACACCTGCACTCTGTGCGGCATCAATGCAAAACAAAACTCCGTAATACTTACATAAAGCGGCTATCCTCTTTACAGGAAGCTTCATACCGAAAACATTAGAAGCATGGGTACAGATTACAAGTTTGGTTTTATCATTCATACATCTGCGAAACGAGTCAACCGTTTTATCTGCGTCAGACTCGAAAACTTCGGCAACGTCGTAGGTTATGGTACCCATATCAAAAAGCTTCTGAATCGGCCTTAAAACAGAATTATGCTCAAGAGATGAGATAACTACATGACAGCCTTTTTTCAATGATCCGTAAATAACAGTATTTAATGCCACTGTGCAGGATGGAACTAAAATACAGTTTTCTACGTTGGAAAGTCCAAAAAAATCTGCCGCCTTTTGCCTGCAATCGAAGATTTTTTCTGACGCAAGCATTGCAGATTTATATCCAGACCTACCGGGATTTGCCGATAGTTTAACTGCATCATTTACTGCACGTACAACACTTATTGGTTTGGGGTAGGTTGTTGCGGCATTATCAAAATAAATCAAAGAGGTTCACCCTCCCCTATACCTGATATTTTAAATCCATTTGTAATCAGAATATCTAAAGCGGCATCTGCTTTATAGGGGACCGATAAACTATAGCCGCAGGTGCTCAGCCCAGCCATTTTGGGAGTTTTCACAACATCAGAGTGAATACCGTACTTCAAAAGAAGATTTCTCGCTTTAGTTGCGTAAGTTATGCTTTGCAACATAATAATTTTACTTTCGTTCATATAAAAACACCTCATAATTTTAGACTTAGTCAATACATACTATGCCTTTAATTATGAGGTGTTAAATCATTTGTTATTTTATGCAAGCATATCGCTCATAGAATACATTTTAGGCTCTTTACCGCAAACAAATTTTGCGGCACTTACTGCACCAGTAGCAAAGAGAGACTTGCTCTGAGCCTGATGAGTAAGAGTGAGAACTTCATCATTACCGGCAAAAATAACTGAGTGCTCGCCTACAATTGTACCGCCGCGAACTGCGTGAATACCGATTTCGTTTGACTTTCTCTTAGCTCTGTAAGAATGTCTGTCATATACGTACTGAGGCTCTTCTTCCATAACGGTTGAAATTGCATCAGCAATCATAAGAGCTGTACCTGATGGTGCATCAATCTTCTGGTTATGGTGCTTCTCTACAATCTCAATATCAAAAGCAGAACCGAAAACGGCAGTAGCTTTCTTTGAAAGCTCTATAAGAAGATTTACACCCAAAGACATATTGCCTGAATAGAAAACAGGAACAAACTTTGAAAGTTCATTAATTTTCTCAACCTGCTCTGCTGAAAAACCTGTTGTACATATAACTGCAGGAACAGAGTTCTTAACACAGAAATCGTACATAGAATCAAGATTTACGGGATTTGAAAAATCCACAACAACATCAGGAATATCCTTTACATCCTCAAAGGATCTATATTCTGTAAAGCTTAATTCACCTTTTGAAAAAGCATCTACACCACAGATAACTTCAACATTCTCTGTACGCTCAATTGCCTCAAAAACCGCTTTACCCATTTTGCCTGAGCTGCCGCAAATGAGAATTTTCGTCATTTTTTACACTCCTTATTAAAACTAAAGCGTGCTAAGGTACACCCCTGCACGCTTTAACTTATAAATCAAATTATTTCTTGTACTTACCGATAAGGTCGTACTTATTGAGGCAGTCCTTTAAGTCATGGTAACCATGGTAACTCATAGGTACCAAAGGAAGTCTGCACTCACCGCACTCAAAGCCAAAGAGATTCATTGCTGTTTTAACAGGGATGGGGTTAACATCACTGAAGAGCATATCCATAAGCTCAATGTATTTGAAGTTGAGCTTTGAAGCCTCTCTGAAGTTATTATCAAGACAAAGCTGACAGATATCATGCATCTGCTGAGGGCAGATATTGGCAAATACAGAAATAACGCCAAGAGCACCTAAGGACATAAAAGGAACCGTCTGATCATCGTTACCTGAATAAACAGCAAGGTTATCTCCGCAAAGAGAAAGAGTCTTAGAAACGGAGGAAATGTCGCCGTTTGCTTCCTTGGTAGCAACAATATTATCATGCTTACTAAGCTCTGCATAAGTTTCGGGCTTGATGTTGCAGCCTGTGCGTGAAGGAACGTTATACAGAATAACGGGAATATCAACGCTGTCTGCAATAGTCATAAAGTGACGAACTAATCCTGCCTGTGAAGTCTTATTGTAATAAGGAGTTACAGAAAGGATAGCATCTGCACCATAGCTCTGAGCAGCCTTTGAAAGAGCAATAGCAGTGGCTGTGTCGTTACTGCCTGCACCTGCGATAACGGGAATCCTGCCGTTTACACGCTTTGATACATGCTCTAAAACCTCGCAATGCTCCTTTTCAGAGAGAGTTGCAGACTCACCTGTAGTACCGCAAGCAATAATTGCGTCTGTACCGTTTGCAATCTGAAACTCAATAAGCTCATCAAACACATTATAATTAACGCTTCCGTCAGAGTTCATAGGAGTTACAATAGCAACACCTGAACCTGTGAAAATAGGAGTTTTCATACTAATTACCTCCGTTAATAAATATGTGGAAATTCTAAAAAATATTAGTCAAAGTAACCCTTTGCAGCTAAAAGCTCAGCAAGAAGCACGCCGCCGCCTGCTGCACCACGAAGAGTATTGTGAGACATACAAACAAACTTGTAGTCATACTGGCTATCCTCACGGAGTCTGCCGATGGAGATTGCCATACCATTCTCGAGAGTTCTTGCGGACTTAATCTGAGGCTGGTCTGGTTCCTCAAAGTAATGTAAGAACTGCTTGGGAGCTGAGGGAAGCTCTAACTTCTGAGCAGCACCTGCATACTCAGCCCAAACCTTCTTGATTTCTTCGATAGAAGGCTTATTATCAGCATCCTTGAAAGATACGAAAACAGCAGCTGTGTGACCGTCAGAAACGGGAACACGGAAGCACTGAGATGTGATCTTAACATCATCTGTGGGAACGATTTTGCCGTCAACTACCTTACCCCAGATTTTAAGAGGCTCGATTTCAGACTTCTCTTCTTCGCCGCCGATGTAAGGAATAAGGTTATCTACCATTTCGGGCCAACGCTCAAATGTTTTACCTGCACCGGAAATAGCCTGATATGTGCAAGCAAGAACTTTATCAACACCGAACTGCATTAAGGGATGAATAGCAGGAACATAGCTCTGGAGAGAGCAGTTAGACTTAACTGCGATAAATCCGCGTTTTGTACCGAGACGCTTTTTCTGAGCTTCGATAATCTCAGCGTGGTCGTCGTTAATCTCAGGAATAATCATAGGAATATCATCAACGAGACGGTTAGCAGAGTTGTTAGAGATAATAGGACACTCAGCCTTAGCGTAAGCTTCCTCTAAAGCACGGATCTCGTCCTTTTTCATATCAACAGCGCAGAAACAGAAATCAACCTGAGAAGCAACTTCCTCAACCTTGGAAGCATCCATAATTACCATATCAGCAATTTTCTCAGGGATAGGAGATGTCATAACCCAACGCTCACCAACGCACTCAGCATAAGCTTTGCCTGCACTTCTGGGGCTGGCAGCTAAGCAAACAACATCAAACCAGGGGTGGTCTGCAAGCAAGAGAATGAATCTCTGGCCAACCATACCTGTTGCACCGATAATACCAACTTTGTATTTCTTCATAATATCCTCCTAATAAGTGAAGAAAACCTTGTGTTTTTCTTCGAAATATTATATTATAGTGTTGTTGGGCGAAAATAAAAACAAATTTTTACCCACTATTCTAATAATATATCATTTTAATAGGCTCTTGTCAAATATAGAGAGCAAAAAATAACATATTTTTTTAATAAATATATTTGGAGAAGTATTTTTTATGAAAAAAAGCGAATTTTACTACGATTTACCTGAAAGACTCATAGCCCAGACTCCTCTTGAGCGTCGTGACAGTTCAAAAATGCTTGTTATGAATAGAGCAACAGGCGAAATCAAGCATCAACATTTCTTTGATATCTGCGATTTTTTAAAAGAAGGCGACCTTCTTGTTATGAATGACTCAAGAGTTATTCCTGCAAGAATCTTCGGCAAGAAAGTTGATACAGGAGCTGAGGTTGAGTTTCTACTATTAAAACAAGTAGAAAACAATTGCTGGGAAACCTTGGTTAAACCCGGTAAGAAAGCAAAAATCGGCACACACTTTGATTTTGCAGGAATTATGCAGGGTGAAATAACCGACATTATTGATGAGGGTATAAGAATAATCAGATTTGAAAGTGATGAGAATATTTATTCGGCTCTTGATAAAATCGGTCAGATGCCTCTTCCCCCTTATATTACAGAAAAGTTAGAGGATAAAGAAAGATATCAGACAGTTTACTCTAACGAAGTTGGTTCTGCGGCTGCTCCTACCGCAGGTCTGCATTTCACATTAGAGCTTCTTGAAAAAGTAAGAGCTATGGGCGTGGATACAGCTTACGTTACACTTCACGTTGGCCTCGGCACATTCAGACCTGTTAAGGAAGATATAATTACCGACCACAAGATGCATAAGGAGTTTTACGAGCTTACACAGGAAACCGTTGATAAAATCAAAGCCTGCAAAGAAAGAGGCGGCAGAGTTATTGCAGTTGGTACAACTACCTGTCGAACCCTTGAAAGTGTTGCCGCAAAATACGGCGAGCTTAAAGCAACCAGCGAGAGCACTGAAATTTTCATCTATCCCCCATATAATTTTAAGGTACTTGACGGATTGGTTACAAACTTCCACCTTCCTGAAAGCACGCTTATTATGCTTGTTTCGGCCTTTGCAGGTTACGATAACACAATGAACGCATATAAAACTGCCGTTGAAAAAGAATACAGATTTTTCAGCTTTGGCGACAGTATGATGATTATATAAAAATAACGCCTGAAAGGATTAAAGCATTTCCTCTCAGGCGTTTATTTTTACTTAGATATTACTTTTTTCTGCCAGTTCTTTTTGCCGCACTTAGGACACTTAATGTATCTTGTTCTGCCCATATGCATAGACCAAAGCACACTGCCAAAAGTAGGTACGTGTTTATGTCCGCACTCGGCACACTCATAGTAGCCTGCTGTTTGTTCGATTCTTACAGCATAAGCTATTCCTACTGCAAAAACTATAAAACCAACTGCTATAAGCACTATTCTCAGCCAATCTGCCATTTGCACAAAAGCGGCAACAAACACCAGCGAAAACAAAATCAAAGATACTAATACTCCTATGAATATTTCCATAGATAGAAGCTGTTTGTCGGCTTTTTCTTTTTCTTTAACCATTGATATTAAATTCTTTTCTAATTTTTCATTGTAATTACTCATTGTAACTACCTCCCCTGATAATAAATCGTTTACTGTTATACCGAGCATTTCGCAAAGCTCAAGCATAATTGAGGAATCCGGCAACGATTTGCCTGTTTCCCATTTTGAAATTGCTCTGTCTGTGATTCCTAACTTTTCTGCAAGTTGCATTTGTGTTAAGCTGTTTTCTTTCCGGCACTTTGCAATAAATTTGCCGATTTTGATTTGGTCCATAGGAACCCTCCTTTCGCCTTAAATATAGGCTTTTCAGATGCAAAAATCCACATACCAACAGTTGAATGGGGAGATTTCTACCGTTGGTAGAGTAAATATTATATCAAATCACGGTTTAAAGTCAATTTATATATATTAATTATTGAATTTTTCTTCTCTTTCATATATACTGAAGTAGTAATTCTAATTTAAAGAGGTTAATATGTTTAAAGTATTAAAGACTGAGGGCACGGCGAGACGCGGTGAGTTTACTACAGTTCACGGAACTGTGCAGACTCCGTGCTTCATGAACGTTGCCACAGCAGGTGCAATTAAGGGTGGTTTATCATCCCTTGACTTAAAAGATATCGGCTGTCAGATTCAGCTTTGCAACACTTATCATCTGCACGTACGCCCGGGTGATACTGTGGTAAGGGATATGGGCGGACTTCATAAGTTCACAAAGTTTACAGGCCCTATTCTTACAGATAGCGGCGGTTTTCAGGTGTTTTCTCTGGCAAAGCTCAGAAACATTACTGAGGAAGGTGTTACGTTCTCATCTCACATTGACGGCAGAAAGATTTTTATGGGTCCCGAGGAAAGTATGCGGATTCAGTCAAACCTTGCCTCTACCATAGCAATGGCTTTTGATGAATGCGTAGAAAACCCTGCAGCTTACGATTATGCCAAAGATTCTGCAAAAAGAACCGTAAGGTGGCTTCACAGATGTATAGCTGAGATGGACAGGCTTAATTCGTTGGACGAAACTATTAATAAAAAGCAAATGCTGTTCGGAATTAATCAGGGTAGTACGTATCTCGATTTAAGAGTTGAGCATATGAAGGAAATTGCCGAGCTCGACCTTCCCGGCTACGCTATAGGCGGTCTTGCAGTTGGAGAAGAAGCTGAAGTTATGTATGAGGTTATTGAGGCGGTTGAACCCAATATGCCAAAAGATAAACCGAGATATTTAATGGGAGTTGGAACTCCAATTAATATTTTGGAAGGTGTACGCAGAGGAGTAGATTTGTTTGACTGTGTAATGCCCAGTAGAAATGCAAGGCATGGTCACCTCTTTACAAGTCAGGGTATTATTAATATTTCCAATGCAAAATATATTCTGGATGAATCCCCCATTGACCCCGACTGCGACTGCCCTGTGTGCAGAAACTTCAGCCGATCGTATATAAGACATCTTTTAAAAGCTCAGGAAGCTTTAGGACTAAGACTTGCGGTTATGCATAATCTTTACTTTTACAATAAGCTTGCCGAGGATATAAGAAAAGCTCTTGACGAGGGAAGATTTGAAGATTTTTATAATTCCAAAAAAGATATTTACGGCAAACGAATTTAGTTAATAAATTATTTACTTGATTTATAAGCCAATAACTGATATAATCAATTCATTGTACTGAAAGGACAGATGAAAATGAATTTTATTACACCTATTATGAATTTAGCTGATGCTACACAGGCTGCAACCGGTGCAGGCACACAGGGCGGTGCCGCAGGATGCCTCGGTTCAGGCGGCTTTGGTATGCTTGCTATTTACGTATTGATTTTCGCAGCTCTTTATTTCTTTATGATAAGACCCAACAACAAAAAGAAAAAGGCTGAAGAAGAGCTTAAGAAAAACATCAACATTGGCGACGATATTACAACAATCGGCGGTATTACAGGTAAGGTTGTTGCCGTTAAGGATGAGGCTGACGAAATCGTTATTGAAACAGGCTCTGACAGAGTAAAGCTTCGCTTCAAGAAATGGTGTGTATATGCTAACGAAACAGCACTTGCCGCCGCAGAAGAGGAAAAGAAGCGTTTAGCTGAAGAAAAAGCTAAAGCAAAGGCTGAGAAAAAAGCAAAGAAGTATAAAGATCAGTAATAATTAAAAGAACCCTTGAATATAATCTCACAGAGACTTATATTCAGGGGTTTTATTTATGAAAGCTGTAAAAATAAGTATGAACGAAGCTAAAACGTCTAAACAGCTTAAAGCAGTTATTGCAGGTACCTTAATAAATGCATTAATTACTTTAACGGCAACTATTGTGTTAACCTTATTTATGAGCATCGCAGGTAATCTGTTTGAAGATTTTGCAAAATATCTTATGCTTTTACCGTTGGTGTTAGGCGGATATATCGGCGGATTTATTAGTGCAAGAATAAACGGAGCTAACGGCTTGCTTTTAGGAGTCATAAGCGGTGCAGCAATACTTATTATCTTACTAATTATAGGTTTTACGGTTTATAACACAGATATAACATATATGATTTTACTTAAGGTCCTTTGCGTACTTCTGCCTGCAGCAATGGGAGGAGTAAAAGGGGTTAATAAAAAAGAAAAGTTTAAGATATAAAAAAATGCGTCTGTTTAGCTACAGACGCATTTTTATTAGAAATCCAAAACAGTTTTCATATCCGTCGGAAGGTCGGCGGTAAGCTCTACATACTCATTTGAAATAGGATGCATAAAAGAAATATACCCACAATGAAGAGCATGACGACTGATTTTATCTAAACTTCCGCCGTAAAGGTCATCACCTAAAAGAGGATGACCCATGTATGACATATGACATCGAATCTGATGCGTTCTGCCTGTTTCAAGAACAAGTTTTAAAACTGTAAAGCTGCCTTTATATTCCAATGGCTCGTAATGAGTTACCGAAGCTTTGCCAGTATCACTAACTACACGGACAATCTTACTATCAGGAGATAATGCAATTGGAGCATTTACGGTACCTTTCTCGGCAATTTTTCCATGTACAAATGCAGTATAATGCTTTGTAATGTTACTTTGTGACATTACCGAGGCTGTGTGTCTGTCTTTGGCAACAATTACAAGCCCTGAAGTATTTCTGTCTAAACGGTTTACAGCGTGAAAGGTGTAATGCTCTCCCCTGTTTTCAGCATAAAAACTAAGGGCGTTTGCCAATGTATCTTCCTGATGGATCTTTGTTGGATGAACCGGCATAAACGGCGGTTTGTTAAGAACAATAAGGTACTTATCCTCGTAAACTACATCTACGGGAATATCAAAAGAAGTTACGCCTTCAGAACTTCCTGAGGGTATTTCGATAGTAATTCTATCGCCAAATTTTGCAATATCTACAGCTCTGGCAGGTTTACCGTTTAAAAGTATTGCACCCTCAATCCGCTTTAGCTTTGCAAGAGTGCGAGCCGAAACTAAACAGTAAGTTCTCAAATATCTGCCTACTGTAAGCTTTTCAAAATTTATATCAACAACAAATTCAAGCATATAAAGCACCGCTTATAAATTTAAAAGCAATAACAGCCGCTGCCTGCACGAGTATTATAGTTGGAAGCCCCAGCATAAACTTAATATGGCGGGTTTTGTGACGAATAACAAGCATCGTTACAAGCTCAGCCACAGCTCCACCAAACAAACCGCACAGAATAAGAGTAGCTTCGCTTATACGAAACGCCCTCTTTTTTGCGGAAACTTTATCGTAAACCGTAAGAATTACGGTAACTATACTTACTATAATTATATAAACATAAAATATTTTTTCCATTTTAAACCTCGGAGGAATGATATGAAAAAGCACATAAGCTTAACGGTAATTCTCACCTTAATATTAGCTATAGCCTCAATAATTATAAGTGCTAATCACAACAAAAGTATAAAAGAAAAATCACAGCCCGCACTTAACACCAGCGTCGCTACAAACGACGAAGCTGAAATGCGTGGGTTATGGGTAAGTTATATCTCGCTAAATATGAACGGCACAGATTACTCTGAAAAATCTTTCAGAGATAAGTTTGAGGATATTGTAAATAAAGCTAAAGAAACAGGTTGCAACGCTCTGTTTGTGCACGTAAGGGCATTTTGCGACGCATTTTACGAATCCGAAATATATCCAAGTTCACATATCCTATGGGGTGAGCAAGGTAAAAAACCGACTTACGATGCGTTAAGCATAATGTGCGAAATCTGCGAAAAGGAAAAACTTGAGATTCACGCGTGGATTAACCCTTATAGGATTATGACAAAAGCAGCCAACTTTACCCTTTCTGAGAATAATCCCTACATAATTGATAGCACCTTAGGCATTGAATACGAAGGCGGGATTTACCTTAACCCGGCAAAAAAAGACGTAAGGGAACTTATAATAAAAGGAGTTAAAGAAATCCTCGAAAATTATAAGGTAGACGGTATACATTTTGATGATTACTTTTACCCTACAATGGATGAGGATTTTGATAAAGCCCAGTATAATCAATACCTGAAGGCATTTGCATCAGAAAAAGACGCAATGCCACTTTCAGAGTGGAGAAAAAATAACGTTAATATGCTTATAGCTGAAGTTTACAGATTAGTAAAAAGCTATGATACCAACATAGACTTTGGCATTTCGCCTCAGGGAAATATTGAGAACGACCTTAACATGGGAGCTGACGTTAAGTCTTGGTGTGAATGTATAGGGTATGTTGATTACATCTGCCCTCAGCTTTATTACTCCTTAGAAAACCCTGCCCTTAAATTTGAAGCAGGTCTTAATAAATGGCTTAGCTTCGAATCCCACCAAAAGTTAAAACTTTATGCAGGACTGGCAGTATATAAAGCTGGTACCGACGCAGACGAAGGTACTTGGAAACCTTACGACGACGTATTGTCAAAAGAGCTTGAAATTATACGGAAGAAAAAGCTCGACGGTTTTATACTATATGACTTTGAAGCATTAAAATCTTACGAAGCAGAAGCTGAGATAGAGAATTTCAAAAATCACTTATAATAGCTCACCTATACACATTTCGCCTTTGATATCAATAATTTTAACAGCAAGAATTTCGCCGCGGATATCTTCTTCTGAAACAACCGAAACAGGAGTATAATTTTCAGTTAAGCCGAAATATTTTTTGTCAGATACAGTTTCAAAAAGCACCTTATTAATGGTGTTAAGCTGAGTATCCATAAAGCTTTTGCGACTTTTTTCCACCGCTTCACCCATTAAAGCAGCACGCTGGGTTTTAACAGCATTAGTAAGATGACCGCTCATATCCCACGCTTTGGTGCCTTCACGCTTTGAATAGGGAAAAACGTGAACTTTTGCAAATCCTATTGAAGTTACAAAATTAAGAGAAGACTTAAAATCTTCTTCTGTTTCTCCTGCGAAGCCTACCATTACGTCAGTAGTTATGGAAGGATTATCCCAGAACCTGCGGATATTTCTTACTATTACTGCATACTCGTTTGACGTATAATTTCGGTTCATATCCTTAAGAGTTTTGTCGCAACCGCTTTGTAAGGAAAGATGAAACTGAGGACAAAATTCCTTAATCTGTGATAGTCTTCTGAGAACGTTTTCGTCAAGATACTCAGGTTCCAGTGAACCTAAACGAATACGCTCTATCCCCTCTGCCTTTGCAACAGCTTCTACGGCTTCGCAAAGATTTGAGTTGATATCAGTACCATAAAGGGAAAGATTTATACCTGTAAGAACAATCTCTTTATATCCGCTTTCGGCAATAAGCTCAGCCTCATCTTTGATATCATCAATAGATTTTGAACGGACTCTGCCGCGGGCATAAGGGATTATACAGTAAGAACAGAAGCGGCTACAGCCGTCCTCGATTTTTATATAAGCTCTTGTACGCTCAGAAAAGCGGCTGACCTTGCATTTTTCGAAAGGCTCCTTTTCCCTGTCGTGCTCATTAACGTCTATAATCTGCTTTCCGTATTTAATAAACTCTGAAATATACTGAGAAATTACAGTATGGTCGGTATTACCGATTACAATATTGCACTGGGAAAAATCATTGATTTTATCAGGATGAGCCTGTGACATACAACCGCAAAGAAGGATAATAGCCTTTTCATTCTGACGCCTGAGCTTATGAATGAGCTGACGGCATTTTTTATCACTTACGGCGGTAACTGTGCAGGAATTAATGATAAAAATTCCACACTGAGACTCATCCTCATTATATTCATATCCGGCATCAAGTAAAAGATGCCGGATATATTCTGATTCATATTGATTAACCTTACAACCAAAGGTGAAAATTTTAAAGAACATAATTAATCTGCCTTTATATCAGAAGTTAATTTCTTTTTGTTGCTAAGCTTACTGTTTACAGCCTTACCTAAAAGTGTGTAAATAACCGCACACACAGGAACACCGAACACCATGCCTGCAAAACCGAAAAGTCCGCCGCCTACAGTAACACCAACCAGTACCCATATACCTGATATTCCGATTCTGTCACCAAGAATTTTGGGGCCGATAAGGTTGCCGTCGAGCTGCTGAAGCCCGAAAATAAAGATAATAAACCATAAGCAATCCCAAGGGTCAACAAGCAAGAGCAAAAGTGCACAAGGAACAGCACCGATAAACGGGCCGAAGAAAGGAATAATATTGGTAATTCCTACAACAACGGAAATAAGCACAGCATAATCAATACCGATAATCTTAAGACCTATAAAACAAAGCACTCCGATTATGGCAGAATCTATGATTTTGCCGATAATAAACTTACCGCATATGTTATAGCTTTCGTACTTAACATCCTTGATAAAATTGTGAAACTTTTTAGGAACATAAGCGATAGTAAGCTTTCGTGTCTGGCGGAGGAGCTTGTCTTTAGTTCCTATAACGTATACAGAAACAATTATAGCAATAAGTGCATTATAAATTCCGTACAAAAAGTCCCATATAGAGTTGAGAGCAATATTTAGCAGATGTGAAGTGGAAATAAGACTTGCGTTTTCACCCAAGAAAAGCTTGCTTGCAAATTCCTCGATAGCTTTAGTATCTGTAAGGTCAACCGAGAAAGTGTTGTTAATCCAGTCGGTTACATGTGTAAATACTAAAGAAAAATGAGTAATATACACAGGAAGCTCATCAATAAAAGAGTTTATACTATCCACAACCTGCGGAATAAGTATTGCAACCAAAAACGCAATTACTACAGCTAAAAACACATAGGTTGTAACAATAGACAATACCTTGCGAACGGTAATCAGTTTAGGCCTTTTGGTACCGATTTTTTTGTACAGCTTACTGTAGCAAAACTCATAAGGGTAATTGATGATAAATGCAAGCATAAGTCCATACACTAAAGGTGAAACGATTTTTATGATTGTAGAAAGAACGTTCCAAGTCCATGGATTAAAGAGCGCAAACACCAACAACACAACTGCTGAAACAGAAAGGGTTACTACTTTACCTATAGTTTTAACTTTATAGGCAAAGCCGTTTGTATCGTTATATTTTTTCATATCTTCATATACCTCCTAATAAATAAGGTATCAGAAATCACCGAAAAGCGACATTTGAGAGCTTTCGGGGATTCCCTTTAAGGCTCCGATTTCTCTTAAAGATTCAATAACAGCTTTGGTTACCTTTGTTTTTTGCTGCATTTCTTCAATAGAGAAATATTCGCCCTGTTTGCCGCATTCTGCAAGAGAAATAGCAGCGGCTTCGCCAATACCGGGGATAGTCATAAAAGGAAGCCTTAGTTTGCCGTCTTCTACAACAAACTTTTTAGCCTCAGATTTATAGACGTCAATGGGCAAAAGCTCAATTCCTCTTGCCTGCATTTCGTTGATAATCTGAAGAGTTGCAATTTCCGATTGCTCCTTGGCACTTGCCTCGTTGCCTTTAGCTTTAATTGAAGCAATTTTTTCTAAAACTGCATGCCTGCCTTTGCCTGCTGTAAGACCGTCGAAGTTGTCGCCGCGAACAGTAAAATATGCGGCGTAGTACTCAAGGGGCTTATGCACCTTATACCAGCCAAGACGTAAAGCAGCAATCATATAAGCCGCGGCGTGAGCCTTTGGGAACATATACTTGATTTTCATACATGAATCAATGTACCAATCGGGAACGTTGTTGTCCTTCATAGCTTTGATATGTTCCTCCGTCAGAAGCTTGGTTGCCTTACCTTTACGAACGATTTCCATAATCTGGAACGCCATTTTAGGCTCTAAACCCTTATGCATAAGGTAAGTCATAATACTGTCTCGCGTACCGATAACCTCAGAAATTGTACACACTCCGTCACGGATAAGGTCAGCAGCGTTGCCAATCCATACGTCAGTACCATGAGAAAGACCTGAAATCTGTAATAAGTCGGTAAATGTTTTAGGTTGAGCATCCACAAGCATCTGACGTACAAAGGGAGTTCCAAGCTCAGGAAGTGAATATGTTCCTGTAACAGAATCGATATCCTCAGGGGTTACACCCAAAGCTTCAGTTGAGGTAAACAGCGACATAACCTCAGGGTCGCTCATAGAAACTTCCATAACAGGTATACCTGTAAATTCCTCAAGGTAATGATAAATTGTAGGAACATCATGGCCAAGCTCATCAAGCTTACATATAGTGTCGTGGATAGAATGGAAATCGAAGTGAGTTGTGATACTGTCAGAGTTAACATCGTTTGCAGGATGCTGAACAGGACAGAAATCGAAAACCTCCATACCCTTTGGAACAACAACCATTCCGCCGGGATGCTGACCAGTGGTACGTTTAACACCCGTGCAACCTATAGCAAGTCGGGTTTCTTCGGCTTTTCCTAAGGTAAGCTCACGCTCGCCTTCAAACTTTTTAACGTAGCCAAAGGCTGTTTTATCAGCAACAGTCGCAATTGTTCCGGCTTTGAAAACGTTATCTTTACCGAAAAGCTCTTCGGTATATCGGTGAGAGCTGGACTGATACTCACCCGAGAAGTTAAGGTCAATATCAGGTACCTTGTCGCCTTCAAAACCAAGGAAGGTTTCAAAGGGGATTTCGTGGCCGTCCTGAATAAGGTGAGTTCCGCAGTTGGGACAATCCTTAGGAGGCATATCAAAACCTGAGCCATAGCTACCGTCTGTAATAAACTCGGTATATTTACACTCAGGGCATACGTAATGTGGGCACAAAGGATTAACCTCAGAAATACCCGACATTGTGGCAACGAAGCTTGAGCCTACACTGCCACGCGAACCAACAAGGTAACCGTGTGCCTCAGAGTTGGCAACCAGCTTCTGGGCGGTCATATAAAGCACCGAGAAGCCGTATTTTGTAATAGAGTTTAGCTCTTTATCAAGTCTTGCTTTAACAATATCAGGCAAGGGATCGCCGTACATTTTTTTAGCTCTTTCCCAAGTAATTGAGATAAGCTGTTCCTCTGCACCTTCAATAAAGGGCGGGAAGTTGCCGGGAGGAATAGGCAGAATTTCCTCGCACATATCGGCTATAAGGTTGGTATTTTCTACTACTACCTCATAAGCTTTCTGCTCACCTAAATACTCAAACTCCTTAAGCATCTCAGCTGTTGTTCTGAGGTAAAGCGGAGCCTGATTATCTGCATCGCTAAAGCCCTGACCTGCCATAAGAATACGTCTGAACTCAGAGTCGTGAGGGTCAAGGAAGTGAACGTCGCAGGTTGCTACAACAGGTTTGCCAAGCTTTTCGGCAACAGCAATAATCTTGCGGTTAATATCGTGAAGTTCTTCATTGGATTTAAGAGTACCGTTGGCAAGTAAGAAATGGTTATTTCCGTCGGGCTGAATTTCAAGATAATCGTGATATGCCGCAATTTCTTCAATTTCCTGATCACTTTTACCTGCCATAATAGCACGGAAAAGCTGACCAGCCTCACAGGCTGAGCCGATAATAAGCCCCTCGCGGTGCTTATCAAGAACAGAACGGAGAATTCTGGGACGTTTATAGAAATAATCAAGATGACCGTAAGAAATAAGCTTATAAAGATTCTTAAGTCCTGCCTGATTTTTGACTAAAATAATCTGATGGTATGAGGGAAGCTTCTTAAAGTCGCCGCCTGCAATTTTAGTGTTAATTTCGCCTGTGGTTTTAATATCAAAGTCATCCTGAAGCCTTAAAATAAGCTGCAAGAAAATATGAGCAAGGATATTGGCATCGTCACAGGCTCTGTGATGATTAAAATCGGGAAGTCGTAAAAATTTTGCAACAGTATCAAGCTTGCAGTTTTTTATATCCTTTAAAATACTTCGGCAAATTGCTACTGTATCTATAGACGTAAAGGAATACTCCCTGCCCATTTTAGAGCAAACTTCGCGAATGAAGGAGGTGTCAAAGGGAGCATTATGAGCAACCAATACAGCATCACCGCAGAAATCAAGGAAGTCTGCAACAGCATCAACATCTGAAGGTGCATCTTCTACCATTGCGTCAGTAATACCTGTGAGCTCGGTAATTTTTGCAGGGATTGGTCTTTCGGGATTAACAAAGGTTGAGAAAGTGTCAGTAATTACACCGTTTTGAATTTTAACGGCACCTATCTCTGTTATCCTGTCCTTTTTAGCAGAAAAGCCGGTAGTCTCTAAGTCAAAACAAATGAATGTGCTGTTAAAATCAACATTTTTTGAGCCTACAACAGCAGAAACAAGGTCATCAACAAAATACGCCTCTGTGCCATAGATTACCTTGATAGGTGTACCTGCTTTTGCAAGAGATTTGGCTGTATTCATAGCTTCGGGAAAAGCCTGAGCTACACCGTGGTCGGTAATAGCAACAGCACTATGACCCCATTTGGCAGATCGTGTAATAAGGCTTTCGGCAGATGATACACCGTCAAGCTGAGACATATTTGTATGCAGATGTAGCTCAACACGCTTTTTCTCTGCCCTATCATCTACTTTAATTTTTGATGCTGTGGCAATAGAGCGTGCGTTAACAACGTAAGATTTAATAAAAGGGTCAAATTCATAGTCGCCGCGGACTAAAATTGTCATACCCTTTTTAATTACTTCAAGGGGTTTGCACTCATTAATGGGAGCAAAAACCTTTACAATTGTAGAACCTGAATAGTCTGTAATATAAAGCTGAATAATACTTTTGTCACCTGATTTGGTAACCTTAGTTTCCATTTCAAAAACATCACCCCATACCACAACTTTACCTGAATCAAAGGAAAGTGAGCTTATGGGAACAGGCTTGGATTTAATAGAATTACCCCACAACGACTTAACAGAGGGCAAAAACACCTGAGGAAGCAAAGATTCTTTTTCTCTTATTTCAATAATGTCTTTAGCTTTTTCGGTTTTAAATTCAGAGGGAGTGTCTTCCTCAGCGGCACGAAGGAGCTCTTCGCGTCGTAAGGTCTCTTCAATATGGCTTTGTTGCTGAATATAAGCTTCATCGTCAATATTGAATTCTCTGATACCCGAAAAAGTTACGTCAATATCGTAAAGTGAAAACTCTTGAGCCATAAGAGACTTGAAGTTATCTACAAAACCCATACCCTTAAGAAGCATTTCACCGCCATGGAAAAGCTCAATATCGAAGCGATTTCCGTCAACCCTCAGCTTACTATCGGTTAAAGTACCGTTAAGAGCAGGCATAAGACGTTTGAGTTCAAGAATAAGCTGAGGATAGTACTCAGCGTTAAAGCTTCCTTCAGGAAAAGCAGGATGAATCTTACAGGACTTAAGCTGTAAAGCAGATGTAAGATTCTTTTCAGCAATAAAAAGCTCTTCTCTGTTCACAAGAACATCAAAGCCTAAAGAAGCTTCTAAAACTCTTGCCTCTTTGTTTACACAAAGCTTAATAAGCTGTGCGTTTTGCACAGCTTCGCTGAGTCTTGATTTATCTATGTATTTTGCGAAATAAGAAATAAAAGTATTCATCTGAACCTCGTCAGAGCTTTTCTATTTCCTTTAAAAGCTCTTCAATAATCTTATCCTCAGGAACCTTTCTGAGAATTTCACCCTTTTTGAAAATAAGGGCACAGCCGTCACCGCCTGCAATGCCGATGTCAGCTTCTTTTGCTTCGCCGGGGCCGTTTACAACACAGCCCATTACGGCAACTTTTATGTGTTTATTAATACCGCTCAGGCTTTCCTGAACTTTATTTGCAAGAGAAATAAGGTCAATCTTAGTTCTCCCACAAGTAGGGCAAGAAACAAACTCTACACCATCATTTCGAAGGCCTACTGAGCGTAAAAGCTCCTTAGCAGCTACAACCTCACGCACAGGATCAGCGGTTAAGGAAATTCTTATTGTATCACCGATGCCGTGCAATAAAAGTGAACCGATACCAGCACTTGATTTAATAATACCGCCATACTCGGTGCCTGTTTCGGTAACACCAAGGTGCAAAGGATAATCGGTTTTTGCTGCTGCAAGCTCATAAGCCTTAACTGTTGTAGCAACAGTTGAAGATTTCATAGAAAGAACAATGTCGTTAAAATCAAACTTTTCTAAAAGCGAAGCGTGGTAAAGGGCACTTTCGCAAAGAGCCTCAGCGGTAGGATGACCGTATTTTTCCAAGATGCTTTTTTCAAGAGAACCTGAGTTAACACCAATACGGATAGGAACTCCAGCATTTTTACAAGCATCTGCAACCGCCTTTACCCTATCGTCTGAGCCGATGTTGCCGGGATTAATTCGGATTTTATCAACACCTGCCGCTACGCATTCAAGAGCAATTTTATAATCAAAATGAATATCGGCTACAACAGGAACGTTAACCGCTTCTTTTAAGGCATAAATAAGACTTACAGAATCGCGGGTTGGCACCGCAGCACGGATAATCTCACAGCCTGCTTCTTCCAGACGTTTTGCCTGCGAAACACTTGCTTCAATATCCTGGGCAGGAGTATTAAGCATAGACTGAATAGTTACAGGAGCGTCGCCGCCGATATAAATATTTCCCACTTTAACTTTATTTTTAGAATTCATATTAAACCTCACACAAAGAGTTTGAATATATCCTTAAAAGTTATTACTACTATTAGCAAGAGTAAAAGTGCTAAACCAACGCCGTTTACAATTGCTTCAAATTTTCTGGGTACAGGCTTACGGAATATTGCTTCAATAAGCAGGAATACGAATCTGCCGCCGTCAAGAGCCGGGAAAGGAAGCATATTGACAATACCTAAATTTACGGTAATCACCATCATAATGTAAAGGATATTACGAACAGCGTCACCAAAGCCTGTTTCTAAGCCAACCTGAGCCATTTCAACGGTTACAGAAGCAATGCCAACAGGACCTGAAAGGTCATTAAAACCATACTCACCCTTAATAAGACCGAAAAGTGAATCGTAAACCATACGAACTACAGAAACCGTCTGGCTGCCAGTTTCACCTAAAAGATTAAAAAAGTTATTGTCTTTTCCTTCAAGGTAAAAATCCACTGCAAGCTTGGGTGTATCATCGTCAGCAGTTGTATAAGTGAAGAAGTCTACATTTTCTAAAGTAAGCTTTTCACCCTGACGCTCAACCTCAAGGTTTGTTCTGAAACGCTGACGGGTTTCTTTAACTTCAATTGCTTCTATAGTTATTGATTCATTTGGCACAGCCTTACTTAAATCTATAACACCCTGCTGTAAAGCTTCGTAAGCCTCTTTATTGCTGTTAGTTGCATTAATACTGCGTGCTCCCTGGCACACCGCATTAAAAGCTATGTTATTCATATCATCACTTGTAATTTTACCTGCCTGTACAAGCTCTGCGTAGGCATCATAAAGGGTATTGCAGCAATCCTGCTTATAAATCTGGAGCTCGTCACCCTCTACCTCAGACACCTTAACAGTTGAAAGAGCATAAGATAAGTCCATAGAATTATAGACCTTATATCCGTCAACAGAAAGCACCTTATCGCCAATCTGAAGACCTGAGTTTGCACTATACGCCTTGGGGCTGAAATCGGTGATTGTAGTTGTAGTAAAATAAGGTGAAGGTGCTAAAAGTATGCCCATAAAAATCAGACCTAAGATTACGTTCATTAAAGCACCGGCAATAATTACAATCATTCGCTTATAAATTTTAGCGTTATTAAAAGCATGAGGATTATCGGAATCTTCGTCCTCGCCTTCCATAGCACAAAAACCGCCTATAGGAAAAAGACGCAAAGAATAAACTGTTTCTTTGCGTTTAAAAGAAAAGATTTTAGGGCCCATACCCAAGGCAAATTCGTTAACCTTTATACCCGAAAGCTTTGCAGTTAAAAAATGGCCGCCTTCGTGGAAAAAGATAATAAGCTCAAAAAGAAGAACTGCAATCACAATAAGACCGACAGTAGTAAGTATGTTAGTAAAAACGGTCAATGGGGGTCATCTCCGATAGTTAAAATTATACTCTGCTTAATACAAAGTCACGGGCTGCTTTGTCAGCCTCTAATACATCTTCAACCTTTACAATAGGTGTTGAATTGATTAATTTGATTGAATCTGAAACCAGCTCACCAATCTGCAGAAATTTGAGCTTTCCGTTTCTGAAAAGCTCATTGGCGGCTTCATTGGCACCGTTTGCAATAGCAGGAGCAGTTCCGCCGATTTTAAGTGCATCCTTACAAGCTGTAAGGCATTTAAAAGTTTCATAATCAGGTTTATCGAAAGTAAGAGTACCTACCTCCCACAGATTAAGAGAACTTACAGGTGACTCAAACCTGTTGGGGTAAGTAAGAGCGTACTGTATAGGAATACGCATATCGGGAAGTCCAAGCTGAGCAAGGACGGAATTATCTACAAATTCAATAAGAGAATGAATAATGCTCTGGCGATGAACAACAACGTCAATATTATCTGCATCAACATCAAAAAGCCAGCGTGCCTCAATAATCTCAAGGCCTTTATTCATCATAGATGCGGAGTCCACGGTGATTTTAGCACCCATGCTCCAATTAGGATGGTTTAAAGCTTCGGCAACGGTTACATTTTTAAGCTCATCTTCCCTTTTGCCGAAGAAAGGGCCGCCTGAGGCAGTTAAGATAAGCTTTTTAAGCAAACTTTCCTTAGGGCATCCCTGTAGGCACTGAAAAATAGCACTATGCTCTGAATCTACAGGCAAAAGCTTAACACCATTTTCCTTAACTGTACGCATTACAAGGTCGCCGCCAGCAACTAAAGTCTCTTTATTGGCAAGGGCTATATTTTTCTTAGCTTTTGCAGCTGTTAAGGTTGGCAATAAGCCAATCATACCAACCAAAGAGTTAAGCACGGTGTCAGCGGTTTCCATATAAGAAGCCTCTAAGAGTCCTTCCATACCGCTTGATACCTTTGTGTCAGTATCAGCTACGGCTATTCTGAGAGCTTTAGCAGAAGCTTCGTCATACATTACTGCAAGCTCCGGCTTTAAAAGCCTGATTTGCTCTTCAATAACCTTAACATTGATATTGGCAGTAAGAGCAGTTACCTTCATATTAAGTTTCTGAGCAACATCGATTGCCTGAGTGCCAATTGAGCCTGTGGAGCCTAAAATTGAAAGTGAATTAGTCATAATATCTTCCTTATTATAGCCTTTTTAGAAGTAAGCTAAACATTATACCTGCCAAATAAGCCCCATTGTATAGGAAATAAAAAGTGCAAAAGGCACGGTAAACACAACAGAATCGAAACGGTCAAGCATTCCGCCGTGACCGGGCATAATTGAGCCGTAATCCTTGATTTTACATTCACGCTTAATAAGAGAAAATGTGAGGTCACCAACAACAGAAATTACTGCACTATACATGCCGATTAAAAGAAGAGCAGGGTAATTAATAAGCACGTCTCGGTAGAAAATAAACTGATATACAAGACCTAAAAGCTGAGAGCCGACTATAGATGCGATTGCACCGCCTATAGCACCCTCTACAGTCTTTTTGGGGCTTATTACAGGGCAAAGTTTGTGCTTACCTATTGCCGAACCTGTAAAGTAAGCTGCACTGTCTGCAAACCAAGGCGGAACAAGAGCAACACACACAAAAAAGCTTGTAAACTGCCACTGCATACACACAAGACGAGCCAAACAAAGAAGAGATAACCCGATAAACAAAGTACCTGCATAAACGAATAAAACATCGGTTATGGAATGTTTTTCATGGCGGAGAATTTGCGAAAAAAGTAAAGCCACAGTATAAACATACATAGGTACAAACCAAAAATTAGTAGTAGACACAAGCACAGAGGATACAACAAAAAGAATGCTTAATATTAAAATAAACCAATCTTTATGAAAGCTCTTGGCTGTTAAAAACTCAAATTCCATCATACAGGCAATAACACATAATGCAACAAAAATTATCCATGGGATAAATTCGCTGGCAATCATAATGCCGATAGCAATTGCCGCGGCAATACCTGCAGTAATTAATCTTGTCTTCACAAAAAAGCCTCCTAACACAGTACAGGGCGGTGTATTAAACACCGCCGTATCTGCGATTTCGTGTAGAAAATTCAGCGATTGCCTCATCTAAATCGTCAGTTGTAAAATCAGGCCATAATTTATCGCTGATGTAATATTCGGCATATGCCGATTGCCACAAGAGAAAGTTGGAAATTCTGAACTCACCGCTTGGACGGATTATAAGGTCTGGGTCAGGCTGACCTGCAGTATAAATTGAATCAGAAATAAGCTCTGCATTAATATCATCAACAGAAAGCTCACCGTTTTTAACCTTTTCGGCAATCTTCTTGGTAGCAGTAACAAGCTCATCTCTGCCGCCATAATTCATGGCGATATTTAAAACCATACCTTCCCTATCCTTAGACTCTTCTTCATTTTCATTAATAAGAGCCTGAAGCTTTGGGGAAAATGCAGTTCTGTCGCCTAAGAATTTAACAACGATTGTGTCATCTTTAAAATCCCTTAAAGCTTCGTTGAGGTATTCCTCAAAGAGCTTCATAAGGGCATCTACCTCTTCCTGGGGGCGACGCCAGTTTTCGGTAGAGAAGGCATAAACCGTAAGATGCCTGATGCCGATATCGGAACAATAACGTGCAATTTTACGAAACGTTTGTGCACCGGCAGAGTGACCCATACTGCGTGGCAATGCACGCTTTTTAGCCCAACGGCCATTACCATCCATTATAATTCCGATATGAGCAGGCAAGTTTTGGGGCAATACCTGCTCTTTATCCTTTTTTTTCGAAAACAAAGCCATATCAGATAGCCATTACTTCCTTCTGCTTTTCAGCACAAATTTCATCAATCTTCTTTGTAAATTTGTCTGTAAGCTTCTGGATTTTTTCCTGACCGTTCTCAAGGTCATCTTCTGTAATCTCGGAGTTTTTCTTCATCTTCTTAAGCTTTTCGATAGCATCTCTACGCTCGTTACGAACCTGAACCTTGCTATCTTCAGCCTGCTTGGATACATCCTTAACGATTTCCTTACGCTTATCCTCAGTAAGAGGAGGGAAAGTAAGACGGATGATTTTGCCGTCATTCTGAGGATTACTGCCGATATCAGATGTCTGGATAGCTTTTTCTATAGCTCTTAATACCGATGCGTCGTAAGGCTGAATAGAAAGTGTGCGAGCCTCTGTTACTGAAACAGCGGCAAGCTGCTTAACGGGAGTGGGAGCTCCGTAATAATCTACAACAAGCTTATCAAGAACAGCAGGGTTTGCTCTGCCTGCTCTGATTCTTGCTTATTCGCTTTCAAGATGATTTATGCGTCTCTGCATAGATTCTTCAGCATTTTTAATAACTGTATTCATTAGTAAATCTCCTTAACCTTAGTTTTTATTAGTTACGAGTGTGCCCACAGGCAAACCACAAACAGCTTCGTAAATATTCATAGGATTCTCGATGGAAAGAACCATAATATCAATATCGTTTTCTCTGCACATTGTAGCGGCTGTGCCGTCCATAACTGCAAGCTGCTTTTCTACAACCTCGTCAAATGTAAGCTGATCATACTTAACAGCATTAGGATTCTTCTTCGGATCACAATCATAAACACCATCAACCATTGTGGCTTTAACGATAATATCAGCCTCAATCTCGGCGGCACGAAGAGCTGCTGCTGTATCAGTTGAAAAGAAGGGGTTACCTGTACCGCAACCGAAAACAACCACTCTTCCCTTTTCTAAATGCCTAATAGCCTTGCCGCGGATATAAGGCTCGGCAATTTCACGCATTGAAATGGCAGTCTGAACGCGGGTATCAACGCCTAACTGCTCTAAAGCATCGCAAACGCCTAAAGCATTAATAGAAGTAGCAAGCATACCCATATGGTCGGCCCTTGTTCTATCCATGTTACCTGAGCTTCTTCCTCTCCAGAAGTTACCGCCGCCCACTACAATGCCGATTTCAACACCTAACTCAACACACTTCTTTATAGGCTCGCAGATTTTAAGTACTGTATCAAAATCGATACCTGTTTTTTGTTCACCTGCAAGGGACTCGCCCGAAAGCTTAAGCAAAATACGCTTATATTTAGCCTGCATAGTAATCACCTCGTAAACTTATATTTAATCACATTAATAATACTACATTTTGTAAGTTTTGTAAAGGAATTATAAGGCTAATTTTTAAAAGTTTAATAATTCTTTACAATAAAGATAAAAAAAGCGTCGGACAAAAGTCCGACGCTAAAAACTAACGTTAAATTATTTAACCATGGATGCAACTTCTGCTGCGAAGTCGTCCTGACGCTTCTCGATGCCCTCGCCCTTTTCGTAGCGAACGAAGCCTGTGATAGCGATAGAACCGCCAAGCTCCTTAGCAACACCGTCAACGTACTTTTTGATTGTAAGGTCATTGTTCTTAACGAACTCCTGATCTACAAGGCAGTTCTCCTTGTAGTACTTCTGAACCTTACCTAAGAGAATCTTCTCAATAATCTGCTCGGGCTTACCCTCGTTGAGGAGCTGCTCGCGCATAATCTTCTTCTCGTGCTCAAGAACCTCAGCAGGAACTGCCTCAGCATTGAGGAACTGTGTGTTGAGAGCAGCAATCTGCATTGCTACGTCCTTACCGCAAGCTACAAAAGCATCGCTTGCTGTGTCAACGTCTGTATCAAAAGTAACGATAACGCCGATTTTGCCGCCAGCGTGAACATAGCCAACGCAGGGAGCCTCAAAACGAGCAAATCTTCTGATCTGGAGATTCTCGCCGATTGTGAGAACCTTCTCCTGTAAAAGCTCAGCAACTGTCATCTCTGTGCCCTCTGCCTTGCACTCCTTAAGAGCGTCAACGTCAGCAGGATTCTGAGCCATAACTGTCTTTGCGCAAATATCAACGAAGTTCTTGAAATCATCGTTCTTGGCAACGAAGTCAGTCTCGGAGTTAACCTCGATAACTACGCCGCATGTGTTTGTATCGTTAGTGAGAGCGTATGCAATACCCTCTGCAGCAATTCTGGAAGCCTTTTTAGCCTGCTTTGCAAGACCCTGCTCACGGAGGAAGTCAACAGCGGCATCCATGTCGCCGCCTGCCTCTGTAAGAGCCTTTTTGCAGTCCATCATACCGCAGCCTGTTTTCTCTCTGAGTGCTTTTACGTCCTGTGCTGTAAAACTCATAATCTAAAATCCTCTCTGTATATTTAGTTTAAAACGAATTTATAGAGATTAAGCCTCTGCCTCAGCTTCTGCCTCTTCCTCAACAACAGCAGCAGCGCCCATCTGGCCCTCTCTGCCCTCGATGATAGCGGAAGCCATTGCACCTGTGATAAGCTTAACAGCACGGATAGCATCATCGTTGCCGGGGATTACATAGTCAATCTCATCAGGGTCACAGTTTGTATCAACAATAGCAACTACGGGGATACCGAGCTTCTTTGCTTCTGCAACTGCAATCTTTTCTTTTCTGGGGTCTACGATGAAGAGTGCACCGGGCATCTTCTCCATATCCTTGATACCGCCGAGGAACTTCTCAAGCTTTTCAATCTCAAGCTTGAGCTTGATAACTTCCTTCTTGGGAAGCATATCGAATGTGCCGTCAGCCTCCATAGCCTTAAGCTGGTTGAGTCTGCCGATTCTGCGACGGATAGTTGTAAAGTTTGTGAGCATACCGCCGAGCCAACGTGCGTTTACATAGTAAGCACCTGCACGCTCTGCCTCTTCCTTAACGCTGTCCATAGCCTGCTTCTTTGTACCAACAAAGAGAACGGACTTGCCTTCAACGGAAAGGTCACGGATAAAGTTGTAAGCTTCTTCAAGCTTCTTTACTGTCTTCTGAAGGTCGATGATGTAGATACCATTTCTCTCTGTGAAAATGTACTCTGCCATCTTAGGGTTCCATCTTCTTGTCTGGTGACCGAAGTGAACACCTGCTTCGAGAAGCTGCTTCATAGATACTACTGACATTTTATTTTCCTCCTTAGGTTAAAACCTCCGCCGAGCTTTGAAATTTACCCTGTATATAATCCAAACGTCACAGATTACACCTTGAGAGCATACCCGGCGTGCGTAATGCCTAAGTATGATACCAAAAAACACAGATAAAGTCAAGGGTTTTTGCGGATTTTTTTGACATTTTTATGATGTAAAAGAAGAAACGCTCTTCCCTTTTGAGAAGAGCGTTTCAGGATTGATTGGTGATATAAGAAAAATTTACCATCTGTCAAAGAATTTGTGGCCGCCGTGGGTAACAACATAATTCTGTGACTCGTGGAATGCGCTTTCGCATACGTTAGGTGCGTAGAAGTAGATTATCCTATGCTGAACTGCGGCACCACCGTTATCGAATACAAACTCGATAGCGTCTAATACATCTTGGTTGGGAACATTATCAAGGGAAGCGGCATAGCCATTGCCTACTCGAACTGCGTCTACTGAAGGGTAGCCGTCAGTAATCATTGTGTCTTTGATTGCCTGAGCAACAAGACAGCAACCGATAAAGCCCTGTCCGCCTGCTTCACCCATTACAAGGTGCTCAAGAACATCTCTGTCATAGTCAGAGAGCTCTACGCTATAGCTTACATAGGATGAGTCAGGGTTATCAATCAGAAGCAGAAAATCCTCACTCTCTGTCGCACAGAGAACTGCTTCGCCTGACTCTTTTTTCTCCTCAAGCTCAGTTACTGCTTTTGCGGTTGCCTTTTTTGCAAGGTCAAACGCCTGAGCTCTGGAGAAGGACTCGTCGTCCTGCTTTGCTGAAAGAATCTGGTCTTCCTTATAAGTCTTGGTTACAAGCTGAATGCTTCCTTCGGGTCGGGTGCTTACATCGTTAGCTGCAGCCTCTACGTTGTTGTTAGCAAGAACGCAGATAAGGCAAGGTGTAATTGCAATTGCCATTACTAAAGCTAAAGATAAAACAGCGGTCGATCTTTTGAATGCTTTAATCTAATTTGTCCTCCTTATTCCGGGCACATACAAAGGAAATCTGTGCATACCGCCTGTGGCGGCTGAAGTGCCCTAAGACAAGGCCTTATTGAATTGTCACACAGTGCTCTGCCTCAAGTTTCAAGATTGAAATTTTATTTTGAAGCTTTGCAAAGATTCATTTAAGGTCTTGTGTAAGCAGTAAAATTTTTGCTTGATCACACAATCCGAGGTGTATTATGGCATACTTTTTAAGAATTTGCAAAAATTCACTAACCTATTCATTTTTCTGTTATAGAATTATATTTTAAGTATTATTCTCTTTAAGAATTATCGTTCGTCAATATTAACAATAATTTTGATTATTATTTAGTTGTATTGCTAATTGGCACAAACTTTCGAGTCCGTCATTTTAACGAAAGAGCTTAGTGCCTCTTATGGTTTTTTGTTTATTTTTTATATTTGTTGTAATAAGTACCGTATCTTCGCCTATTAACGTAATATCGCTCCAGGGGATTATAACATCCTCAGATTTGCCTAAAAGGCCGAAAAAACGCGGTCTTCCAAAGACAACCACAGACCTTATGTTTGCAGTTAAAGTGTCTATTTCTATATCATCTATAAAGCCTACACGTGAACCGCTGAGGCTGTCTATTACCTCCTTACGTCTTAGCTCTGCTACTCTGCTTATCATTTAATCTCCCCTTTGCCCTATATATATGTAAAAGCTATTCTTAATATTCACGATTATAATAAGTGAGGCTTTTATGAAATTTTAGCCATTACTATTGAAAAAAACTATATTTATGTTAAAATAGATATTATTTGTTTGGAGGGATTCGATGAAATCTTTTAAAATAGCTTTTCCTTTAGTGCATAAAAAGTCTGCAATGCCAACTTTAGGTGCTTTTTTAGGAATAATAGCCGCTATACCCATATTAATGGTAATGTGGGTAGCTTTGTGCTCTCAGTTTACAAGAGTTGAGGGAACAAATGGAACAGCACTATATAACGTGTATGTATGTGTAAGAGCCTTGTTTGCCATAGCGTTGGTTGCAGGTGCAGTGGTATACGATATGAGGCGTGCAAGCGTTGCTTTGCTTCCTGCGTCTGCTCTGGACTTATTAAGCGGAATAATGAAGCTTATAATCAGCGTATCTACTTACGCAGAAAAGAAAGCTTTAGCTGATGCAATGTCTATTCACTCAAGCTATACTCAGAATTTTATAGATATCTCTGAAGCTGCATTACTTTCACTAACCGCTTTGCTTTTGCTTATTTATTTATTAGGTTTACTTAAAACGCCTTTTCCTGTTATTTTAGCCGCTGTCGTTAGCTTTATAGTTGTGCTTTACTCGGTAATTTCTTACTCAACAACGTATCAGGCAAGTGAATTTACTATTTTAAGCCGTGCTTACTCAACTCCTCTTTCCTTAGGTGTTATTCTTTTCTGCATATCTTCAAAGTCAAAAGCTCAGATTGAAGGTAAGGTTAAAAAAGAAAAATATGTTCCAAGGAGAATGAGAGCATGAAAAAAATCAGAGCCGTTGAATTAAAAGAAAACAAAACTCTGTCGATAGTTATTATTGCTATTGCTGTTATGATGCTTATTTTTTCGATTGTAAGAATTGATATTACAACTCAGGGCATTTCAATAGGTTTCAGCAGTTTGGCATCAATAATTTCTATAATTCCGCTGACCATCGGCACAGCTGCTATTATGCTGATAAAAACAAAGAAACCCGCTTTTGGCGAGTTTCCTTGTTACATAATTTCTGTATTTATTGTAATGGCATTTGTGTTGCTTTTCTTATTTAAGCTTCTTTATGGTCTTGAGATTTTAGGCTTTGCACTTTGCGTACTTATGGTTTATCCATACATAATTGCAGGCCTTACAGTAAGAGGTTGTATGTACAACAAGGTTTTTGCTTTAGGCTTTGCAGGACTTCTTATACTGCTTTCTATTATCGGAATTATTATTGCCTCTATACTCGTAGGATTCAGCTTCACTTATCTTGTGCTTCCTCTGATGTATGCTGAGCTATTACTAAATCTTTTGCTTTTTGAATTAAAGCCATTAAAAAAGAATAACGACAATTACAAAAGTATTATAGACTGACAGCAACGCCGCAACTCTTATGAGCTGCGGCGTTTAATGTTAATATTAATAAGAGTAAGTATCTGCAACTGAGTCTTCATAGATAAACTTTGCGAGGTCATAGCGTGCTTTGTACCAGTCGTTTACAAGGATAACTGAACCTGCCTCGTTATAACCATAGCTCCAAGTTCCGTCTGTAGGCATTGAAAGCTGTTCTATATCATAATTAAGATAAGTTAACGCACCTGAAACAAGGGTTGTAATCTCGCTATTCTTAAGATTTGTTGTAATATTGGGACCTACCGAGTTTACAATCTGAACTATCTCAGTAAGGGATGCACCCTTAAGCTCGTCAATAACAGCATTTAAGAAGTTACGCTGACGCTCAACTCTATCCCAGTCGGAACCGCCATATTCAGTGCCGTTAATGTATCCGCCGCGGTTTCTGGCGTACCATAAAGACTGCTGGCCGTTTAAGTGTACCATACCGGGCTGGGTATCATAAGGTAGATATTCAGCTTGGCCATTCTGGGCAATCTGGTCGTTTATATACCAGATTTCCTCCTGTGTAAGTTCTACGTCAACACCACCCATAATGTCGACAATCTCTTTAAAAGTTTCAAAATTAACTATGGCGTAGCGGTCCACCTGCACACCGTAGTTTGCCTCGATAGTTGCTATAGAAAGCTCTGCACCGCCTAATGAATAAGCGGCATTAAGCTTAGTGGCATAATAACCTGGAATTGAAATGTAGGTATCTCTTAAAAAAGAGGTCATCTTAATCTTTTCGTGGCGGTTATCAATAGAAAGCAAAATCATTGTATCGCTTAAGCCTTGATTACCGTACTGGTCGGCACCGAAAAGCATAATATTCAGAATGTAAGGGTCGCTTAAAAGCTCGCCTGTTTCATCATCAAAAATAAGCAAATCGGGGTCTGTAGGGTCCGTTGAAGAGTTACTGCCTGCCGGCTTAACACTCGGCTTATTAATATCTTTATAATTAAACTTATTAATAGTACCATAGTAAATTATGGAAGCAGAGCCGGTTAAAAGAAAAACCAGCGACAAAACCGCACATATAATTTTAATAATTATTAGCTTATTCTTAGACTTTTCGCGGGAGTTTAAGCTTGAATCAGCCGACGAGCTGATATCCACAAACTCCTGATCATTTCTTTCAGACATAACCATTCCCCTTTCTAAAGCCTTATACGAAACAATTATAATGGTTGAAATAAAATTATATTTCTCTAATAGAATTATACAAAGAAATCGTCAAACTTTCACAAAAACTTCAGAATAATGCAGAGTTTTGTCAATCAAGCTCATCAAGAGTAAGGGTAAACGAAGGAAGAAATTCTTCCATAAACACATTCAAGGCAGGCAGGTTCATATTATTCAAAGATTCCAAGGTACTGCGTTCTGCCTTTAAAAACTCTACGTTACCCATTTTGAGCTCCTCGCGACATTTGCAAAGTGCCGATAGTTTATCTGCGGCTTTGACATAAATGTGAAGCTTTTTATCTGAAAGCTCAGAATCCACTAAAGGTGCATACTCATCAGCAAGATAATCAGGAAGCATAGAAAGAAGCTTTTGCTCGCTTAAATGCTCAATGTTCTTATATGCCTCTTTGATTTTAGGGTCGAAGTACTTTATGGGAGTAGGTAAATCTCCTGTTATAATCTCGCTGGCATCATGAAAAAGGCCCATAAGGGCGGCTCTGTCGGCATTAAGGTTCTCGCCAAAGCGTTTGTTAGCAATACATACAAGAGCGTGAGCAAAAATTGCGACGTCCAGACTGTGTTCACCAATGTTTTCTTCTCTTGTATTGTTCATAAGTCCCCAGCGATTTATATATTTCATTCTGGAAAGCATTGCAAAAAAATTGTAATTTGCCATAAAATCTCCTTATTTCAAAAAAACATAGTGCATTTTTTGATTATATATGTTATAATACTTAATTATGATTATATACTATTATACTTTGGAGGTAAAGTATTTTTTATAACTCCAAATTATTTTGAGGTGATTTTATGTCATTCGGTGAAAAATTTCTTAATTATAAAGAAGAGCTTCTCAAGGACCTTGCTGAGCTTATTAGCATAGAATCTGTATCTGCAGAGCATCCCGAAAAATGCACAGAGGCTCTTAATTGGATGCTTCAAAAAGCCCAGAGCTTCGGACTTATTACCAAAAACATTGATAACAAGGCAGGTCACGCACAGCTTGGTGAAGGCGGGCTTTTATGTGCTACTCTTACCCATCTTGACGTTGTGCCTGCTTCCTCCGGTTGGGACACAAATCCCTTTGAATTAACAAGAAAAGACGGCAGACTTTTAGGCAGAGGAGTTGCTGACGACAAAGGTGCCGCCTTGATTACGCTTTACTGCTTAAGAATTCTTAAAGAAGAAGGCGTTGAGGGCAAAAATACAATACGAGCAATTTTCGGCACAGACGAAGAAGTAGGTATGACAGATGTAGCCGCATATTTCTCCAAAGAAGATATGCCTGATATGTCATTTACTCCTGACGCTGATTACGGTATTTGCAGAGCTGAAAAGGGTATTTTACAACTTGAGCTTACCTGCAAACGCGGTGACGCCGCTGTACTTACGGAATTCAAGGGCGGAACAGTAGTTAACGCTGTTGCCGACACAGCCTATGCGGTAATCAACTGTAACGAAAACGACGACCACCAGCTTATGAGACTTGCCGACGCAAAAAGCGGTGAATTTGACTTTATGTATACTCCCGATGGTATGCTGATAAAATCAAAAGGCAGAGCAGCACACGCTTGTGAGCCTCAGAAAGGCCACAACGCTATACTTGACCTTATTGATTTGCTTTCTGCTAATTTCAGTCTTTCTTCTTTAGGTAATCTTTGCTCTTTCATTTCAACTCACATAAGGCTTGAAAGTGACGGTACATCCCTTGGTATGAAAATGAGAGATTCTCAGTCGGGAGAGCTTACAGTTTGCGTTTCTACCATTGAAATCAACGAAAGCAATGAGCGAGCTACTCTTGACATCCGCTATCCCGTAACCTTTGGCGGCAAGGAGCTTATCAGAAGAGTTAAAAAAGCTGCTGATTTTGAAAACATAGAGGTTAACGTGCTCAGCCACGCAAAGCCCCTTTATCTTGATGATACACGACCTGTTATTGCGATTCTTAAGGAATCCTATGAAGAGATCATGGGTGAAGCACCTGAAATGTACGCAACAGGTGGCGGAACCTATGCCAGAAAGCTCGGGGGCAACGGCGTTGCTTTTGGCCCTGTGTTTAAAGGTGACCCTTCAAACCTTCATACTGACAATGAAGGTTTGAACGAAGAAAACTTTATGAAGCACGCACAGATTTGCTTAGAGGCTATGTACAGAATGTATATTGCCTGAGGAGGATAAAGGTATATGAATGCTGAACGAAGAATAAAAAACGAAGCTAAAAGCCTGCTTTCAAAAGGAAACTGGAGCACTGCTCTTGGTGTTTTCTTTATACTCTTTGCAGGAGTTCTTCTTATACTTTTCATACAAAGTATTATTGTACTTGGAATTCAGGTAGTTTTTACTCCTCTTTTTAACGTTTTAGCCGAGGTTGAGCCTTTGTTTTCTTTAGAAACAGAAGACTCCTTAGGAAACTCTATTATTTTACTGCTATCAGGCACAGGCGGATACCTTGCATACGCATTGGGGTTTGTGTTCTTATTTCCCCTTTACTGCGGTGTAAGACGATATTTCTACTTAATTTCCAATGGTGAAGAGGCTGGAATCGCTGATGTGTTTTACTATCTGACAAAAAAGCTTAAAAGCTGCTTATTATTCGGCTTGAGATACGGACTTATCTGCATTTTAAAGCTTTTGCCCTGTATTGCCCCTGCTTATTTAATTGTTACTGCAATTATCAGCAATGAATTGAGTACTGTGGCAAACTCCTTGCTTACACTCTGCGTATTTATCACAGGCATTGCAGGTATTTCTTTATGGGTTTTGTGGACCTCACGGCAGTCATTGAGCATGTATTTATTTATTGAAGACGACACAAAGCCTGCAGGCTTTTATGTTAAAGAGTCTGAAAGAATCACAAACGGTCCTCTCAACAAATCCGTAAGAAAACTTACGTACTCTTTTGGCGGTTGGTTTTTGCTTGCACTTACAGGTGTTGGTATGTTATACTTTGTACCGTATTTTGAGATGTCGGTGGCTACATCGGCAAAATGGATAATTAAACTCAGTAAGGAAGTGTACTGATTATGTTGGTTTCACTTTGTGTAATTGCATATAACGAAGAGAAGGTACTTAACGGACTTTTCAGAAATATAGCAGACCAGACATATCCTCACGATAAAATTGAGGTAGTTCTTGTAGACAGCAACTCTAAAGATAACACTCTTGCAATGATGGAAGACTTTAAAGCAACTGATTACGGATTTAAAGACGTTTTAATTACAAGCAGTGATAAAGGTAGTCAGGCTGCCTCTTGGAATGCCGCACTTTGTAAAGCCACAGGCGACGTAATCATAAGAATTGATGCACACGCATCTATTCCCAGAAACTTTATTGCACGTTGTATTTACAATATGGAAGAATTCGGAGAAACTATTGTTGGCGGCGGAAGGCCAAATATTGTTGATAATGAAACCTCATGGAAGCTTACCCTTTTAGCGGCTGAAGAAAGTCTTTTCGGCAGTTCTATTGCCAATTACAGACGCCCTACAGGAAAGCAGGAGTACCACGACAGCCTCTTTCATGCTGCTTATAAACGCGAGGTATTTGAAAAAGTCGGCGGCTTCAACGAAGCTTTAGGCAGAACCGAAGATAATGAGCTTCATTACAGAATTCGCGAAGCAGGATATAAGATGTGCAGTTTTCCTGACATTATATCCTTTCAGCACACAAGAAGCACTTTACGCCATATGATAAAACAGAAATTCGGCAACGGATTATGGATAGGTCTTACAACTGGTGTATGTCCGGGGTGTCTTTCATATTTCCATTTTGCACCCTTTGTATTCCTTTTAATGCTTGTTATTTTCACGGTGTTTGCCGCATTGGGTTATATTTATCCCTTGCTTTACACAGTGCTTGCGTATCTTATGTTTGACTTTGTTAATACGGTAGTTTGCTTTATTACACGCAAGGTTAAACCTCAGTTTTTGCTTCTTCCCTTCCTTTTCCCTATTCTTCATATTGCTTATGGTGTAGGAACACTTTGCGGGCTTGTTAAGATGCCTTTTTGGCGTAAAAAACTTGGCACAATGCCTTTTGACAGAATTAAAGAAGTACAGGAAGAGGTTATTAGGAATAACCGACATAACACAAAAGAAAGCAGTGAAAAATCAATTTGAGTATTCAGCTTGACGGTAAAAAGCTCAGAGAACTACAAATAGCAGAGCTCGACGGACTAAACTTCTTTGATGATTTCTGCAGAAGCCACGGGCTTACATACTACCTTTGCGGCGGTTGCCTTATAGGTTCTATTAGAAATAAAGGCTTTGTTCCTTGGGACGACGATATTGACGTTCTGATGCCAAGACCTGATTACGAACAGTTCTTGAAGCTTTATAAAAAAGAAAACCCCAGTGAGCGTTTTAAACTTTTAGATGCAGACAAAGAAAGAACCTACGGCAATATTTTTGCTGTGATTGCTGATACGAACCACACGCTTGTTAAAGAATACCAGAAAGATATGGATATGCCCCATGGTATTCCCCTTGATATTTTCCCTATAGACGGCTTGGCAAGCGGTAAAATGGCTCGATACGTTCAATATATGTGGACTATGGTTTACTCGCTGTTTCGCTCCGGCATTGTTCCTAAAAATCAGGGCGGTATACTTAGCCTTGGCTCTAAGGTGCTTTTAGGAATTTTCAGGGGTAAGAATGTAAGATATAAAATCTGGAGATTTGCCCAAAAAAGAATGAGCCGCTACAGTTTTGAGACTTCCGAAAACGTTGCAGAGCTTTGTGCGGGATTTTACTTTATGAAAAAAGTATATCCCAGAAGCATTTACGACGGAATTTGTGAAGTTGAGTTTGAAGGCAGGAATTACCTTGCAATGAAAAACTATGACGAATACCTGCAAATACCCTTTGGTAACTATATGGAGCTTCCTCCTGAAGAAAAAAGGGTAGCTCATCATGACATAATTGAGCTTAAACTTAACGTTAAGGCAAGATAATCCACTTGACAATTTAGCTTTATAGTAATAGAATACTTATGAAATCTTTGGGGCGGGGTGCAATTCCCCACCGGTGGTAAAGCCCACGAGCCTTGTGCTGAACAGGTGAAATTCCTGTGCCGACGGTAAAGTCCGGATGAAAAAAGATGTCAATATATTTATGTATTGTCACGCTCCGCTGTTTGCGGAGCTTTTATTTTTCCCCATACCATGGAGGTATTTATTAAATGAACAACACTTTATCACGAAATAACGACAGAAGTTCTCACCTGAAAATGCTGGCTACCCTCGGTATGCTTGCAGCTATGGCATACGTAATAACCTTTTTATGCAGAGTTCCAATTATACCCGCCGTGCCCTTTTTAGATCTTGAATTTAAAAGTGCAGTTATATTGATTGGAGGCTTTATTTACGGTCCGCTGCCTGCTTTTGCTGTTACGGTTGTTGTATGCTTTCTTGAAATGCTAACGTTCAGCTCTACGGGCTTTATAGGCTTTATTATGAACGTACTCGCAACGTCAGCCTTTGTTTGCCCTGCGGCTTTTATTTATAAAAAGAAAAAGAAGCTTACCGGTGCAATAATAGGACTTGCTGCAGGCACTTTGCTTATGACAGGTGTTATGCTTTTATGGAACTACCTTGTAACACCGATTTATATGCACATTTCCAGAGAAATGATTATGCCACTCTTAATCCCTGCTTTTCTTCCTTTTAATCTGATTAAAGGAGCGTTAAATTCAAGTGCTACGCTTATATTATATAAATTTGTAGTAACAGCTTTAAGAAAAGCAAAGCTTTTGCCAAGGGCAGGAGAAGAAAGCAAAAAGAAAACATCCACGTTTATTTCTTCCCTTGTACTTTCAATTGTTGTGATTACAACTTGTGTGTTAGTAATATTAGCATTTAACGGAATATTATAATTGACAAAATTCAATAATAGGTATATTATTATAAAAAACAGAGTAGAGCCTTGTGCGTAAAGTGCCGCTTGGACGGGGAGTTGCCAAGAGGACGAAGAGTTAATCTCGCGGTGTAAGGCTTGCATCCCGCTGAAAATCAGAACTATTGGCGGAACTGTGCGTTTTTTAATGCGGTTTCGCCTTTCTCTTTTTCTGCGGCAAACACAGGAGGTTTGCACGTGAATATCATTGGAGAAAAATTTATTAAATCAGCCCGGCTTTTAAGAAAGCCTCAGAACCTTGCCGTGTGCGGCATGCTTTTGGCGTTGAGAATTGTTATCGGTTATTTTTCTAACCTTACCCTTGCAATTTCGCCGGATATCAAAATCGGCTTTTCCTTTTTGCCGATTGCCATTGCAGGAATACTTTGCGGCCCTGTAGCTTCAGGTATAATCGGTGCACTGGGCGATTTATTCTGCTTTATTTTGGCGCCTATGGGAGCGTACTTCCCCGGATGGACAATAAATGGATTACTTGTAGGTTTGCTATACGGCTTATTTTTGTTTGAATGTAAGCGGTTTATACCTTCCTTAGTGATTTGTGAGATTGTAACCGGAGTTTTTGTTGAAATAATATTAGGCTCGTTATGGCTTTACATTCAGTTTTCAAAGGCTTTCTGGATAACTGCAGGAGTAAGAGGCATAAAAACTCTGATAGCAATACCTATTGAAACAGCACTTATCATAATTTTTGAAAAGGCTATAATTATCAGACTTGATAAGCTCATAAAAAGGAGACGAAACTAACGTGAAAATTACTGTTCTTGACAAAAGTACCCTTGGAGAAGATATTGACCTTTCCCCTATTTATGCGTTGGGCGAGGTTGAAGAATTTGAAACTACTGCACCTGATGAGATTTCTGATAGAATAAGCAACAGCGATGTAGTTATTATTAATAAAATCAAGCTTAACGAAAGCAACCTCAGCAAAGCATCAAATCTTAAGCTTATCTGTGTTGCAGCTACAGGCTATGATAATATTGACACCGTTTACTGCAAAAAAGCAAATATCGCCCTTTATAATGTTCCCGGCTACTCAACTGACAGCGTTGCACAGGTTACTCTCTCTATGGTGTTGAGTCTTGTTACTCATCTTAAGGAGTACGAATCCTTTGTTAACAGCGGTGAATACTCAAAATCTGGTATTGCTAACAAGCTAACACCTGTATATCATGAACTTTCAAACCTTACGTGGGGCGTTGTTGGCGGCGGCGGAATCGGAACAAAGGTTGCCGAGATTGCAGATGCGATAGGCTGCAAAGTGATGATTTGCAGAAGAAAAAACGAGGGAAAATTCCCTGTGGTGGATATTGACGAACTTTGCACTGAATGTGACGTTATTTCTCTGCATGTTCCTTTAAGTGACGAAACGCGAAACCTTATAAACGCTGAAAGAATCGCAAAAATGAAGAAAAACGCCATCGTGGTAAATACTGCACGCGGTGCAGTAACTGACGAAAAAGCTTTGGCTAACGCTATAAAAGAGAATAGAATCGGTGGTTTAGGCGTAGACGTTTATTCTGTTGAGCCTTTCCCTGAAAATCATCCTTACACAGATATTTTAGGATATGATAATGTAGTGTTTACACCTCATATGGCTTGGGGCTCATATGAAGCACGTAACAGATGCGTAAAAATTATGGGCGAAAACATCAAAAGCTTTTATGGCGGAGATACTAAAAACAGAATATTTTAATTTTTTACATAAGTAAACCTCCCTGAGAAAAATCTCAGGGAGGTTTTTATATATCAGAAAACTGATTATTTAATGGAATTATTCAGCAGGAACTACCTCTGCACGAAGAGCGTCCATATCGGGCTTCTCTGTGTAGATTGTGATGAACTCGCCCTTGTCGATGATGTTATAGTCATCGATAACAATCCAGATTTCCTCAGCTGTGTTACCCATCATATCTGCAGTCTGGGGTGAGCCGTTTGCATTGATGATGATACCGTATTCACAACCCTCGGGAAGTGCTGCGTCGATTGTGTACCAGCCGTCGCCCTCTTCCATCATAGGAACGCCGGGCCAAGAGCCGAATGCGTTAACACCGCCGATGGGATCCCAAGCCCAGAGGTAAGGTACCCAAGTTGCCTCAGGATCGAGGTGGATTGCGTGAACCTTAATGCCGCTTGCAGAGTAATTATAGATGTAATCAACTGTAGTTGTACCAACAGCTACAACACCCTCAGCGTTTTCAGGAAGCTCATCGCTTAATGTGTAAAGCTCAACGGAAACAGCCTCTGTCTTATACTCTGAACCAACCTTTAACTGCTTCTCAACAGAAGGAGCAATCTTAACCTTCTCGCCCTCTTCGTTGATGCAGTAGAAGTTTGTTACAACTGTACCGATGCTGATGTTGAAGTTAGCAATGTGCTTCTGAAGTGCTGTTGCGTCCTTAACGTTTACTTTGCCATTGTAGTCATAGTCAGCAAGAGCTACAAGCTCGTCTGATAAAACTTCAATCTTAGCAAGGTGCTTCTGAACTGCTGTAGCGTCCTTAATGTTAACCTTGCCGTCGTTTGTAATGTCGTTGTTCTTAAATGCAGGAGCAACATAGTAGTTGTAATAGTAAGTAACAGTCTGGTCTTCCTCTGTAAATGTGCCCTTAGCATTGCCCTCTACGCGGTCAAGCTCATACTCAAGGCTTAAGGAAGAATCCTGAGCTGTCTCGTAACCGGAACCGATAGCACCTGTGATTGTCTGAGTTGTGATAACCTGATTATTCTTAGCGTTTACGTGGTTAACTGTAACCTTAGAATCGTCAGACTCAAGACCTACTGCATCAAAGCTCTCCTTATCAACAGCAATAATGGAACCTGAAGGTGCAACTGTAATAGTGTTGCCCTTTACTGTTCTGATTTCAGAAACGCCTGCGCTGTTTTCGTCAGCAATGATAACCCACTCGTCAACGCCTACGTCGGGAAGTGTAACTTCCTGAGACTCCTTAATCATGGAGTTAGCAATAACTGCAACCTTGTCCCACTGGCCCTCTACGTCGTTATCTACAACATAGCCGAGATAGCTTTCAACGCCGGAGATAGAGGCAGCAAATGTGTACTTATCAGCATATTTGCCTGTGCCGTCTGTGAAAGGAGCAAAGTTCTTTCTGATATCGATAAGGCCTCTGTAGTAAGAAACGAGGTCTGCATTGGAAACTGCAAGGTTCCAGTCGATTTCGTTAACCTCTACAGGAGAGGAGTAAGAGTTGTGGTCGCCATCCTTAGAACGAGCAAGCTCTTCACCTGCTACGAAGAAGGAAGTACCCTGTGAAGTAAGAATAATTGTAGCAGACATCTTATTCATTTCGATAAGGTCAGCATATCTTACTCTGTAATCGGCATCCTCGCCACGTGTTGAAGCAACGAGTCTGTCGTAAAGTGTGTGGTTATCGTGGCAAGATACATATGTAACACACTGCTCAGGAGTCTGAGGAGTCCATGTACCGCCCTTACCTACTGTGTTAGCACGAACACCGTAGGAAATACCTTCGTAAGAAGTTTTGGAACCCTGTAAGTAACCTGTAGCTGTGTTGGAGAATACGTTACCCTTAAGAGCATCACGAATCTGGTCGTTAAACATACCGATTCTGGAATCAACAACAGCAGCGTTTCTCTGTGAACAACCAACTGTAGCTGTACCTGCACATGTTACGGGGTCAAATGTGGAAGTCATGTTCCAGCCTTCACCGTACATAATAAGGTCAGGATTGATTGTATCAAGGTCAGCTCTGATAAGGTTCATTGTTTCTGCATCATGGAGACCCATAAGGTCGAAACGGAAACCATCGATGTGATACTCCTCTACCCAATAACGGCAGGAGTCAAGCATAAACTTTCTGAACATTGCACGCTCGGAAGCTGTGTCGTTACCGCAGCCTGAGCCTGCAGACCAACCGCCTGTTGCATTGAAGCGGTAGTAATAGTTAGGAACTGTAAGCTGGAAGAAAGATGTATCGGAAGCGTATGTATGGTTGTAAACAACGTCCATAATTACGCCGATGCCTGCATCGTGAAGAGCCTGAATCATCTGCTTACACTCAGTAATTCTAACGTTACCGTCAAAGGGGTTAGAAGAATAGCTACCCTCGGGAACGTTATAGTTCTTGGGGTCATAACCCCAGTTGTACTGGTGCTCTAAGCTCTTATCTTCCTGAATGGAAGCAAAGTCGTAGAAGGGGTTAATCTGAACGTGAGTTACGCCAAGCTCCTTAAGGTAGTCAACGCAAGTAGCAATGTTGCCCTCACCGTTAACTGTTGTGCCTTCTTCTGTGAAAGCAAGGAACTTACCGCGGTTCTCTTCAGAAACGCCTGAAGACTCGTGGTTGGAGAAGTCACGAACTACAACTTCCCAGATAATAGCATCAGACTGTTCGTCAACGAGAACATACTCGTCGTTTTCCCAACCCTCGGGGTCGGTGGAGTCGAGGTCTACTACCATTGCACGGTTACCGTTAACGCCTACAGCTTTTGCGTAGATGTCACAAACCTCAGAAGTTTTCTTAGCGCCAGTAACGAGAGCTACTGTAGAAACTTCGTATGTGTAGTAAACGTTGAGAAGATCCCCTTCAACTGTTACAGACCATACGCCTGTAGTCTCGTCAAGAGTCATCTCGTGCTCGCCAAGGTCCTCTGCACCCTCCTCAGCGTCGCTACCTGTAGCATAAAGCTTAAGGGTAACTGCCTCAGATGTAGGTGACCATACCTTAAATGTGGTTGCTTCGGGAGTATAAGTACTACCAAGGTCGTCGCCATCGTAAGCATAAAGCTCGTCAAGCTCCATAGCAGCAACCGAATAAGGGTTGTTGTTTGTTACCTCAGATTCTGCAGAAGCGGTAACAATGGCAAATGTACTTAATACCATCATAACTGCAAGCAAAACCGCAAGGATTTTTCTGAGTTTCATAGAATTACCTCCTATTAAATTGAATAATGTAAATCTGCTTTATCTCAAAAGCAGAGAATTACCTTTTAAAAATTGCCTTGTAAGCCTTTTCGTCAATAAGAACTAACGCACTTTTACTTTCTATAAGAGCAAGTTCGGAAATCGCCATAAGCGGTGCAGTACCTGCACTATGCTTATTAACAACTGCAATCCACTTAGTATCTTTAGGAAGACCTGTATCAGCCAGATTCAAGCGGACGTCATAATCGCAGGGATTAAGAGCAACAAAGACATGGCCTTCAGTATCGTTATCTTTAAAATCAACGGTATAAGATACACAAGGCATAGCTGAATTAACAAAATTAAGCTTGGCATTGTCAGAAATCTTGTTGGCACCTCTTAAGGCAGAAAGCTTCTTTCTTAAGCGGATTAAGCCTTGATAGTAAAGGATAAGGTCAGCATAATGACCTGTGTTTTCCCAGTCAATCTGGTTAACCTCAGCGGAAGAACAGTAGCTGTTTTCGTCGCCGAATTTGGTACGGCAAAGCTCCTCGCCTGCAAGGAAGAAAGGAATGCCCTGAGACAAAAGAACAATTGCGGCAGAAAGCTTAGTCATAGAAACTAAACTATCAAAACGCTCAGCATAGCCGGTACCGCCGCGTTCGCTTAAAATAAGCTTATCATAAAGAGCGTAATTATCGTGACAGGATGCGTAGTTAACGCATTGAGAAGCCTTACCTGCCCAACTGCCTGTTTCGCCTGCTATACCGCTTTTAATTCTCTCAGCACATGCACCGCACTGAACAAAACCTTTATCATAAGCGCCAAACACGCTACCCTTAATTGCGTCGCGGATATTATCGTTAAACGCACCAACACCGGGCATAGAGCGAATTGCCCCCTGATTTGCCATTTCGGTGCCGTTTGCACAAGCTGTACCCATATGCCAGCCTTCGCCGTAAAGAATGATGTTATCCTTACCGAATTCTTCATCACAAGCTTTGCGGATAAGACGCATAGTCTGAGCATCGTGAAGACCCATAAGGTCAAACCTAAAGCCGTCAATATGATATTCCTTTGCCCAGTAAAGCACAGAATCAATCATAAACTTTCTGTACATAAGATGCTCTGAAGCTGTGTCGTTGGAGCAACCTGAACCATTTGACCAAGAGCCGTCCTTGTGATAGCGATAGTAGTAACCGGGAACACATCTGTCAAAAAACGAGCCTTGTGCCTGATATGTGTGATTATAAACAACATCCATAATAACACCGATGCCGGCATCGTGGAGAGCCTGAATCATCTGCTTGCACTCGGTTATTCTTACATTGCCGTCGAAGGGATTGGTAGAATAACTGCCCTCGGGAACGTTATAGTTTTTAGGGTCATAGCCCCAGTTATAGCTGTCATCCTGAGCAGCCTCGTTTACAGAGCCGAAATCATAAAAAGGAGTAATCTGAACATGTGTAACACCTAAATTTTTAAGGTAATCAACACAGGTAGGAACTATACCTTCGCCATAAAGTGTGCTGTGCTCGGTAAAGGCAAGGTACTTTCCCCTATGCTCTGCTGTAATACCTGAAGAAGGAGAATGAGAAAAGTCCTTAACGTGAACCTCCCATACAATAGCATCTGTAGGAGTTTCAACAAAAATATGCTTGTCATCGTTCCAACCCTCAGGGTCAGTAGATTTAAGGTCAACTATCATACCTCTTTCACCGTTAACGCCTGCCGCTTTTGCGTAGATATCAACGGTTTCAACTCTTTTATCCTTGAAATCTATTACATAGGTGTAGTACTCGTTTTTGTGGTCGCCTGCATATTCTGCACGCCAAACATTTTCAAAGGTTTTGCTCATGGGAAGGTCAGCAATAAACTTAGCCCCCTCCTCTTTGTCGCTACCCTTAGTAAAAAGTCTGACGGTAACATTTAAAGCTTCAGGAGACCAAAATGTGAATACGGTTTTATCCTCAGCATAAACGGCACCTAAATCGTTGCCGAAATATGCAAATTCATCAAGCTTATGAACGGGCTTGCCTAAAGGAGTTTCGGCATCCCATAATTTAGCGTTTGTTGCGTTATTCATAAAAATCACCATTTCGCAGGAGCGTTACTGCTCCATAATATAATACAAAGATAATATACCATAAAACAAGATTAAAATAAAGACGGAAACCGTACTAAAGGCACGATTTCCGTGTAGAATTTTTCGGCAATTTTTCGTTAATTTTGCCATATTGCTTTTTTATTTCATAGAGTAAACTGCCGAATTGCCCAATTCCTGCTCTATTTTTAAGAGTCGGTTGTACTTTGCAACACGCTCGCTTCTGCAGGGTGCACCGGTTTTAATCTGACCTGCATTTACAGCTACGGCTATATCTGCAATAGTTGTGTCCTCGGTTTCGCCGCTGCGGTGAGAAATAACCGTTGTATAACCTGCTCGGTGGGCGGTTTCAATAGCACGAAAAGTTTCTGAAAGGGTACCAATCTGATTAACCTTTATAAGGATTGAGTTTGCGGCACCTTCGTTAATACCTTTTTCAAGACGTTTATAGTTTGTAACAAACAAGTCGTCACCTACTATCTGAAGACTTCCCTTTGCTGTGGCAGTAAACTCTTTCCATGAATCCCAGTCGTCTTCTGCCAAGGGGTCTTCGATTGAAATTATAGGGTGTTTTTCTTTCAGAGAATTAAAGTATGATACAAGTTCTTTGCCTGTATACTGTGTACTGCGTTTAGGAAGGGTATAAACACCGTTTTCATACCATTCGGAAGACGCTGCATCAAGGGCGAGTTTAATTTCACCGTTTTTAAACCCCGCTCTGTTAATTGCTTCTAAAATACACTCAATGGCTTCTTCGTCACTGTTAAGATTTGGTGCGAAGCCGCCCTCGTCCCCTACTGCAGTTGAAAGATTGTTTTCTTTTAACAGAATACCAAGAGTATGATAAACCTCACAAGCTGCACGCAAACCCTCAGAAAAGGAGCGAAATCCCACGGGCATTATCATAAATTCCTGAATATCAATATTGTTTGAAGCGTGAGCACCGCCGTTTAAAATGTTCATCATAGGTACAGGCAAGCGATGAGTATAAATATTGCCCAAATACCTGTAAAGCGGCAGCTTAACTGCCTTTGCCGCCGCCTTTGCCACCGCCATTGATACAGAAAGCAACGCATTAGCACCAAGCTTTGATTTATTTTCTGTTGAGTCAAGAGTGGTAAGCACCGAATCGATAGAAAGCTGATTTGTAGCTTTTTGCCCTAAAAGTGCCGGAGCGATTATTGTGTTAACGTTGGACACTGCCTTTTTTACGCCTTTGCCCATATAGCGTGCGTCCTTATCTCTCAGCTCAACGGCTTCGTGCTCGCCTGTTGAAGCTCCTGAAGGCACAGCCGCAGAAGCACAGGCTCCGTTTTCAAGCATAACCTCACACTCAACCGTGGGAAAACCGCGGGAATCAAGAATTTCTCTGGCTGTAACACTTTTAATTTTACTCTCCATAAATTTACCTCCTGATTTTTATATATTATATACACTTAAAAACCAAATATTCCGCACCAAAAGCAGATGAGCCGAATATATTACTAACAGAAGGGAGGTAATGTTTTGGACTATACTTTATATACAGTTATGCCCGGCAACACCCTTTGGGGAATCGCCAACTTTTTTGGGACCACGGTAGACGATATTGTAAGAGAAAACGACATTGAAAACCCCGAATTCATCATACCGGGAATTGTTCTTAAAATTCCTGCAAAAGTGCCGCCTGATATGCCGGCAGTTTATATAGTAAGGCCCGGCGATACTGTTTGGGGCATTGCAAGAAGATACGGTATTTCAGCAAACGATATTATTTCATACAATAACTTAAACAATCCCAACACTATTTATCCCGGACAAAAACTTAGGCTTAAGTAATATAAAAGACCGCAAGGCTAAAAGTTCTGCCTTGCGGTCTTTGATTATAGTTTATTTTTTCTTCTGAGGTAGTTGCCGATTTGCTCGTTATCATAAAGCACCAAGTCATCGACTCCTGCCAAATATTCGTTATGATGCCTTACCTCATGGGCAAGCACTTTTTTAAGGCGTTTATAGTATTCTTCTTTGGGAAGATTACCATAAACCCGATTAAGACTTCCGTAGTAAAATACTATGTATCTGCCAAGGGAATTTCGCTTATACTCACCTAATATAAAAAGGTCATTATTAACAGCTTTTGGGTGAACCTTAATCTGAGGCAGCAGACTCATACCGCCGTTAAGCTCACGATAAAGCTCAAAAGGCATTGAGTCGGCGATTTCGTCAAGCATCTCAGCGCATTCTTCAAAGCTAATCATTAGTCTAAGAAATCCTTAAGCTTCTTGCTTCTGGAAGGATGACGAAGCTTACGAAGGGCTTTTGCCTCAATCTGACGGATACGCTCACGGGTAACGTTAAACTCCTTACCTACCTCTTCAAGAGTACGGCTTCTGCCATCCTCAAGACCAAAACGAAGACGAAGAACTTTTTCTTCTCTGGGGGTAAGAGTGTCAAGAACCTCTACAAGCTGCTCTCTTAAAAGTGTGTGGGATGCCGCATCAGCAGGAGCAGGAGCATCATCATCGGGAATAAAGTCGCCAAGATGGCTGTCTTCCTCTTCGCCGATAGGTGTTTCCAAGGATACAGGCTCCTGAGCAACACGCATAATTTCGCGGACTTTATCTACAGACATATCAAGCTCTTCTGCAATTTCGTCAGCAGTAGGCTCATGACCATTTTGGTGGAGAAGCTGGCTTGATACTTTTTTTACCTTATTAATGGTTTCTACCATATGTACAGGAATACGGATAGTACGGGCTTGATCGGCAATTGCACGGGTAATAGCCTGACGAATCCACCATGTAGCGTATGTTGAAAATTTAAAGCCTTTGGTATAATCAAACTTTTCAACAGCCTTGATAAGACCTAAGTTACCCTCCTGAATCAAATCCAAAAACTGCATTCCACGGCCAAGATAACGCTTTGCAATACTAACAACAAGACGTAAGTTTGCCTCAGAAAGACGCTGTTTTGCCTGAACGTCACCTTCGTTGATACGGATAGCAAGCTCAATTTCTTCCTCTTGAGAAAGAAGAGGAACACGGCCGATTTCCTTAAGATAAACCTTAACAGGGTCATCAATAGCAATAATTTCTGAACCGTCAGACTCACCCAAAGGATTACCCTCAGCGGCATTTATAGCAACCTCTAAATCAGCAAATTGCTGTAAATCGTCGTTATCCTCAACAATTTCAATACCCATGCTCTCTAAGTTGTCATAGAGTTTTTCAAGCTGCTCCGGGTCGAAGTCAATTTCGCCGATTGCATCTAAAATATCCTTATTGGTAAGCTGACCTTTGGCTTTGCCTAACTCTGTAATTTCTTTAATAATCGCTTTTTTGTCCTGAATTGAACCTGCCATTTTTATTTCTCCATTCTGTTAATTCTTGGGTTTCTTTTTAAAGCTTTGCATAATTTCCTCAGGAGACATCTGAGAATAATCTGCTTTGGTTAATTTTTCTTTTTCAAAAATAATAGTATCTATATATTCCTTCATAGCGTTTAATGTAGCCGTTTGGGAATTATACGAATTTATTATTGAGTAAAACTTAGAAACTTCCTGAGGTGTAAAGTCCTCTGATATCTTAAGGTCAGGCGGTAATCCTGCCCTGATTTTATCTGTAATATATTTGTAAAAACCTGCGTTAAATTCCGTTACAAATTTATCGGGCGATATAAGCTCCTCTGCTCTTTTAAGCATATCGGGATTATGAAAAATATAAGAAATAAGCATTTCTTCAGCTTTGGCACCACGCATATTATCTTTACGCTGAAGATTAAGCTTTTCGTCTCTGCCCAAAAGCTCAGCGGTTACTTTTCTATACTCTTTTTTAGCATAGTCTCTGCGTTTGGCGGATTTAATACGGTTTAAATCTTCAATTATTGCATCCTTACGGACATTAAGCTCTTCTGAAAGCCGTGAGCAATAAATATCCTGCTCAACAAAACTATCAAGATTTGCTATTATCTGCAAGGCTTCTTTCATATATGCCGCCTTGGAGTCAGGGCGGTTAAAATCATGGACAAGACGTAATTTTGAGAGTCTGTACTCAACGTCATCACCGCTGCTTTCCAAAAGATTTTTAAAAGCGGCTTGTCCTTTATCTCCGTTTTTTCTGATGAATTCATCGGGATCTTTGCCATCGGGAATCGTAAGAACTCTTATAACAAGTCCTGCGTTTCTCAGGATATCGATAGCTTTTGCAGTTGCTTTCTGCCCTGCTTCGTCTGCATCGTAGCAAATTACAACCTCGTCGGCATATCGCTTCATTAACAGAGCTTGCTCAGGCGTTAATGCAGTACCCAAAGTTGCAACAGCATTGTGAAAACCTGCCGCGTTAAGGGCAATAACATCCATATATCCTTCGCACAGAATAAGAGTACGCAGTCCTGTATTCTTGGCATTGTTAAGCGAAAAAAGATTTGAGCTTTTCTTAAACGCTAAAGTATCGGAAGTGTTAAGGTATTTTGGCTTCTGGTCGGTAAGTATACGGCCGCCGAAAGCAATTACATTTCCTCTTAAGTCTATAATCGGAAACATAACGCGGTCTAAAAATCTGTCAACAATTCCTTTACCTGAGGATTTTTTAAACGCCAAGTTAGCGGCAACAATTTCTTCGTCTTTAAAGCCTTTTTTGCGAAGATGGTCACTTAAAGCAAACCTGTTAGAAGGTGCGTAGCCCAGTCCAAACCTGACAACAGTCTGACGGCTTAAAGCTCTGCCTATTAAATATTCCTGAGCAGACTTACCGGCCTCAGACATCAATTGTGCATGGAAAAAGCGGGCAGCCTCGCGGTTTGCTTCTAAAATCCTGCCTTTAAGTTTAGCTACGCCATCGTCATACGACTCTTCGGGCATATTAAGCCCTGCACGTGTAGCCAAAAACTTAACAGCCTCAATATAATCAAGATTTTCAATCTTCATTATAAAGGTAATAACGTCGCCGCCTACACCGCAACCAAAGCAGTAGAAGCTACCGTTTTCAGGATAAATATTAAAAGAAGGCGTTTTTTCGCTATGAAATGGACAAAGCCCTATCATATTACGCCCTCTTCTTTTTAAATTAACGTAAGAGGAAACTATGTCGGTAATATCTGAACGTAATTTAAGCTCACTAAGAAAACTGCTTGGCAACGCCATAAATCCGACCTCCTCTTAGAATTAAAATTCAATATTATATACGACAAATATTTTATTTTTCCTGCTTTTTTATATTTTTTCTAATAGGAATAGTATTTTTCTTCGATTATCTCAACCTCACAGGTGCCGCCTGTGGCATCAGCCACCTTTTTATTAAGAGCACCTATATCATTTACAGGAATATGAAAACAAAGGGTTACGTTATCCTCGAAGATAGTATCATCAAGAGTTGCTCCGTTTTCTGGCAAAAGCGAACCTAATTTACCGTACTGGCTATAGGAGCAGGTGATTTTTCCTTCGTAGCAGGTTATCATCTCACGTCTGCCTGCGGCGGCAAGACCAATCGACGCACCGTGAGAATAAGCACGCACCAATCCCCCAGCCCCAAGAAGCACTCCGCCAAAATAACGGGTTACTACAACGCATACGTCAGTTAAACCTGATTTTCGTATAACGTCGAGAACAGGAACACCGGCTGTTCCCTGCGGTTCATGGTCATCGCTGTAACGGCAAAGGTTTTGTTCACGGATAACGTAGGCGTAAACGTTATGGGTAGCATCCCAATGACGAGTACGTATTTCGTTTATAAAGCCTAAGGCTTCTTCCTCGGTAGTAACAGGCTTAACATAACCTATAAACTTAGAGCGACGCTCTACAAATTCATCCTGTGCCTGCTTTTCTACAGTAACGTAATCCTTCGACAAAATCTTTCACCTCACACTTGTTAAAAAAATCAGGCGGTGCTTCTAATGGAAGTACCGCCCAAAAATTCTTAGATAGATTACTTATCGATGCCGTAACGCTTCTTAAATCTGTCAACACGGCCGCCTGTATCAACGAGCTTCTGCTTGCCAGTGAAGAAAGGATGGCACTTGGAACAGATTTCAACACGCTGGTTGGGCTTTGTAGAACCTGTCTCGATAACATTACCACATGCACATGTGATAGTAGTCTGCTGATAGTTAGGA
>JAFTIP010000020.1 GCA_017456845.1 Ruminococcus sp.
ATATGGCCTGTCATGGATTTTGTAGAGCTTACTAAAGCTTTCTTTGCGTTATCCTCACCAAGTGCTTTTTTAATGGCAACGGTCTCTATTTTGTCGTTCATAGGTGTGCCTGTGCCGTGAGCATTAACGTAAACTACATCTGCATCTGTAAAGTTTGCTTCTTTCATAGCCTGAACCATTGCCTCTGCTCCGCCTCTTGCCTCGGGATGAGGAGCAGTAATGTGGTAAGCGTCACAGGTTGAGCCGTAACCGCAAACCTCGGCATAAATCTTGGCACCGCGGGATTTTGCATGCTCGTATTCTTCAAGCACCAGAGCCACACCGCCCTCACCCATTACAAAACCACCTCTGCGTTTGTCAAAAGGAAGGGATGCTTCATCAGGGTCGGTTGCAAGAGATAACGCCTGACAGTTGATAAATCCTGCGGCGGCCATAGGAGTTATGGAAGCCTCTGCACCGCCTGTGATTACTGCGTCGGCATAGCCGTGACGAATAAGACGCATAGCCTCGCCAATTGCGTTTGAGCCTGATGCACAAGCAGTAACGCAAGGCTGAGCTGAACCACGGCAGTCAAAACGAAGAGCAATCATACCTGATGCCATATTTGCAATCATCATAGGAACAAAAAGAGGAGAAACTCTTCTGGGACCTTTTTCCATAAACTTTGTGTGCTCTGTTTCAAAAGTACTGATACCGCCGATGCCTGTACCCATCTGAACTGCGAAACGCTCGGGTTCTACTGTACCAACTACACCGCTTTCTTCAACTGCCTGCTGAGCAGCGGCTACAGCAAACTGAGTAAAGCGGTCTGTTCGCAAGGTATCGTTAATCTCCATATACTCTTTAGGGTCAAAGTCTTTAACCTCTGCCGCAAATTTTGCCTTGAATTTTTCTGTATCAAAATGTGTAATGGGTGCAATACCGTTTTTGCCATTTTTAAGGCTTTCCCAAGTAGTTTCTACATTATTACCAACGGGAGTAACTGCACCTAAGCCTGTTACAACTACACGTCTTAAATCCATAGTGTCCTCCAAAATTTCATTTCATTAAAAAGTCGAATTTTTATGTTACATTGCGATACCGCCGTCAACACGGAGCACTTCTCCTGTAACATACTTAGCAGTTGCAAGGTATGCGGCCGCTTCGGCAATGTCTTCTGTTTCGCCCATTTTACCTAAAGGAATCATATTTAAAAGAGGGCTGTCTGCCTGAGATTCTGTCATATCTGTTGCGATAAAACCGGGAGCAATTGCGTTACACCTTACTCCTCGGGGGGCAAGCTCTTTGGCTACTGACTTTGTAAGTCCGATAAGGCCTGCCTTGGATGCAGAATAATTCACCTGACCAGCGTTACCCATAAGACCTGCAACGGAAGAAATGTTTATGATACATCCCTCACGGTTGCGCATAAAAATGCCTGTCAGGTGTCTTATCATATTAAAGGCACCCTTAAGGTTTGTATCAATTACTGCGTCGAAGGAGTCCTCCTTCATCATAGCAATAAGTCCGTCCTTTGTAATGCCTGCGTTATTAACTAAAATATTTACTGTGCCGAAGTCCTCTTTAACTTGAGAAACCAGCTCTTTGGTAGCCTCAAAATCAGAAACGTCGCACTTATATGCCTTTGCCTTAACACCAAAGTCAGCCTCGCATGATTTAACAACTGCTTCTGCTTTATCCTGACTTCCTGCGTAAATTACTGCAACATCTGCACCTAAAGACGCAAACTTCTTTGCGATTGCCTCGCCAATTCCTCGGGAAGCACCTGTTACCAATGCTACTTTACCTTTAAGCATTTTCTACCTCCGCTAAAGCCTCAAAAACAGTCTGAGCCTTTACGTTCATATCTATTTTCTTAATCATATTTGTAAGTGTTCTGCCGGGACCCATTTCAATAAATGTATCGAAACCTGCTGAAATCATATTGCGGATAGTCTGCTCCCATTTAACGGGAGAACAAATCTGAGCTGACAAAAGCTCCGCAACATTCTCATCATAAACTTCTGCAGTTTTATTAGAGTAAAGAGGAAATTCTCTATCCTTAATTTCAACCTTTTCAATTTCAGTTTTAAAGGCATAAGCGGCATTTTTCATAAAGGGAGAGTGGAAAGCTCCTTTTACTTTAAGTGGCACTACCCTACCGCCTGCTGACTTAACCTCGTCGGCAAAAGCTGTGATTTCTGAGGTAAGACCTGAGCAGGTAACCTGAGATGGACAGTTGAAGTTTACGGGGTAAACATTCTCAAACTTTGCGGCACATTCTTCAACCTGTTCATTTGTAAGCTTTACAACCGCAACCATAGAAGTGTCAAACTTCTCAGCTTCAGTCTGCATTAACTCGCCTCTTTTGCAAACAAGCTTGAAGCCCTCTTCTTTAGAAAACGCACCCGAAACAGTAGCGGCAACTACCTCGCCTAATGAAAAACCTGCTACACCTTCGGGTGAAATGCCCTTAGCTTTAAGAGCTTCACAAGCGGCAAGCTCCATTGCAAAAAGGCAAGGCTGGGTGTTTTTGGTTTCTTTAAGCTCCTCTGCAGTACCCTCGAAGCACTGTCTGATTGTACCTTCTCTTAAACTTTCGCAAAGCTCAAAAGCCTCTTTTGCGGCAACAGAGCTTTCAAAAAGCTCCATGCCCATTCCCGAAAACTGGTCGCCCTGACCTGAAAAAACAAATGCTATTTTATCCATTTTTCTGCACCTCTTAAGATTGGCTCTGCCTCTTCCATAATCTCCTTAACAATCTCAGCAGCACTTTGCTCACGCTTTACCATAGCGGCGCACTGACCTGAAAGGAAACAGCCCTTTTCGTTATTACCTTCCTGAACAGCAAGGCGTAAAGCACCTACTGCTAAATTCTCAAGCTCTTCGTCGGGCATCGTGCTGTATTCGGCTTTCTGATAATCCCTTGCAAACTGAGTACGAAGACTTCTTACAGGGTGGCCTAAACGTTTACCTGTAACCATTGTGCAAAGGTCAGTTGCTTTTAAGATTTTCTCTTTATATGTAGGATGAATATTACATTCAAAAGCTGAAAGAAAACGTGTACCAAGCTGAACACCCTGAGCCCCCAGCATAAATGCAGCCGCAACACCTCTGCCGTCACAAATACCGCCTGCGGCAATTACAGGAAGATTTGTTGCATCGCAAATCTGAGGAACGAGAACAATGGTTGTAAGCTCACCAACATGACCGCCGCTCTCTCCGCCTTCTGCAATAAGAGCAGTTGCACCGAGACGAGTCATTAGCTTTGCCATTGCAACTGAGGCAACAACAGGAATAACCTTTACGCCTGCCTCTTTCCATTCTTTCATATATCTTGAAGGGTTGCCTGCACCTGTGGTTACAACCTCAACATTTTCTTCTATAGTAACCTTTGCGATATCATCTGCAAAAGGACTCATAAGCATAATATTAACGCCGATAGGCTTATCGGTAAGTGACTTGGCGATTCTTATCTGCTCTCTGACATAATCAGCGGGAGCATTACCTGCGGCAATGATACCAAGACCGCCGCCATTAGACACAGCGGCGGCCAATCTGCCGTCAGCGATCCAAGCCATTCCGCCCTGAAATACGGGATATTCAATACCCAGAATCTCGCAAATCTCTGACTTAATCATAATTCTTAACCCTGCTTACTCTGAATGAACTTGTTAAGGTCATCAATTGTTTCAACCTTCTGATCAAGCTCAATCTCGATGCCGATTTCGTCTTCCAGGTTCATAAGAAGCTCTACTGTGTCGAGAGAGTCAATGCCAAGCTCAGAGAAAGTGCTTTCGGGCTTAACATCTGCTACCTCACAACCTGTACGTTCGGAAACGATTTTTGCAATAGCGTCAAAGTACATAATAATATGCCTCCAAAATTTATTTTCAGGCAGTTTCCCCACCTGTCGAAATTCATTATACTCACCGAATGTTCCCAAATCTTACCAAAAGAGTTCCAAAAGCGTTCCAAAAATAAAAATCAAATATTCAGAAAACGAAAGAATACTCCTGAAAGAATCCTAAATTAAGCTTGCTTTACCCCTAATAATCGGTATTATCTTACTTAAAGTTTTATTCTATCGAAATTTTCGATAGCAAGAATTCAAAATAATGAATTTGCTTTTTTCAAAAAAATATTGACAACTGCGAAAAACAAGAGTAGAATACACACCAAATTAAATAACTTTTTTAAAGGCTATGACGAAAAACGGTCGAGGATATTCATTTCAGAGAACCGATGTTTGGTGCGAATCGGTATGACACTACCAAGACCTCTCCCTTCCGAGCCGGAAGCCTGAACTCAAATGTTTAGTAGGGCAACCCGTGTATGCTACGTCAGTGCATAGAGGTTAGATGACTTCGAATTTTTTAAAGGCGTCGATGAAGACGGAATCTATAAGTTGTTTTCCCAGAGAGTCGGGGGTGGTGCGATCCCGATATAACACATTAGAATCTCCTATCCCTTCTGAGCCGGAAGCCCCAAAGGTTCAAACACCCAGTAGGCGTTTCCCGTGTTTGCTACGTTAGTGTATAGAAGTTGTTGGACTTCGAAGAGGTGGCGGGTTTTATATCCGCAATTTGAGTGGTACCGCGAGTGATGCTTGATTTTTCACCCGTCTCAAAGTGATCAATTGCTTTGAGGCGGGTTTATTTTTTGCCTTAAAGCATAAAGTATTTATGTGAAAGGCGGAATAAGTATGTTATCTCTTGACAAGGTGTTCAATGCACAATCGGTGCTGAAAAACATTATTCGCGAAACAAAACTTGTAAGAGCCTATGGAATTGCTCCTGACTCTGAGCTGTATTTAAAGCCCGAAAACTTACAAATTACAGGTTCTTTTAAAGTTCGAGGCTCTGCTTACAAAATAGCAATGCTATCCGAAGAAGAAAAGGCAAAGGGCGTTATAGCTTGCTCGGCAGGAAATCATGCTCAGGGTGTAGCTTTGGCGGCAACTAAGAATGGCATTAAATCTCTAATCTGCCTACCTGACTCTGCACCTATATCAAAGGTTGAGGCAACAAAGGGTTTTGGTGCCGATGTTTGTTTGGTAGCAGGTTGCTATGACGACGCATATCAGAAAGCATTGGAGCTTAAAGAAAAAGAGGGCTACACCTTTGTGCATCCCTTTGATGATGAAAACGTTATTGCAGGTCA
>JAFTIP010000021.1 GCA_017456845.1 Ruminococcus sp.
ATTATAATTATAAGCATTTTTCGGCACAAGGGGAAAAAAGGAAGTTTCAGGAAACCGTCACAAAAAATTCAGAAAACCGCCGAACTCAAAGTCCGGCGGTTTTAATCTTAGCCCTGTAAGAAGGGATATTCAATTGGTGATTTATCAATAAGTGTCCAGTTTTTAAAATCATTGGCATCGACTTTGATTTCATAGGTTAAAAGATTTTCTTCACGGATAGAGCCGTCCTCTGAGGCACCGCTTATATAAGCGTAACGTGTAACGTCGGCATCCTCAGAAACCTCATCAAAAGGTGTGCCGTAAGCCTTATAATCAATGCCCATCTCCTTAAGCACTGTGGGGCGAACGTTTACAAGCTGCTGAGGGCTCATATCCTCTTTAATCTCGCCTTTTGCACCGGCGGGCTTATAGAACATACTTACAACTCTTGAGTCGTCAAGCTCGGTAAACTTGCCTGACCTGCCGTGGTCTGAGGTAATGATAATTGTAGAACTGTCGTAAATTCCAAGCTCTTTAAGCTGTTTAAGATATTCAGAAACATTGGTAAGAGCACCGCGGGTAGCTTCTTCAACTCCGACCTTTTCGTCAGTTTTAACGCAGTTTTCGTCAAACACGTAAGGTGCGTGGCATCCTCTGAAAAGGTAGTAAGAGAACGTGCCCTTCTCGCCTGATTCGTTATCTGTGTTAAGCTTTTCTTTGGTTAAGCGGTTGTAGAAATAAACATCAGTAAGAGAAAGTGCCTGATTGTTTTTCAAGGTGTATGCACTGTTAGCCTCTGCAGTGTCGGTCTCAAAGAAAGGTTTTAAAGCCACAGGAGCTGTGCGGTAAAGCGAAAGCTTCATAAGCTCTTTTTCAAGCTTAGGATAGTTGATTTCAGGCTCAATTTCAAGGTAGTTGTCGCAATAATCAAGCATATATTCCCCATCGGGGTTTACGTACTTCTGATAAGCGTAAATACGTACCGCATAGCCTGCATCCTTCATATCCTCAAGGAAGTTATTATTTTCCCATGCCTTTGCCATTGCGTCGTCATACTCGCTTTTATAAAAGGTATCCTCACCTGTAAAAAGATAAGCAACAGAAGGAAAGGTTCGTGAGTAGTGAGGAGTGGTGTTTTTATACCATGTAAAGCCGTCAAACTCATCAAAATACTGAGGGTCGTTAGCCATAACCTCTTCGGCAAAATCAATGTCGAAAGAGTCAATTGCAAGAACAATAACATTGTGCTTGTCCGACAAATCGAACTCGCCTTCTCTGGTAGCGGCTATAGTAGTTTTCTCATCAATTTCGCTTATGAAGAACACACCCACAGAGCTTGCAAGCTGCATCACACAAAGAAGCACGCAAATAAAGCCCACGGCATAAGTCCAGATTTTCTTACTGAATTGCTCCAAAGCAAAAAAGATAAACAGGATTACCCCCCATACGGCAAGGCCTATAAGTGCCTCGGTGGCAAGGTCTTTCCACAAAACCTCGGTGCCGTCTAAAACACCAACGCTGGAGTTCATAAAAATCGACTGAACATAAGCACCAACGGAAAGCCCTACCAACAAAGACAAATACCAATTAAGAAGTCTGCCTCTGAGCAAAAAGGACAATCCGAAAAGCACGGCAAAAACTATTACTGCCGAAATACCCACGGTAAGCATTACCTGAGCAACCGTATAGTCAAAAAACATTGTATTGGCTACGAAAATCTCAATAACAGGAGCAAGAAAATATGTCATAACAAAAGTAAGGCAAGCCCCAAGAGAAATCAAAGCCCTTGACTTAAGCTTTCTGCTGTCTGCAAACAAAAAGGTTTTAAGCTTTTTCAAAAACTTCATAAGTATCCTCCCACAATTAAATTGAAGCGGTAGTCAAAACATAGACTAACCGCTTCAAATAATTATACCATATTATATTAAAATTACACCAATATTTTACACAAAAATCACTTTTGGGCATTCTAAATGTATATATGTCGCATATTGATTTAATTTGTGTAATATTGTATAATAAAGAGTGGTTCGGGTTTAATTATGCCTTTGCATCTTTCTGCTTTTTAAGTATGGGCTTTACTTTTATTCTTCCCAAAAGCTCAAAGGGCAAATAGAAGGGATAAAGCGAAAGCACAATTGTAAGAACCACGGATATACCAATCATAATAAATCCTGCGGCAGTCTCACTTACCTCAAAGGGCAAGAAGTCAAACTTGTACCACTTAAACTCAAGGTATGCAAGGTAGAGGTAACGGTGCAGAATATAAACCGAAAGTGTGCGTGCACCTAAACCTGTAAAGATGTTCTTCTTTCTGGGTATCCACACCAAAAACGCAAAGCAAAGAAGCACCGCACAAAGGTAAAACCAAACTCTGGGCAAGAACCAGAAAACAGGATTTATGTCAGTATTTTTGAATATTGCAAAGTAAGAACGGTCGCAGGTAATAAAGCCGTTGATGCTGAAATTAAGGGCTTTGCCTGAGCCTGTAAGGCAAATTGTTGCAATTAAAGTTCCAAATGCTGCAAGCAATGCAGGAACAGACAAAAGCTTTGCTTTTTTGGTAAAAAGCTTCTGCATCTGACCTGATGACAAATAATAGCCTGTAATAAAGAACGGGAAATGAACAATCATTCTTGAAATTGCCACAAAGTTGCTTACCTTCTCGTCGTAACCGATAAGAAGAGCAAATATAACCGCAATAGGAAGCATAAATTTGGGGTCAATCTTATCAATTACAGGTAACAGCAGATACCACCAGATAAGGCATACCAAAAACCACAGCGAAGACCTTGGAGCAAGAATACTCTTGGAAATTGAGTCACCTAAAACAAAAACCTCAAAAGCTCCCACGGTAAACTGTGCGGCTAAATAATAAACAATATAAGTAAAAGGACGCTGAACGTTAATAGAGCCGTCGGGTCTTATATACTTTTTGGCTAAGAAGCCTGAAATAAATATAAGGCAAGGCATGTGCATTGTGTTGATAGCTCTCCACAAGAACATATACTCCTCTTTTAGCCAGAAGCCGCTCATATCCTTAAAGGGTGATATCGCGTGGGCAAGAACAACAAGGAAAATGAGAACAAACTTAGCATTATCGTAAAAGTATTCTCTGCCCTTCTGGTCGCGGTATAAATCAGCTACCTTGGTTAAGTTGCCGGGCAAGTCGGCCTTAGGTGCTGTTTTCTTATAATCAATACCGCCCCAAACAGCCAAAGCCAAGCCTACTGCACCTACCAAAAACAATCCGACATACCACATAACAGGTGTGCTCACCGCACTAAGAGATTTAAAAATCAGCGATAAAGGATTTTTAGCTCCCTGATAGTGAAACAATAGAAGTATCTCGATAAACATAAGGATATAGCCTATAGAAAGTCTTTTTACACCTTTTCTTATCATCCTGTTCCCTCCTGAGTTTAATATCCGCAAATATTGCGGTCAATATAATTTAACACATAATGCAAAAGTTTGTCAATAAGGGTTATATCCCTTTAGGTTTTCGGAGGTTAATATGAATAACTTAAACCTTACCGTCGTAATGGCGGTAACAAACGAAGAAAATTTAGAAGAAAGCGTAAGCTCTTACCTTGCCTGCAAGAAGGTTTTCGGCAACGTTAAATTACTTATTGCCGATTTAATCCGCGATGAAGAGTCTGAGTCTTGCCTTAAGAAGGTTGCAAATACTTTTTCAGATTCGGTTACCCTACTTGAAGGCAACGAGTTTAACACAAGGGCTGAGATTTACAGCAAGGGACTCAGCCTTTTAAGCGAAGGCTATGTGTGCTTTACGGAATCTGCGGTAATTCTTACAGACGAGGCTGTGGATTTTGTGGGCAGAGCAATCAGCGAGCATCCTGATTGCCCGGTGGAAATTTCTGTTAAAACCAGAAACAAGAATGAAAAATTCATAGGCTATTCTAAGCTCGACGGGCTCTCAGAATTCTGCGACCTTAACGAAGCACCCTACAATGCCGCTTTGGCAATTTTCGGCTATTTCTTCAGAACCGAGGATATTAAAGATATTAGCTTTGACCTTTCAGTTAAAGAAGAGGCACTTAAAAAGTTTATTCTTGAAGTTTTGCTTAAAAAGCCTTTCATCAGCTATTCAAACAAAGTATGGTGCAAAAGCACACGTGCTTTAGAAAACGACAGCGTACTTTTTGACGGTCAGTACGACAAAGCTTATTATACCGAAAGCATAAGAAAGTTTATGATTCCTTTTATGGAAAAGCTTTTGAGCGAATCAGGGGTTATCCCCTCATACGTTCAGTATGCTCTTTGCAAGCTTATATTCGCCAAGTTCGCCAACAATTACTACGAAAATAACAAGGGCGTTTTAAGCGAAGAAGAAGTTTACGAGTTTTACGATGCTGTTTGCGATGCTTTAAAATTAATCGACAACACTATTTATACAACCGCGGCAATCAGATGCAAGTACATCAACCGCTCTCTATGGATGAAGATTCTTAAGGATAAAACTGAGCGTGCAAACGAGAATCACCGCCTTGAGCTTGACGAAGAAGGAAATATCAAGTTTGCGGTAGAAGGCAAGGAAAGTGCACATATCTCTACACTTCACAGCGTTGCACTGATAATTAACAACATAAACTACGCTGACGGCAAATTAGAGCTGGACGCCGAATTTACGGGCAAGGACTTTATTGCTGCTGATGACGTAGAGCTTTATGCAAACTACGACGGCAAAAAGGTAAAGCTTACCGAGTACGCTATTTATCCTTTGCTTAAATGCTTTGGTATGAGCTACTCAAAAAAATATAATGTTCATTTCTTTATTCCTGTAACAGAATCTTTAGAAAAAATCAGCTTCACCTACGTTATTGACGGCAAGGAAGAAGCCCTCAGCCTTCAGTTTGCCAAGGCTTTCTCAAGAATTCGTCTGCGTTTTGGCAAAGCTTATTGGAAATTTAACGATAAAAAAGCATTAGAATGTAAAAACGGCGTTTACTTAAGGGTGTTCAACTGCTCGGGAATCAAAAGAGTATTCCGCGAAATTGCACTTATGGGCTCACAACTTATTCACACCAAGCCATTCTCAAATGCTGTAAGGCGTATAATTTTACGAAGCATTTACTGGCTTACCCGCCCCTACTTCAGAGGCAAGCGAATTTGGCTTACCTTTGACAAGCTTTACAAAGGCGGCGATAACGGCGAATACTTCTTTAAATACGCAAACACAATTAAGGACGACGTACAGGTTTACTATATAATCGACAAAGACTCTCCTGACTGCAAGCGGCTTTTAGAGTACGATAAAAAACACGTGCTTATTCATAACTCTTTGAAGTGCAAGCTTTATGCACTTAATGCTGAGGCTGTTGCGGCTACACACGCTTCTGTTATGCAGTACTGCGGTATTCCCAAGTACCTTGTGCCCAACGTGCTTGACCTTTTCAAGGCAAAGATTATCTGCATTCAGCACGGCTTAACCGTTCAGCAGTTAGGTCAGTATCAGAACCGACTTTACGACAACACCACCCTTTACTGCTTAGCCTCGAAGTACGAAAAGAAAAATCTTATGCACCCCATTTACGGCTACGAGGAAGATATGCTTAAGCTTAACGGCTTGGCACGTTACGACGGACTTAAGAACAACGACAAAAAGTTTATTCTTATTACTCCTACTTGGAGGCGTAATATCGTTACCCTTGGTATTGCATACAAGGTTAAGCCCTACAACGAGCACTTTAAGTAAACCGAGTATTTCAGGCTTTACAACACACTTATTAATGACAAAAAGCTTATTGAATGTGCAAAGAAAAACGGCTACGGCATTACCTACTTACTGCATCCTGCCATGAGCCCTCAGCTTGAGGACTTTACACAGAACGGCTTTGTTGAGATTGTGCCTGCCGCAGGCGATATGAGCTATGAAAAGATTTTAACCGAAGCAAGCCTTATGGTTACCGACTATTCAGGTGTTCAGTTTGACTTTGCATATATGAGAAAGCCCATTGTTTACTACCACCCTGACACCTTGCCTCCTCACTACGAGTCAGGCGGCATAGATTATCCTACTCAAGGCTTTGGACCCATTATTACAAATCACGAAGACGTAGTTGATGAGATTTGTAAGTATATGGAAAACTCCTGCAAAACCGAGCCTGAGTATATTGACAGGGCAAACGACTTCTTCGAATTTGACGACTTTAATAATGCAAAGAGAATTTACGAAGAAATCTACAATAGCCTTAAATAAACTGTTAGCCGCAAGGTAACCCCTTGAGGGCGATTCCGCAGGTTAGCCACCTGCAGGGCATTTCGCCTTTGGATAGGTTACATTTAAAAAAGCCTTTCATTAACGGCGGGATTTTAAACACAATAAAACAAAAGGAGCTGACCGTAAAAGTCAGCTCCTGTTTTTTATTGTTCTATATCATTTTCTATGGTCTGAGGATTATTAATAGCGGCTTTCTCTGCCTTTTTCTGCTTAAAGAAGTTAAAAACGTTTCCTGCAATACCCAATAAGCTGAACAAATAGGCAAAGCCCAGGTCACTAAGAAAAGGCCTCATAATGTCGGGTTCAGCAAGAAAATCAGGTGTTGCAACAAAAGCATCCATAAAAGTAATGCCTAAATCTTTAAACTCTGAAAAAATAATAAACGCAACAGAAATATACTGGGCAACAAATATCATTACTACTGTAATAACTATAGCGGTAATCATACTGGCGACAGTGATTTTCTTAGCGGTTTTGGTAAACACCCCGTAACCGAAACGAGCCAATATAAACATAATCCAACCGGAAATACCCGATATAAAATTAAGCTGATAAAAGCCGAAATACACAGCTACACCGCCTAAAGAAAACAGAAAAGCACCTAAGATACCTAAAAAATAGTTTTCTTTAGGTTTAATTTCAGGGCCGCCTGCACCGCCATTATAAACAGGCTGTGTCTGCGGAATATTTTCATAAGGTTGATTGCTAAAATTATTTTCGTTTTCCATGGTAAGCTTCCTCTCTGTTAATCACTTCGAATAAATTTTACCATGTTAGACATTTATTGTCAATCCCTTATTGTAAGCTCTCCCATGCTTCGTAAGCTTCTTCCTGCTGTTTTTGCAGATTATTTAAAATCTCGGTAAGCTCAACTAATTTTTCATAGTCACTTATGACTTCTTCGCTCCCGAGCTTTGCTTCAGTCTCAGCGATTTTTACGTCAAGCTCTTCTATAAGCTCCTCGGCTTTGCGTATAGCTGTTTGTCGCTTACGCTCTTTCGACTGCTCTTCTTTACGGAGTTTATAATCATTAACCTTAGGCTTTTCCTCGGTTTTTTCAGCAACCGCTGTAAACACATCATCCTTTTGCTTTTCGGCATAATAATCATAGTTGCCAAGGTACTCCTTAACTCCGTCCTCTTTAAGCTCCAAAATTCGGGTTGCAAGCTTATTTATAAAGTAACGGTCGTGGCTGATTATAAGCATTGTGCCGTCATAATTTAAAAGAGTATCCTCCAAAGCTTCGCGGGAGGCTGTGTCCAGATGGTTTGTAGGCTCGTCAAGAAGAAGAAAATTTGAACCTGCCAACACTAATTTTAAAAGTGCAACCCTTGCACGCTCACCGCCGCTTAAGGTTGAAATCTTTTTAAGAGCATTATCGCCTTTTAAAAGAAATCTGCCTAAAGCAGTGCGAATCTGAGTGTTGCTCATCAAAGGAAAAGCATCGCTGATTTCCTCAACGGGAGTGTTATCAACGTTAAGGTCTGATTGCATCTGGTCAAAATAACCCATATCAACCCTTGCACCAAAGGTCATTTCGTCGAATACGGCTTCATATTTCTTTGTAAGTACGTTAAAAAGCGTTGTTTTGCCTGTACCGTTGCCGCCTAATATGAAAACCCTTTCACCTTTTCGGATGTGCATATCTACGTTTTTAAAAAGCACCTTATCGCCAAAGGCTTTGCTCATATTCTTTACAATAAGCACATCGTTGCCGCTTTCACGCTTCGGCTCCAATTTAAGGGTAAGGGTCTCTTCCTCACCATCGGGAGGAGTAAGCTGAGCTTTTATGCGGTCGGCTTCTTTTTGTTTAGAGGCGGCAGTGATAAAGTTATGCTCTCTGCCCCACCGCTTTTGTTGCTCAACAATGCCTTCAATACGCTTGATTTCTCTGCTGTCGTTTATAAACTTACGTCGAATTGCCTCTTGCTCACGTTGTTTTTTCTCAATAAAGGCTGTGTAGTTACCTGTGTAAACCGTTGTTTTGAGGTGGGCAAGCTCAATGGTTTTGTTTGTTACCGCATCCAGAAAATATCGGTCGTGGCTGACGATTATGGCTGTGCCCTGAAAGTCCTTAATATATTGCTCAAGCCACCTTACAGACTCAATATCAAGGTGGTTTGTAGGCTCGTCCAATAAAAGAATATCTGCTCCGCTTAAAAGAAGCCTCGCCAGAGAAAGCTTACTTGCCTGACCGCCCGAAAGGGTACCGCTTTTACGGCTCATATCCTCTTCGGTAAAGCCCAAACCTAAAAGTGCAGACTTTGCACGGCTTTTGTAAGTTAAACCTCCCTCACGCTCAAAACACTCTAAAAGTGCAGTATGCTCTGCAATAAGAGCATCTAAATTTTCGCCTTTTTCCATTTCCTTATTTAAGAAATCAAGGCGGTTTTCCATTTCTTTAAGGTGGTCAAAAACGCTTAAAAGCTCGTTATAAACACTTCTATCAGGGTGCTCTAAAACGTGCTGATGCATATATCCCACCTTAGCGTCGCTTGCTTTAAAAACGTCGCCTGTGGTAGGGCTGAGCTCACCGCTTAAAACCTTAAGAAGCGTAGTTTTACCTGTACCGTTAGAGCCTATAAATCCCACTTTATCACGCTTTTCTATATCAAAAGAAACATTCTCAAAAAGGGTACGCTCTATAAAAGTAACAGAAATATCTCTTGCACTAAGAACTGCCAACGTTTTCACCTCTCATAAAAGTTACCGATAAAGTATAGCACAAGTTAAAAGTTTTGTAAACTAAAGCCATACCGACAAAGTCATAAACTCAGGTGTAATCTGAGAAAGCGAATGGATGTGCCTGAGATACCAGAGTCGTAAAGCTTAACAGGAGCTAAAAACGCAGTAACACCAAAGGCGTTGATGCATCCTGCAAGAAAAAGCATAATAAAGTTCTGCCACATTAGGGTTTTAAGGTCTGCCATAAATTTTTTCATATACTCTCTCTTTTCATATAATAAATAATACCATAAACAAGGGTAATTAACAAGAAAACTCCCCGAAATAATTCGGGGAGCTGACAGTTAAATTATTACATTAATCTGCGATAGAGCTCTTTAATTTCCTCAACGCTGGTGTCTCTGGGATTACCTGGACGGCAAGCGTCATCAAAAGCGGACTGCGAGAGGAAGTCGATGTCCTCTTCCTTAACAATCTCTTTAAGGTCAGCAGGAATACCAACATCAGCAGATAGCTTTTTAACAGCTTCAATAGCAGCAACGCGAGCATCTTCAAGAGTCATTGCGTCAACACCCTCTACACCCATAGCTTTTGCTATATCTCTGTACTTTTCGCCTGTAGCGGGAGCGTTATACTCCATAACTGTTGGCAGGATAATTGCATTGGCCACTCCGTGAGGAGTGTCATAAACAGCACCCAAAGGATGAGCCATTGAATGAACAATACCAAGACCTACATTGCTGAATCCCATACCTGCAATATATTGACCCAAAGCCATACCCTCTCTGCCTTTATCACAACCTTCAACAGCACCGCGAAGTGACTTGGCAATAATCTCAATTGCCTTTAGGTGGAACATATCGCTCATTTCCCAAGCACCCTTGGTAATGTAGCCCTCGATTGCGTGGGTAAGTGCGTCCATACCGGTTGCGGCAGTTAAGCCCTTAGGCATTGAAGCCATCATATCAGGGTCAACAACGGCAACAACGGGAATATCGTGAACATCTACGCAAACCATTTTGCGGTTAAGCTCAGCATCTGTAATAACATAGTTGATAGTAACCTCAGCGGCTGTGCCTGCTGTTGTGGGAACTGCGATAATCGGTGTGCACTTGTTCTTTGTGGGAGCTACACCCTCAAGGCTTTTAACGTCAGCGAACTCGGGGTTTTCGATAATAATACCGATTGCCTTGGCTGTGTCCATAGAAGAACCGCCGCCAATTGCAACAATGCAGTCAGCTTTACTTTCTTTAAAAGCTTCTACGCCACTCTGAACGTTTTGAATTGTGGGATTAGGCTTTATATCGCTGAAAAGAGTATATTCTATTTCTGCACCCTCTAAAATATCGGTAACTTTTTTGGTTATGTTAAGCTTAACAAGGTCAGGGTCAGAGCATACAAAAGCTTTTTTAAAAGCACGGGCTTTAATTTCGTTTGCAATTTCAGCAATTGCACCCTTGCCGTGGTAGCTGGTTTCGTTAAGTACAAATCTGTTTGCCATTTTAGTTTTCTCCTTTATCTATAAAATAAAATCCTTACATCAATTTTATACAAAGCTTTAGATAAAGTCAATGAATTTATGTAAATATTCTATAAAGAAATCCCCGAAACCTTAGCTTCGGGGATGAGTTTATCTCTTTTTTCTTTTGAAAATCTGAACAGTTTCCTCTATACCTAAGAAAACCCAGAGTCTTATGGTAACAAAAATCTCGGTAAGAATATATTCCTGTGGTGAATACTTAGGGTCGATTATACCGCAAATTGTTGGAATACTGAGCAATACTGCTGAAAGTACACCTGCAAAAATCAACTTGGTTTTAACGGGTATTTTTGACTTACCCGAAATAAGTAATATAAACAAAAGCACAAAACCTGCATAGGCAACAACACTTACGCAAAAGTCGAGTATCTTCCATACTTCAATCAAATTCCAATATGCGTGCCACACAGGCATAAGTTCCTGAGTTATACCGCCCTCAGGCAAAGAAAAATAAAGATGAGCACTTAAATATATAAGCGATGCCGATGCGGAAATGACTATAAGCAAAACAAAAAGTATTTTAGCAACAAGCTTTATTCTTCGGTTAGCTTTAAGCTCTTTATCGTAGCCGTAAATAAGGCTTTCAAGCTCTATACCGAAAATCTCAGAGTATCTTATTAAAGTATCGATGTCAGGTCTTGTTCTGCCCGATTCATAGCTCGAAACAGTCTGACGGGTTACATTAAGCTTCTCTGCAACTTGGTCTTGGGTTAAATTCCTGCCCAACCTGAGTTCTCTTAAATTATCGTTGATTTTCATAAGTATCACCTCTGGTTTCAGCATAGAATTAAACCTGAAAAAAGTCAAGCAACAATCTGTTGCACCGCTTTGGAATCAGATTTTTTGGGTTAGCTGTTTGTGAGAGTTACCATTATAACCTCAGGGCGGTTATTGATTCTGAAAGGAAAAAGGCTGTTGCCAATGCCTCGGCTTACAATCATATTTGTACCGTCTTCGGTATAAAGCCCTGCGTCGTACTCCGGAAAAATCCACTGATTAGGGGCATAAAGTCCCCCTACAAAAGGAAGCCTGAACTGACCGCCGTGAGCGTGGCCTGTTAAAACCAAATCGAGGTCAAAGTCCTCGTAAACATCAAAAAGCTCAGGTCGGTGAGAAAGCAAAAGATTAAAGCTTTCCTTATCCTTCACAATATCCTCAAGGTGAGTTCTTAAAACATACTCGGTATCGCCAAAAAGATAATCGGTTTCAAACCCCGGGTCAGAAACACCGAGAACATTAATGCTCTGCCCTGCCCTTTCAATTTCGACCACCTTATTATCAAGAACAGTTATGCCGATTTTCTCAAAAGCCTTAAGCAGCTTTTCGTAAGCCTCGGGGACTCTCTGCTCGTGATTTCCTGCAACGTAGTAGCAAGGTGATATCTGTGCGGCTTTTTTCGCGAATTCTATGGAAATGTCAACATCGGTCTGGTGGCTGTCGAAAATATCACCTGTTATCGCTATAATATCAGGGTTGCATTTTTCTATAAGAGAAATAAGCTTCACATTATCCTTGCCGAATTCGTCGTTATGTAAATCCGAAACGTGGGCAATTCTAAACCCGTTAAAGCTTTCGGGAAGCTTTTCGCTTTCTATAGTAATTTCAGTTACCATAAGGGCTTTATTTCCCCAAGCTATAACGCCAACCGCAACTGCAACGACAAGAAAAACAGAGGTAAATACAACTATTAATTTCTTTTTTGTTTTTGTCATAAACCTACCTTCACATTAAAAAGTCTTTGTACGTATCAATTTCCTCTGTGGCTTCCCTTAAAAACTCAAGGCAAGCCTCATCTTTTGCAAGGATTTTCCCCACCTTTTTGAGGGCATTGAAGAAACGTTTATCGAAAATAATTTCATCGCTGTGAGAAATCAACGGGCAAAGCCTTGCTCCGCGGAAATCAGGTTCGACGAAAACCTTGCCTCTCTCATCAACCGTTGGAAAGAAAGGAAAAATTCTGCAAGCCAAGGGACGCTTTGTGCGGTCGCACTTACCATCGCAAACCACCAAGCGTACTCCGTTATCTAAGATTTTTACGGGAAGCTCGCTTTCTTCAAAAGGAAAAAGCCTCATCCCCGTGTTTTCATCCCCTTTACAACAGGCTTGTGAGCATAGCTTACCGCAATCCGCCTTTAAAGGGGTTAAGTCACCCATTATCTTAAAAATCTTTTGGTACATATTATTATAATCGGTACTCATACTTCAGTTAAGCCTCACATAACCGCTTTCTTCAATCAGGGTCTGACCCTCGGCAGAAAGCATCCAGTCTATAAGTATTTTGATGTTTTCGTTTTTATTATCAGCTCGGTAAATGGCATAAAACTCAGCTATAACAGGATAACTTGAGTTTCGAATATTTTCACTGCTGGGGTATACTCCGTTTAAGGAAAGCATTTTTACATTTTCGTTTTCAACAATTCCGTCCATATAATAACGGAAGGAAAAGCCGATTGAACCGCCTGTAACAGCAAATGGAGATTTAGGGGCTATTTCCGTGCCTCCCATAAAAGCTTCCATAGCTGACTGACTGCCGCTGCCTGAAAGTCGGGACACAGGGTTTATAACACGGTTAGCTCCGCCTACCTCTTCCCAGTTTTTGATTTTTCCGCTGTAAATATCTCTTATCTGCTGTGCACTAAGATTATCTACAGGGTTGTTTTTATTAACAAAAAACACAAACGCCTCTCGCCCTACAGGCACGTAAACAAGCTCTACACCTTGCTCCTCGGCATACTGCTTTTGCTCTTCGCTGGGTGCGGCACAAAAAAGAATATCTGTTTCGCCGTCAACGATTGCCTTGTAGCCTCTTACGGTGTTTTTGTACTGCATTTTGCTGCCGGGGGCAAAATTTTCGCCGTAAAAATTATTGTCAGAAAAACTACCGCCCTCATAAGTAACAGATCCATCAGGATAAACCGCGTTAATAACCGATGCATAAACCGGCACAAGTGCCGCTGCACCGTCAAGCACAGGTAAATTCTCTGTAAGCTTTAATGATGCCTCAACCCTTGCAAGGTCGGAGTCCTCCTCAAAAGGCAAATACTTCTCTACGTCAATCATTTTAGACTGAGTAGCGGAGCTGAAATTATTTGAAAGCCTGCCGGTAAGAAGCATATAGATACTTCCGTTAAAAACAGCAAAAATAAGCACCACTAAAAGAATGCACAAAACCTGCTTAAAAGCTTTCATATTACCACAGCTCCTTTGCAATAAACTGAATTATAGAGCTGTGCTGATAAGCGTAAACCGCATAAATAACGTGAGCAATGGTTAAAAGAACACAAAGCACAGTTACCGCAAGCAAAACCGTATAAAATATTTTTATCTTCATAATTTTACATATAAGCCACAGCCATAGAAAGCAGTATTATAATTGAAACAACAACCGAAACCACAACGAATGCCAAGGCAGACGAAACAATAAGCATTACCTTTCGAGCTGTAAGACTGCTTACATTAAAAGCATTTGGGTTTTTCTTATTTGCACTTTTTGCTTTTAAAAACAAAACAAGGCTAACCACAAAAAAGATAATTGACGCAACGGGAACCGCGAAAAACATAAATGAAGTAAAATAGCCTGACATAATAACAACTCCTTTATTTTTTATAATTCCATTATAATATGCAAAACAGCAAAGTTCAAGCTATAAAACTAAAGCACCTGCTTGCGTTTATATCTTAAGCAGGTGCTTTGATGTTTTAAATCCTGAGGTTACTCAACACAAACTTCGCCGTCAGGCTTTACGGTAACTTTCATACCGTCTTTAACGTAGTTTAAGAACTCGTCGCCCAATGAGTCAACAACGGGCATTGTAACGCCCTCAACCCAAACGTCTGCAAGAACTGCGCCTGCAGCGGCTAATGAATCAATATGGCCTGAGAAAAGCATACAGGCAGGGTTTTTCTTCATTGCACAAGCACAGTAAAGAACCAGACCGCCCGTGGTAGAGCCTATGGTCTGAGGCAGACAAAGAGCCTTGCCAATAAGAGGCTTGCCGTGAAGCTCACTATTATTTTGGTCGCCGCATTTTACCTCTTTGTCGCCAAACTGCAGAGCCATCTGCAAGGAAGCAAGAGTATTGAAGCCTTCGTGAGTTACAACTGCCTCGGCAGTAACTTCACCGGGAGTAACAACTCGGCCTTTAAAAACTTTCATTACTTTTTACCTCCTGTGATGATTGTAAGGATTTCTGCATCTGTGTAATAACGGGCACTTGTGTATGTGCGCAGCTTATTGGAAGAAGTTATAACAGGCATCTTTTTGCACAAGGGATTATTCATATACATAAGCGGACATATGTAGGACGTAATAACGCCTGTAGCCTTAAGCCTTTCGGCGTATTCTGTCTTATTAAACGTCTCAAGAACTTTGGGTGCCGCTGTGAAAACGGTGGGGACTGTAACCTTTTTAATGCCCTTTGCTTTAAGCTCTTTCTCAATATTTAAAGTCCACTCTTTAAGCTGTTCTAAAGAAAGATGAGGACATCCCACAAAGCAAAGCTTAGGTGTGGCGTCAGCATTTTTCCACATTACAGGATAATTATCCTGAACACGCTTGAGCTCGGCGTCGTCGATTATATATTCCTTTGCACCCTCACAGATAAGCTTTTCGCCCATTTCCTTTGCTTCGGGAGTAAGATTTTCGATGTGGTAAAGGCCAACGGCACCGTTTGAGGCAGTAGCTGCACCGAAGTCCTTAAGGTAAGCACAGGCTGAGTCTGTAAGCTCAGAACCAATCCACTTATCAAGGCCCTGAACATAAGGAACATCTTCCATAACTTTCATACCGATTGCAGAGCCTAAAAGCTGAGCCTCAGGCTTTTTGGTGGTTTTAACCTTCACAACCCAAGTTGCCTTTCTGCCTTCGTCGGTAAGAAGTCCGAAATAAGGAACATAGCCTACAATAGAACCCATAATATCGATAATACCTGAGTTACGGTTGCATCTTGCACCTAAAACTGAGTTTGCATACACAACAGCACTTGACTCCGCCCATGAAAGCACGTCGCCCTTTTTTGGCTTGTTGCCAACCTCATCCATATAGCAGGTGCAGGTAAAGGCGTCTTTGTTCATAAGGCCGAGTTTATTGAGCTGGTCTTCATAAAAGCCTTGCTTTGTGTACATAAACTTGTTGAACACAAAGTTCTGCAAAAAGTTTGCAGGAACATTTTTATCGATAGGACGAGGGTCTACAGAGAATTTCTGCTCAGAGATAACCCCAGCATCAAGAAGCTGCTGCATAAGGTCATATACAGGTGACATAACTTTTAAACCGAAGCTTGTAACAAGGTGGTTATATTCTGAAGTAATGGGAACAAGCTTTTCGGCTTCAAAGGCATCGCCGTACATTACAAGAGTTTTCATAACCTTTGCTAAGGTTTCGCCTTTTTCGCCGTTTAAAATAGCTTGCTGTTCTTTATTAAGTATCATAATTGTTTCTCCTTAAAGTTTCATACAAGCATCCCATGCACCCCAGATAACTGTACGCAGATTGCCGACTTCTTTGGCGTCACCGATAACGTGTACTTTTCTGCTTTTCTTTGCAAGGGATGCAGGATTATAGCCAACGGAAAGAATTACGGAGTCGGCTTTTACATCAAAAGTTTTTCCGTCTTTATCTTTAAGTGTAACCTTGCCCTTGCCGATTTCAGAAAGGGAGGTTTCGAGATGAACGGGAACCTTGTTTGTTTTGAAGAAGTCACGGAGGTAGCTTGTGTTTGCAAGGCAGATACCCGGTGTGGTAATGAGGTCGTCCTGCATTTCAACAATTACGGGTTTCTTGCCCTTAAGGTAAAGGTCGTAGGCAATTTCGCAACCTGTAAGACCACCGCCGATAACCACAACATTATCCCCCACGTTTTTGTTGCCGAGAAGGTAATCAACAGCCTCCACAGCTGTTTCGGCACCCTTTATGGGAAGCTTCTTTGCCACAGCACCTGTGGCAACAATAATTTCGTCAGCATTAAGGGACTTAACATCCTTAACCTCAGTGTTAAATTTAACTTCGATGGGGTGCTTCTTAAGCTCACGGATGTACCATTTAATAAGGTCTTTGTCCTTCTCTTTAAAATCAGGAGCCGCCGCTGCAACAAACACACCGCCTAAGGCACCTGACTTTTCATAAAGAGTTACCTTATGGCCACGCTTTGCTAAAAGAATTGCGGCTTCCATACCGCCGATACCGCCGCCGATTACTGCAATATTCTTCTGCTTTTTGGCTTTTTCCACGGTGTATTTTTTGGACTGCATTGTCTCGGGATTAAGTGCACAGCGTGAAAGTCCCATGGTGTCTGTAAGGTCCTGAGTATTTGCGTGACCCTTGGAAGATGAGAAGTTAAAGCAACCGCTGTGGCAACAAATGCAAGGCTTGATGTCCTCAAGTCTGTCTTCAATAAGCTTTGTTACCCACTGAGGGTCAACTAAAAACTGACGTGCAACACCTACAGCGTCAATTCTGCCTTCGGCTACTGCCTTTGCACCAACCTCGGCATCCATTCTGCCTGCACAAACCACAGGAATATCAACGAACTTTTTAATGTGAGCAACGTCGTCAAGGTTGCAGTTTTCCGGCATATACATAGGCGGATGTGCCCAGTACCATGAGTCGTATGTGCCGTTGTCGGCATTGAGCATATCGTAGCCTGCATCCTGAAGATACTTGGCGGCTTTTTCAGATTCCTCCATATTTCTGCCAACTTCAACGTAATCTTCACCGGGCATTGCACCCTCGCAGAAGCCCTTCATCTTGGACTCTACAGAGTATCTGAGCGAAACAGGGAAATCCTTGCCGCAGGCTTTTTTAATCTCTTTAACCACCTCGGTGGCAAAGCGATAGCGGTTTTCAAAACTTCCGCCGTATTCATCCTGACGCTTGTTGAAAAATTCAATTGAGAACTGGTCAAGAAGGTATCCTTCGTGAACCGCATGAACCTCAACACCGTCTACGCCTGCATCTTTACAAAGCTTTGCAGTTTTTGCAAAAGCCTCGATAATCTCATGAATCTGCTCTTTGGTCATTTCGGGACACTCAATGTCGTGAGCCCAGCGTGAAGGCTGAGGAGAAGGAGAAGCAAGCTCGTGGGAGGTATCTATAATAGGCTTAACCAAAGCACGGGTAAACTTGTTTTTATGTAAAGGAGCCACAAGCTCGGTAATAGCCCATGAACGACCCATACCTGCTGTAAGCTGAATAAAAAGCTTTGCACCTGTTTTGTGAAGCTCATCCATAAACACCTTGAGCTCTTCAAACATCTTAGGGTTCTGCCACAGCCACTTGCCCCAGAAAGTATCGCGAAGAGGTGCAATACCGGGGATAATTAATCCTACATTGTTTTTTGCACGCTCTAAGAAGAGAGCCGCCGCCTCTTTGTCGAAGTGGCAACCTGTAAGCTCAAACCAGCCGAAAAGCGATGTACCTCCCATAGGGCACATTACTATGCGGTTTTTAATCTCAACGTTGCCGATTTTCCAAGGGGTAAACAGAGCCTTGTACTTATCATTTACATTGTCCATTTAATAACGTCCTTTCTTATAAAAATTGTTTATCATTACCAAAAATCATCTGATTATAGTATGCCACAAGGCAGGCTTTGGTGTCAACAATTTTGCAAAAGAAAAGCTTTCGGCAAAGAAAGCCGAAAGCTTTAATCTTAATTAAATTCAAGGTGCAGGCACAAAAGGTAAAACTACAGGCTCGTCGTCTGTTTCGCCTATGGTGCCGGGGATTGTAAACTCGGGGTCAACAGGCTTTGTTGACTGAATAATATTTGCAATGTACTTCTGAATAAGTGTGGCGTCCTTTACGTTAATTTTGCCGTCAAAATTAAAGTCTGCAATATCTTCCTGAAAAGGAGCTAACGCCTCTAATTTTGCAATAAACTTCTGAATAAGCGAAGCATCTCTTATGTTAATTTTGCCGTCAAGATTAACGTCGCCGCGTTTGTGATCTACAATAATCTCTGTATCGTTTGAAGCAAAAGCAGTTGATGTAAATATTACAGAAGCAAAAATCATAACCGCCAAAGCTGCAGAAATAATACAGAAAAGCTTTTTGTTTTTCATAGTAAGCTCTCCGTTACTGATAATTCAAGGGGACTTGCCAAATGAAATCCCCTTTTGGTTTTACTAAGCTGATGCACCTTAAACTCTGCCTGAATTATTCGGGTCGTCAATGTCGGGGGGAATAATAGCACTGGCTGTGATAACATCCTTTTTATCGAAATAAAGAATCTCAATTTCTGCGTTTATATAGTCTTTCTTCTGCATAGGGGTCATTTCCTTTCTATTTTATTATTATGAATTCATATATTCAAGCAATTCTCTGTTATAAACATACATTGACTTGCTAAGGTCTAATTTTTCAGGAGCATTATTTGAGCTTTGAACTGATGCTCCGTAGCTGAAAACGTTGTAATACGTGGTTAATCCGCCGATTTTTACAACGTGATTCAGGTGATACGCCTGAGCCGGGGTACCGTCGATTACTATTTCATAGTAGCTGTTGTTCTTCTGAGGTATTACCTTTTTGCCGTTTACTGTAATATCAAGAGTTTCAACGTCTTTGGGATTTTCAAAATAGTAATAAAGCGTTATGGCAGTTGTACTTCGGTGTGACATAGACGCACCGTAATAACTTACCCCCTTCTGCTCTCCTTCTTCTATTCGGGCGTAGCCGCTAAAGTCAACCTCGGGCAAAACCTTATCCTCTTCAGCAATATACTGCGAATCATTGGCAAGGTCGTCTGTTTTATAGTCAAGTGCAATCTGCGCATAGGCACCGTAATTTAGAATTGACTTTATAAGGGGAATTTCTTTTTCATTGCCTTGGGGATTTGCAAGTATATACTCTGCATATTCCTTAACAGAATAACGGAACACATCGCTTGACATTGTGTTGGTTACAAACTGACAGTAGATGTCAGAGCCCATCTCCTTTGCCGGAATACCGCAACTGAAGTAGTAGAAGGTGCCGTCAAACTTTGCATCGCTTATGGGAACTATAACCTCATAGGTATCATCGGGATTATCTTTGCTTCCGTTAGGAACTGTAAACACCATTCTGGCTGTATGGTCCTTGGCGAATTCTTCGTCAAGCACCATATAGTAATTAAGCTCTATACTTCCCGAAAGGCCAATATCAAAGCCGTAGATACCTGCAATTTTTCCCGGGTAAAGGCTTATACACTTCTTACAAACGTAATAGTTGTTGTAATCGTGAACAACTTCATCCTCTGTATTGGAATACTCAACAACTTCGCCTGTGCAGGTTGTGTTTTTGTAAACGGTATTAAGGCCGTTATTATCAAAGCCCGGAAAATCCTCAGGTGTTAAGCCGTTATCAAGATTCTGATACCAAACCTGAGTTGCGTCGGTTACCCCTTGATTAAGAAGATACGCAACATAGCCTGACTTGAATTCATCCAAGTACATAGCCGCGTTTTTTAAATAGTTACGGGTTGAATCCGTAAACTCATAAACATCCCTCAGATAATAGGAGTTTGATGTTTGCCTGATATTATACGACACTTCGCCCCATGTTGCATTTTTGCCTGACATAGCCCCTGCATTATAGCAGTTGTTAATCTGTAAATATGCAGAATTATCTCCGCCGCAAATACCGCCAATCCAGCCGTTATTGCCGCTTAATGCACCAAAGTTAGCACAGTTGTTAATAGCACTTCGGCTAAACCCTGAAATGCCGCCTAACATATCACATTCATCCGCACTGACAGACGCTTTATTGATACAGCGCTCTATACCTGTGTTATATTCGCGAATCTGTCCGCAAATACCGCCTATGCTGTATACAATATCGGTTTGCATCTTACCTGTAACTGTGCAGTTGCTGAAAAGCGCAGATGTACCGCTATTGCCTATATCTACAAATCCGCAGATACCGCCCATACGTAAATCTTCATTTCCTGATACATAAAAGTTTACGTTCAGATTTATGTTTTTGAAGGTTGCACCATTAGCCGCACCGAACAACCCGTAGTATTTATGGGTAGTGTACGTAGTGTTAAGATTATTGATAGTAAAGTTTTTACCGTCAAATGCACCTTTAAATGGGTTGTTTTCGCTGCCTATGGGCTCACTCCAGACATATGGTGACATATCCACGTCATTCATCAGAATAAACTGAGCACAGATATAATCTACATCTTCGGGGGTATCCTTATACTGTTCTTTATAACCGTTAGTTACATCAGAAATAAGCTTTATATGCTGGGGCACACTTACTCTGTAGGGGTCTTCAATTGTACCTGTGCCGGGAATATCGGTAATCGTAGGCACCACATCTGAGTTTCCTATATAAACGGGCTCATCGGGCATTACAAAGGTAAGAAAAGCGCCAGAGCCGCTTGCTTCTTCAAACGCAAAACCAACCATATTGCCGCTGGCAGTAGTAACGGTTATATTGTTTGAGTCCACCAAACCGGTGCAAGGAATTGAAACGGTGGTATTAATTTCAGAGGCTTTTACTCTTTCGGCGAACATCTCAAAAGCATTTTCATCATCAAAAACACTATCGTAATGAATGGGAAGTATACCTACAACACCGTTTTCGTGGGCAATCTCAACCTTATCGCCAAGGCCCCAGAAATTAAGGTTACTGAAGGTGTGGTTTACGTTGATGTTATACGCGTTTTCAGAAAGCTCAGCAATAAACACCTTATCCTTAAGGCTGCTTTCTTCTACCTCGGTAATAAGCTTTCGGTTATCGCTTTCTTTAATATATTTTTCCTCTGATACATCTGTGTTGCAAGCATAATAATTTGTAAAATCATCGGCAGATAATTTAGCATTGGAGCTTACAATCATCTTTTTGACGCCATTTGAGTTTGATACCAGAATATTATTGATATATATGCTATCCATAATACTCCAGATAACGTAGCCTGAATCAGTGCAATTTGTAAAGGTAACATTATCAGCAAAACAGTTGAATATCCTCAGGTTTGTACACTGCGAAACAAAACCGCCTGCATAACGTGCATTATCAAACACACAGTCTTTGATGGTTACGTTATAAATATCGGTATTACCCCATACAGTGGATGCAACCACCGCCGCACGCGAACCTGAAAGCTGAATGTTTTTGAAAGTAACATCGTGAATTTCAGCACTTCCGCAATAGCCGAACACTGCAGGGTATGCGTAGTCGTGACTAACCTGCTGGCTTGATGCCTTGGGAACAAGATTGCTAATGGTATATCCGTTGCCGTCAAAATGAGCGTTAAAGGGGTAGTATCTGTTTCCCATAGGCAATATGGTCTGGTTTTCGCAATCAATATCATTTGCCACTTCGTAGTAAGCCGTACAGAAAGGCTGGCAACCGGGTCTGGGAGTTTTATTGTAGTAACAATTTTTAGAAACCTGATTAAGCTCTGCGTAGTTTCTGATAATATATGGGTCGTCTTCCGTGCCCTTGCCAATAAGGAGTAAATCTGCGTCAAACACAGGCACAACCCTTATGCTATAAGCAGGCATTGTAAACACATAGGTACCGTCTTTGGTTAATGAGCAGGTAACCTTCTGAATTTCTCTGTTAAGGTTTGTAATCTGAATTTCTTTGATCTCATACTGGGAATGTACGGTAAGTGTAACTTTTGTGCCTTTCTTTGCGGCTGAAAAATCCGAGCTCACTGTACCCGCATCCGTAGGAATACACTCAATGGAGTGTTCAATATCGCTTGCATCTGCAATCACAGGATATCCCTGATTAATTTTCTGTGTATCTTTGCTCCAAAGAGTTCCGAATGACGCCTTGGCACTGTAATCCTTAAGCTCTTTAAGGAAAGCATCGGAAGAAAGTGTATCTGCTGAGGCTGTTGCTACACCGTTAATGTTTATGTCAAACAAATTCGCTTTGCCGCTAACGTTGCAATAACAATTATCAAAGCTTGTATGCTCAATATAACCTGTAACACCGCCTACTTTGAGGAAGTTTTCTTTAACAATATTATTACATTTAATACTTCCTGAGTAGTAACAATTTCTGACAACTGAATTTTCAGCATAACCTACCACACCGCCTGCAGAAGCGTTGGCACTTGCAGTAGATACTTCGGCAGTACTTCCGCAGTTGTATATTTTTGTGTTGTGAGCATAGCCTGCAATACCTGCAACCTGAGTACCGCCCGAAACCTTACCGGAGGTTACACAGCCGTTGATTATAGCATTATCAGCCTGACCAACAATAATACCGCAAAGGTCGCCTTGGGTTTCGACGTTGGCGTTTACTATATTAAGGTTTTTAATTTCAGCAGGCGTTTTGCCGCCTCGCACGCAACCAAACAAACCTAAGTTTGAATTGGTGTTGCCGTTTTTGCCGCCGTCAGTAATCCTGAGATTTTTAATTATATGGGCACCGCCGTCGAAAACACCGGTAAACGCCATACCGTTACCGTATTCGCCTATGGGATTAATGGTAACGTCAGTAAGGTCGGTAGTAAGCAGATATCTCGCTGCACTATATTTATTGCCTGATTTATCTGTGTCGCCCTGACGAACGTAATGTGCAAGAACCTTAAGCTCGTATAAGCTGTTGATTTTGTAGGGGTTATCCTCTGTACCTTTTCCGCTGAACTCAAAATCTACAATTTCATCCTTCTCTGCTACGTTAGAAAGGCTTAACTCCCAACAATAAGGTAAAAGCTCCACCGAAGCTTTATTTTCGGTGCCGTTATGCTGAGCGGTTATAAAGGTTTTGCTGTAATTTGTGTTATCGTAGGGGTTAATAAGGTCTTCAATAAACTTAAATGCAGGGGTATAAACAAAGCTGTTTACCATCTGGTAAGCATCCTCTGCACAAACGTATGTAATAGAAAGCGTGTTTCTTACGTAATTGCCGTTATCAAATTTACCGAGAGCTGTTGAATACCGTTTGCCTGAGCTTACGCCAACCTCCTGAGCGCCTAAAGAAAACTCAAGCACGGCACCCTCCATTGAGTCATCAACCGCAAGATAAACCTGAGCAGTTTTAAGGTCGAAGGAAAGTGTCGGCTCACCGCCCTCGATACACCAAAGAGTAGGATAATCAGGCTGATTTAAAGAAACTGAACTGTTATAACCCTGAATATAATTCATAACATTCTGCGACATATCAGCCGTAATAATGCCTAAATCATCTTTGGCGTAGGTTTTTTTACCCATAGCAAAGCTGCCGTCAGCTTTAAGATAAACCGAATTACCTACGCTGCTTGAATCTGCCACTACAGGCTTCTCGCCTACTGAATCCGAGCTTACGTAACAAAGGTCTACCTTACCTTTGTTACTTACCGTAATACCTGCTTTTTTGCAGTAAATATTGTTTGACATAAGCTCAAACCGAGCACGGCTTTCGCAGTTAATAACCCTGCTGCCGCTAAAGTTGTTAACAGTAATACCGCCTGCGTAGTATTCGAAATCGTTTTCAAGGCTGCTTTTAATTACAGAATCTGAGCAAACCTTGCAGTTTGTAACAACACCATAATTATCAACCGCCGCAAAAGCCGCGTCAGCGTCCGCATCCGGCAGGTTAATGATGCAGTTTTTAAAAATACAGTTTGTTATATTTGAATTCTTATCTGCTATATTCTGAGCAACTACCGCTAAGGTTGAATACTCTTTATTATCGGTACTTTCAACTACTGCAGAGTCAAAAGTAAGATTTCTTATTGAACTTTGAGAAAATAAGCCAAAAAGAGAATTATTTATCTTAAGCCCCTTAATGGCATAACCGTTACCGTCTATATGAAGGTTATTTGCGTTATATCCGCCGATTGCTTCGCTTTGTTCAGGCACAGTTATATCTGCTGTAAGTTTGCATTCGGCAATGTCTGAATCTTGGGAGTTCTCAAGAAAATCCAGAAATTGCTGATAGCTTGCTATTGCAGTTGCGTTATCTGCAGTTACAGTTTCATACTGAGCCGAAACTATAGGAATTGCAGAACAGACAATCATGCACGCTAACAAAAGCGACAGGACTCGTTTTTTCATAATATGCCTCCTAATTATGGGAAGAGGTATTTTCGGCTACCTCTTCCCAACTATATCTGAATCAAGCCTTCTTCTTTCTGAGCATAAGTATTACACCCAGAGACACAGCTATAAGAACCAATGAAATAACAATTATAAACCTGAAGTTTGAGCCTGTTGTAAGGGATTCGCCGATGTTACCCTCTGTTGTGTTATCGCTGACAGCTTCGGTTTTATCAAAAGCTTGCGTTGATTTAGGCTCTGTAGAATTATTTTGCGTTACTGCCTCTGTTACCTCTTCTGTATCAGAAGCTACAGGCGTGGTATCATCAGGCGGAACAACTGCTCCGTCATAAACCGTAAGAACAGCAATCTCTTCGTCCTTAACAGCGGTAGAAACAGAAAGTCCGCTTCGAGCGCTGTAAACAGCCGAGCCGTCCTCAACTTTAATAACACAGTCCTTAACCGAAAGAGTAACAATGCTTGCGTACTCACCGCTTACCTCCCCGTCAGGCTCAAATACGAGAGTATTGCCGTCTAAAACATTCAAAGCCTTGAAATTAACGTCTGTAATTCCCTTAATACCTCTTACTGCAACCTTAAGGCTTATACCCTCACAAGCTTCTGCAATAATATTTTCGGGATAAATGATATGAAGCTGTACGTCGTTTAAAGACTCAATTTTTTCTTTATTATCAAGAACCAAGAAAACCGTTTTATCAGAGCATGCCTTATTAAGCTCAAGGTCGCTGATTAGAGGAACTGACGTATTAAGGATAAGTGTGCGGTTTTGGTTATAAATACAGCTTCCGCTTACAGGCTTGATTTCTTCGCCGAGAATCACCTCTGAAGCCGCTGCTTCCTTGGGAATCATAAGCTCAGCTTTAAACAGTGCTGTGTTTTCATTTTCAAGCTCTGCGAACTTAAGAACTGCTTCAACGGCTGTCTGACTGCCGTCGCTGTAATAAATAATCTGACGAGAATCAATAGCAGCGCCCTCAAAGGAGTTTGCGTTAAGCTTTTCATCAAAGATAACCTTTGCAACTACATCGAGCTTATCCTTTTGTGCCGAAGCTAATAAAATCTCTGCTTTCTTTGCAACACCCTTATCAGATGTGTCGCACACAAGCTCAGGGGGATTTTCCAAAAGCTGAGAAACAGGGATACCGTCAACATCTGTAACAAAAGTTGCAGGACTTTCAAACACGTTTCTTAAGGTGAAGGTGGTTATGTCGCCGCTCTTAAGAGAGAACGGTGTGTGACAAACAAAGCTTAAAACATTGTTCTCAACAGAATCCAATGTAAGATATACAGCCACAGAATTTTCGTCAACCGTCATATCTGCAACAGCATAAACTTGGTCTGTAACAACTGCAATAATATCCTCGCCAAAGCTTACATCCAAGCCCAGCTTATATCCGTCATCGCCGTTTTCAATAAGCTTAAGCTCTGATTTTTCTGCCTGAAGCTTGGAAACGCTTACAGAGTTTCTGTGAAGAATTTCGTTGCCGTAAACCTCTTTACCGTCTGCAGACTTAACAGGAGATGACTTATCAGCTGTGAGGCTATGCGATGCAATAAAGGTTTTGCTGTACTGACAGCTGTTAAACGAAATCTCGTCTGCCTCTGATACATACTTATAAACAGCGGATGTATACTGATTTTCGCCGCTACCCTTAATTTCAGCACCTGCAAAACTCAGCTTATACACCGTATTGCGTGTGTAGTCATATTCCTTGGCGATTTCGTTTACGTCAAGACTTGTATTCTTAAGAGTTTCTGCATCAACCGCACCGCTTAAAAGAACCTGTGCACAAAGAACGTTATCACGCACTTTAAAGCTTCCGCCCTCGAAGTAAGGTGTTGCACTTATAATGTAAGCACTTGAGTTAAACGTAAGGTTTCTGCAATTTTCAAGCTGAGGATTAACCTCAATACCGTCATAAGCCGAACGTATTACCGCATTTTCATCTGTGTAGGAAATTGTATTATCCTTTACCGAGCACTTTACAGTACAGCCCTTATCAAGAACAATGCTTTCGTCAGCCTTGAAGCACAGCGTTTTGCCGTCTTCGCTTAAGCTGTAGCCATACAGAGTATATTCTTTAACTTCTGCAGCCTTTGAGGCGTTATCTTTAAACTCTGCATTAATGGTAACATATGCCCGTGAGCTGTTATTAAGGTCAGAAATATCTACCTTATCTTCAAAATCGGCATAAAGAGCAAAGGTACTTAAAATGCCGTTTTCGGTAATTTCTGAAAGCACCGCAGTCTGAGACTCTGTAACCTTAAGCTTACTATAGTAAATATCAAGCTGAGTTTTATCGGTAATAACCTGAGAAATATTATTATCAAGGTAGTCGCCCTGAGCTGTTACAAGAACATAATTATCTTTGCCGAGAACGATACCTTCGCTGAAGCTGAAAAGCTTAGATGTTTCGTTTTTCTCAAGCTCAAGAGAAGACGCACGGTAAAGTGCAACCCTGGGATCCTGAGTTATTTTGCAGAAATTAAACTCAACAATTTCAGTTTCGTTATTAGAGTTAACTGTAGTATAAAGAAGCTTTGTGCCTTCAAGTCTGGTTACGTCGGGAGCTGTCATAAACTTAACCTTTACGCTCTTCTGTACGCTGCCGTCGGGCATTTCTTTGTCGTCTGCAACAATTACAGAAAGTATACCTGACTCTTTAAGCACGTAGGAAACTTTATCATAATCAGGAATAGCTGTGTTTACCGCTGTTCCCTTTTTGGTAACAACCGCATTTTCGGGAATGTGGCTATCCTTTAATACGTACTTTAGTATTGTTCCCTGCTTACTGCTGAGCTCTGATGATAACACAAGCACATTGCCGTCTTTTATCTCTTCGGCAGTAAATAAAACCGTATTGCCTGTAGCCTTATATTCGCCGTCGATACATTCGTATTCATCAAACTCAACCGTAATATCCTTAAACTCAACGCCCTCTTTAAGCTTAACAGCACTGCTGAAGGTAAGATTAAACTGAGCTTTACGGCTTCTGCCGTTTACAAGCGGAGCATCCAAAATCTCGTCGGCTCTGCCGATAGATGCATAAGGAGAAACATCTGCATCGGTTGTATCAATAGTAAACCTTGCATAATCAAGAGAAAGTGTTTCGCCTTCGTCAAGAATAGCTTCGATTTCTACAGTATATTTATCAAGCTTCAGTTTTTCTGACTGATATAAGAGTATACCGTAATCAGTAAGGGGAGAAACGGTGGAAACCTTTTCTCTTATGACTTCCTTGCCTGAGCTGTTGGTAACTACAAGCATAAATTCGCCGCCGTTAACCAGACAGTTGCCGAAAATACTTAAATCGTCACCGTAAAAATCAAAGGTTAATTTACTCTTATCATCGTTTGCAGTAAGTATGTCTGCCCCTTTTGCGTACATATGTATCTTATCGCTTAAGCCAAAGCCTGAGAAATTAACGTTGCTATCAAAGTTAAGGACATCCTTATCTGTGACGTAAATATAAAATACTCTGTAGATAGTAGTACCCTTAATGTTAAGCAAGAGCTTAGCTTTGCCGTCTTTAGGCATATCTACCGCCTTAACTTTAATTTTTCCGTCTGAGGAGGAATTATCAATACTTAAGCAGTCCGTGCCTACTTCGTATGCTCTGAGGTGGATATCGCCAAAATGCTGGGAAACAACCCTGCTGTCAAGCTCAAGCACATCGCCCAAAGAAAGTGCAACCGAACCGTAAACACCGGTTTGAGCAGGCATCTGATTAAGAACTGTAGAAATTGTAGTACCGTCGAGGGAAATTTCGGGTATCTGATAATTTGTTACAATACCTGTGGAATCGTTTGAGGTGTCAAACTGGGGCTCATCATAAGAAATATCGAAGCTGTATTTAAGTTCTCCGTTTTTTATATACTCATCAACATCATAAGTGTCGAAGTATAAATCAGATGAACCTGCATCCAAAGGATACTGAGTAAAGCTGAAAAGGGTCTTTGAACTTGTGTTTCCGTCTTCGTCCTCAGTATATGCCTTGAAATAAACCTTTGCAGGCTTTGTCATATCAGACGTACCTGTGTTTGCAATATCAGTTCTGAAGGTCATTTTGCCATTCGCGTCAATTTCAACGTCAATAGCGTTAAACTCAAGCTCGGCACAGTTATTGATGGTATGGTAAGTAACTTCCTTATCATCAGCTTCATTACTGTTTGTATTTAAAAGATAGCTGTCATAAGAATCGAACAGAACGTTATCGTTTTCGTCAGTAATCATAATACAAAGCAATGAGTTATTACTCTGTATTTCATTAATATCAAACTCAAAGTACTGTTCAATAGTATCGCCTGCCAGCAAACCGTTCTTACCGGAGTCTTCATTGTTAAATCCGGAAAGCACCCTTGTGGCTACGGGATTTGAAATATATTTGTCCTCATCACAAATATAAAGCGTAACGTTAAGAACATCGAGTATTGTGTCGCCTGTATTTTCGATATCGAAATTAAGGCTTACGGTTTCGCCCGGTGCAAAAATCTTGTTAAGCATATCAAAACCGCTTACATCAATGGCTGTAACGCGTTCCTTAAAGCTTATCATATAGATATCAGAACGGGCTTCTTCGCTTTCAAAATCAAGCATGGGTGCAACCATATACTCAATCTCATTGCCCTGACTGTCTACATATACACCGTCAAGATTATTCACAGCATCAACGGGAGCATTGTCGTTCTTAAGATTTTCAAGATTAACGCCGTATTCGTAAGTAAAGGGGGCGTAATTAGACTTGAAAGCAACGGAAACGTTGCCTCTTGCGTCAACAAAAGCAGACATATTATCAATTGTCATACCATAGGTTTTTTCACGATTGTTGAGTGCTTCTTCATCAAAAATACTGCTGTAAGTAAGCTGACGGGCATGGTTCCACACATGATTTTCACTGTCATAATCTATGATGTTAAGAGTATCTGTATACGCCGAGGTTCCGGTATTTTCTATAAATATAATACTGATTTCCCCTGCTTCGGAAACTGCAACTATATAGTCGTTGAAATAACCGTTATAAAGTCGTTTAACGTTTTGCTCTATGGTTTTGCCGTCATTTTTAGCTTTAAGAGCTTGTGAAAGCTTGCTGTAACTTACACAGTTGATGCCTATGTTGGTCTGGTAGAAAAGACAAGGCTGAGCGTCGGCACTTTCAGAATTTTCCTCATAAAGCACAGCGTTTTCCATCTGCAGGTTGCGGATTATGGGATTTTCGTAAATCTCGTCTGTAGCAGGGTTATAGTATTGAGACGTATACTCATCAGGCTCTAAAACATCCTCAAGATTTTCGTCATAATCAATTAAGCTGTCAACAATAAGCGGGTCGCTGAATTTCAAGGAGCCATCTTCATTGATTACACCTTCGCGATAGTGGATTTCTTTAAGAACGCCCTTGTGAGTATCCTTAATAACATCAGGAAGCTCAACTGCATACGAAAGGCACACAGTACCGTCCTTTGCCGCTGAGGCTGCAATTTCTGTAATTCTAATACCTGTAAGGATATCCGCATCAAATCGGGTATCAAAGCTTTCTTTCACAGAAATTGTCTGAGGCTCTGAGTATTTACCGTTGCTGCTTACAGCATAACGGATAACACCCTGACCTGTAAACATAGAGTTCATCAGGTTTTCTATATCGGCAACGGTTGATGAGTCTTTATCAAAGCTTTCCCAATCAAGCTTGAAGTCAGCGTTATACTGTGCTTCGTCTTCTGCAAAGAACACTACACTGTTGTTGCTTGTTACTGCTGTTTCTGGCAGACTTTCCTGACGGGAGTTGGCATCAGTTGCCTTGATAAGCTCAGTACTGAAGGTTCCGTCGTCATTATAAGAAGCAACCCTCACACAAGTACGCTGTAATATTTCACTTAAAGCAGAGGACTCTGAAACGTCAATTTCCCTGCCGTCAGAAAGTATCAGCTTTGCAGTATTATTTTCGTTAAGAATTACACTTTTAACTGTGCTGTCAGAAGCTGTAAACTCTACGCAAAGCTTCGAATTATTATCAACGTATGCATTAAAATCGGTAATATAAATGTCGTTGCTTACCAAAACATTGCCATAAGAAGGAACGTTGCAGTATAAAGCATTATGGCACTCCCCTGTTTCAGCGTTTGTAATTAACTCTGTAAAAAACGCCAGAGTTTTATTTTTATAATTTACAACCTGAGTTTTGGAGTTCTTTAAAATATCGCCTTCAATAAGAGTTTTGGTCTTTTCGGCTGAAAACTCGCCTGTATCAAAATAGTTTACCTCTTCATTGCTTCTTACGCCCGATTCGCCAACCACAACAAGAGGAAGATTTTCGCTGTTATTGGCAAGCATTCGGTTTGCACCGCTTACGTCCCATGTTTTGCTGTAATAAACTGTACCGAGAGTAATGGTTGCCTGGGTCTGAGAGCCGATATTGCTGTACTTAATAAGCATATATGCAGGTTCGAGATTAAGTGAGAAAAATGCAACCGTAAGCTTAACGTACATACTCAGCCTTGCACTGGCGGCGTCAAAGGAAGCAGGTGTTTTGACTTTTTTGTAGTTATCCTCCCTGTAAAGCTTGGCACTGTCAAGAATAACCTTACCCCCTGCATTCTCAATAACCACCTTAATCTGTGTGGGGGTAGCTTTGTCAGGGTCGTCAAAATCATCCATCTTCCACTCAAAAACAGGAATATGAGTAGATGTTTGCTCTGATTTAAGACTGAGAGTCTGAGTCTGTTGCACAGGGGTATCGCTGTTACCTGTATAAACCGTAACCCTAATGTCACCTCCGTCAGGCTTTGTTACACCTACAAGCTGAAAAGCCGTGCCTTCGCCCTCAATAACAACCACATCGCCCTCAGTTTCCGAGATAACGTAAGTGTTATTGTAGAAGTATTCCTTCATGCTTTCAGCGAGGTAATCATCAGAAGAAGTATTGGCTACATGGCAGGTTTTCCAATTGACTGAGTATTTATCTGTAATCTTAGTATTTTTATCATCAACGTACACATCAAGGTCAAACTCCGCCAGCTTTGGCGCAATCTTTTGCCTTCCGAAGGTAACAGCAGCACTAAACTCAGCCGAACCGCCTACCTCAAAAGCTAAAACGCCGCTTAAGCCAATGCCTGCACCTATAGAAACTGCCAGATTAGGAGCAACGGTAAAGCCGTTAAAGCTTAATGCATATTTTACGTTTCCGTCCAAATCAACGTAATCTTTAACTGCCGCAAAGCCTGAGCCTATGGACAAACCGCCCTTTATGGAAAAGGATACATAAACAAGGTTAGCCGCGGCAGGAATGGGAATACCCTTACTGTAGGAGAAGTTGCCCGAACCCGAAATGCTAAAAGAGCTGAAATCCCATTCATTTCTTATTGGGTTATAGCAAAGGTCAACCTTGGTATCCACAAATACGCCGAATGTAAAAGATTTGTATTCAGCGTTGGTTTTTCCTGCAGTATCTTTAATGCTTTGCATAACGCCTTTATTAGAAACAGGGTCTACCACAGGAGTATCCATATTCAGAATATCCGTTGCGTTAAGCTCGCTGCCGCTAAGGTCATCCATCTCAATTTCAGGGAGCTCTTCTTTAGGCTTTGGAACCAGATTATTGCTGTTGCCGCCGATTCTGATGCCAACGGTCATCTGATTATCCCAGAACTTAACGTATACTCCGTTTCCGGCAAAATTAAGTGCTCTTTTTGCGGCATTAGGCTTGTTGTTTAAAGTAAAGAGCTTGCAGAGAAATGTACCAAAACCTGTCATATCAAGATTTACGGGAGAAGTGTTGGCATTGATAACGTGGTCAGTATAGGTGTAAAAATCCTCCTGCTGCTCATAATACATACCGGATTGTGACTCCTCAGGAGAAGTTGCATCAAAGTCAATAACCTTTGTACAAACGTACTGGGTATCCTTAGGATTAAGTACAGAAATAATTTCCTGATATGAATCATCGCCGTTATTGTAGTTACCCACCTCAATAGTTACACCCTGACCGCCTGAAATTACTGCAGGATAGGTTTTATCATTAGTATTCTGATAATTATAATAAGTGGGAATATACATTCTGTATTCATAGCCGTTTTGAGAATAGCTTACAAGCTCAACCTCAGGAAGATAGTTTGCGTCAAAAACTCCGTCCTCTATTTCAAGAGATAATTTGCTTGCCTGAGAAAAATTGGCACCGCCGTGGTACGTAAATGAAAACAGCTTCTGATGATTACGGCTGTCAATATCTCCCGAATAAACGGTAACGGGATAATCCTTAACCGCCATGTCCTCGGTATAAGAGCCTACGTAAATGTCGGAAATTACAAAGTTCATACAATAATAAGCCAAATCAGGGGTCTGGCTTCTGTCTGTAAACAATGCCTCAAAAGGTACGTAATCATCAATGTAATTAGCTATGTAAACAGTTTCAAGCTTACCGTCGTTCATTTTGCCCACGTAGGTTGAGGCAAGACTGAGCTCAGGCTCTACGTAGTCAGACTCAAGATAAGAAAGCCTGAAATTAACCGCAGTTGAAATTTGTGAGCACACAAAACGGTTTATAGTGGTTTCTTTTGTAATGGTTTTGTACTCGGCAGAATACAGGTTGCTGGTGGCCTTAACGTCATCACCTGCCTTCTTAGGATCAACCACTACATTGTCAAACTCAACTATTTCGTAAAAAATCACCTTTTTGTCAAGATAAACTTCAGGCTTATAAGAAACAAGCTCGTTATTCTGATAGAACTTCACAACTTCGCCCAAGCTCTCAAGAATACTTGACTTCTGCGCTTCCTCAGGTAAATTTTCCAAGCCTTCATATACGTGGGGAATATCTCTGTAAGAAACCTCTACCCCCTGCTGAATGGCATACTGGCAATCAATAGTAAGCTTATCTGCAAATGCAGAATTAATACATCCCCCGCTTACGAGAAGCTCGTTATGAGCTTTAATCTGCTCGTCAGACATAAGGTAAGTGTTCTTTAAAGTGTCAGTATCATTGTTCATATTTGTTTCAAGAGTAACTGTGAAGCTATTGCCTGAAGCTTGGCTGAAATTATGAACATTACCCTTGGAATCGGTAAGATACAAAACCGTAGGCACAGGCATACTTGCCCCTGAAGTAAGAGGCTGAAAGCTGATATCCAGCGTACTTCCTGCGTAAAAACCTGTTGCCGTTTCGTCTACAGCGTCCTTAAATACACCGCCGTTTTTACTTTGGGTATCTACCTTAACAGTCCATTTGTAATTATTCTTTGTAAAAGTAAAACCGCTCTGGTCGCTGAGCACTGTATAGTCAGCGTTATCTGCAAATACGCTGAAAGGAATCACAGTTCTTAAAAGGCGTGTTTCAGTAATTTTAAAGTGGTTTGAATCCTGACCTTTTACGTTATAAACAAAGTAGAAGGGCCTCATAGCACTGCCCTCACTGCCTGTGGTTTTAGGATAACGGTTGCCGTTATTATCACTAAGGCTGAGGGTTATCGGGGTTTTTGTAGAGTCAAGATTATACTGAAGATAATTTTTAAGAATATAGATATCGTTATCTGTCATCCATTTCTTGCTGTTGGTATTGGAAGTGTTGATGTCGTCACCTTCAGGGCAAGAACCCAGGTTATCGCCTGAATATGTATGACCCTGGCTGTCAAGGTAACCTAAAGCTGTATTCGGATTTCCCGAAAGTGCACCAAGTCCTTCTTTATCACGGCTGTAACAGGAATAAATGATTGCATCATAAAGATTAAAGTTAAATGTGCTGTCGGTAGCAACAAGCAAATCTTCGTCATTGTCTGAAAATTCTTCATCATGCTTCCAACTATCGCCCGAAGAATAAAGCTGCGAAAATTCTTTAGGTGTAATAGAGAGGGTCTCTGACCAGTAATTCGTGTTTTCTGCAGACTGAAGCAAAGCTTCTTTGCCCGTATCTGCAAGAATGGTAACAGCCTTACCGTTAGCGGCACCTACAGCCGCCTTAAGCATATCAGCCCTGTTGAGAGTATCGTTTTGATTAAGAACGGAATTTTCGTTACTTGCAAGAACGGTACTTTCGTCTATTGCCATATCAGCTTTTGCATTATCAGCGTTAATAACCTTGCCCGTGCTTTCATCAAGCTTATTTGTAATTCCAAGGCGGATAGAATTGCTGTCTCCTGCTACGCCTCCACGGATATTTTCCATAGTAAGATTAAAGTACTTGGGGTCGGCAAACTTTTCGTTGGAATGAATAAAAGGAACTGTTACTTTTTGCTCGGTTACACCTACACCAAAAACAATTTCTTCCTCAAAAGCTTCATAATCAACGCCTGCCTTAGCTGTAGCGTCGGCTGATTTAATAAGAACAGTACAATAATCGGTATCGTTCTCTGTACGCTTAACGGTAACTGTTATACCGCCGTCACTTATGTCGGCAATCGCTTTATCAGCAACCATTGTAAAAACACTTTCTACGTAAGGCTCATCGTCAAACACCTTAATCATTGCAGTGCTTGCGTCAGAAATAAGACCGGACGTTGCATCTGTAAGAGTCATCATCAAAAGTTGGTTGCCGTTACGCTTATTATCGTTTGGAATTTTAACCTTAGCTGTTGCAGTAACCTGCTGAGGTGCAAAATCCACAGTACCCATTAAGTCGGGATACATCTCATTATCGCCAGAAACGGTAATGAGGTTGTATGTAAGGGTAGCTGACCTGCTGTTTCCGCCTATGCGGTAAACAACTATTCCAAGATAAATGTCCTCAGGATTTTCGGCGTCAGGTCCACCTTCGGTAATTTCATAAGAATTATATTCAATAACGTAAAGACCCTCGGGATAGTGTTCTTCCCAGTCATCGTTGGAATAATACCCTGCAGCATTATTTTTAGCAGATTCAATACTCATATCTGCAGAAACAATATCAGCACTGTCTTCGGTAGCGGCGGCTACGTTAAGTCCGAAGCAACCGGTAACTGTAAGCAGTAATGCCAAAAACATGGATACAAACTTTTTCATTCTGCTCATAAATTATTCCTCCTTAATTAAGAAAGAGTGATATTTATCATACTCTTCGATTTCGTCAAAATCATCAGAAAAGCTGACAACGGAAGATACGGTATAGTTTACATTTTCGCCGTCATCCGCAATATATTCTACGCTGAATGTATATGTCTGGCTGTTAACAACCTCATCATAAATCACATAACTTACAAAAGCCGCCTTAACTTTAAGGTCGCTTTTTTTAACGCTCTCTCCCATAAGCTCTGACATTACCTCTGCATATTCCGAAAGAATATCATCACCCGGCGAATCCAAAGTTACAGTAACTTCTCCGCTGCCTTTAAACTCCTCCATCTGATTTTCGTTAAAAACAGCGTTTGTGGCATGCTTTTCTTCGTACATATAAAGGCTGTATTCATCCAGAATTTCTCTGAACTCCTCAGCAGTTATATCAGCCTTTACCTCTTTTCCCGACGTAACATCATATACGTTTTCCCCGTCACAGTAAAAGGTAGCCGTAACGTTGTAATCAGAAGAAGTATCATCAGGGGCAGTGCTTACGGCATTTATAGCCACAAGTGCATCTTCCATATTATTTAAAGCAAAGATGGCTCCGCCCGTGTCGGTTTTATAGTGTTTTTCGCCTTTAGAAATACTTGTGGTAGTTTCAAAACCAAGATAAATCTGACTCTTAGACTCTGTATTTTTTATCGCCTTATCAACCATTTTGTAAATATCGCTGTGCCGGTTAAAACTAATTACAACTGCTGCAATTACCGCACATACTAAAACAATTGCAATAATAGGTATAACAAACTTATTTTTCCAAGGCTTGCTAACCTTATTCGAGCAAATCATAAAATCACATCCTAAACTTTTAGCTAAAAAATTGATATATAGGTTTCCTCACAAATCCCATTAAAAAACACTAATAAATAATTTTTAGTCTACTAACCCATTTTGTTTTATAATATCATAATTAAAAACCTCAATCAACACTTTGCAATAAATAAACCGTTTTAGGGATAAAAAGTAAAATCCCCGTAACATACGTTACGAGGATATCAATCTGTATTAGTGATATTGTGCCACAAACTGAGAGTATTTATTCACTATTCACTATTACTTATTACCTTCCAAAAACCCGAGTATTCAAGAGAAAAGTGAAGAGTGAAAAAAGTAAAAATCCCCGTAACACACGTTACGAGGATTTTTGGTGGGAGAAGGTGGATTCGAACCACCGAAGTCGTTGACAACAGATTTACAGTCTGCCCCCTTTGGCCGCTCTGGAATTCTCCCCTATGCAAACCTGCTTTAAATTAAAGCAGGTTTTGTTTGGAGCTGGTGGACGGACTTGAACCCCCGACCTGCTGATTACAAATCAGCTGCTCTACCAACTGAGCTACACCAGCGTAATTCGCTGTGGCGTTTGTATCGCCAACAGTTAGAGATTATAGCAGAGAGTTATTAAATTGTCAATAGCTTTTTTAAATTTTTTTTAAAACTTTTTGTGGTAACCTGTATATCCCTGTCTTAAGGCGTTCGCTTACATATTATTTTGTATCCAAATTACACAGTTTATCTGCTTAAAGCCCTTTGTTTCTCGGCTTTCCTACAAAACTTTACAGATAACTTGACACTTGTAAACGTTAAAATATATAATAATCAAGACTTAAATTTAGGATATATAAATATACAGTTAGACAATTATAACAAAAACATCAAGGACGAATTGTATGAAAAAGAAAATCGAAGCTCTTAAAAAAGAAAAAAACGCTTGCATTATGGCTCATTACTATGCACCTGCCGAGGCTCAGGAAATTGCCGATTTTGTGGGCGACTCCTTTTACCTTGCAAAGGTTGCAAAAGAAAGCACCGCCGACATTATCGTTTTCTGCGGTGTTAACTTTATGGGCGAAAGCGCAAAAATCCTCTGCCCCGACAAAAAGGTATTGATGCCCGACCTTACTGCCGACTGTCCTATGGCACATATGGTTAAAGAAGGTAAAATTGATGAAATGCGTCAGCGTTTTCCTGACCTTGCAGTTGCGTGCTACATAAACTCCACTGCAGAGATTAAATGTCAGAGTGACGTTTGTGTAACATCATCAAACGCCGTTAAAATTGTTAAAGCATTGCCAAACAAAAATATCTTCTTTATCCCTGACAGAAATTTAGGCAGATACGTAGCTTCTCAGGTGCCTGAGAAGAATATTATTCTAAACGACGGTTGCTGTCCTATTCATGCTGACGTTACTGCGGCATCTGTAAAGGCGGTTATGAATTTACACAAGGACGCCGAGGTGCTTTGCCACCCTGAATGCGAGCCTGAAATTTTAGAGCTCTCACATTTCAGCGGAAGCACTGCTGAGATTATTGACTACGCAAAGAAAAGTGACAAAAAGGAATTTATTATCTGCACCGAAGAGGGCGTTGCTTTTAAGCTTATGAGCGATAATCCTGACAAAAAGTTCTACTTTCCCTCTCCCTGCCCTGTTTGCAAAGATATGAAGCTTAACACTTTAGAAAATATTTTTAAAGTTTTAGAAAATGAAGAAAATCAGGTAGAAGTTACTGAAGACATACGCACAGGAGCACTTCTGCCTCTTAACAGAATGTTGGAGCTTGGTAAATAAAATGAAAACTGACATTATTATAGTAGGCTGCGGTGTAGCAGGGCTTTACTGTGCACTAAATCTGCCTGACGACAAACAGATTGTTATAGTAACAAAAAACAAGGCAAGACGCAGCGACTCATATCTGGCTCAGGGCGGCATCTGCGTTTTAAGAGACGAAAAAGATTTTAAAGATTTCTATGAAGATACAATGCGTGCAGGTCATTATGAAAACGACCCTGACTCAGTTGAAATTATGATTCGTTCTTCTCAGGAAGTTATAAGCGACCTTGTTTCTTTTGGTGTTCACTTTGAAAAGAACGGAAAGGAATTTGTATACACCCGTGAAGGTGCTCATTCCCGCCCGAGAATTCTTTTCCATGAGGACGAAACAGGCAAAGAGATAACCTCACACCTGCTTGAAACCGCACGAAATAAAGAGAACATTACTTTAATCGAAAACTTCACTATGGTTGACCTGATTGTTGAGGATGATATCTGCAAGGGCATTGTAGGCCATTATAATGAAGGTGGGTATATTTCAATAACCGCTGACTACACTGTGCTTGCCACAGGCGGTATAGGCGGACTTTTCAAGCACTCCACAAACTACCCCCATCTTACAGGCGATTCTCTGGCTCTTGCTCTTAAATATGGCATAAAGCTTCAGGATATAGACTATATTCAGATTCACCCCACTACTCTTTACTCAAAAAAGCACGGCAGGGAATTTTTGATTTCAGAATCTGTAAGAGGCGAAGGTGCTATACTCTTAAACTCAAAGGGCGAAAGATTTGTTGATGAGCTTTTACCCAGAGATGTAGTGGCAAATGCAATTTTTGACGAGATGAAAAAGGAAGACAGCAAGCATGTTTGGCTTTCTCTCGAAAAAATCCCTGAAGAAGAAATTAAAAGCCACTTTCCTAATATTTACAAGCATTGCCTTGAAGAAGGCTATGACATAACCAAAGAGCCCATTCCCGTTGTACCTTCTCAGCATTACTTTATGGGCGGTATTGATGTTGACACCCATAGCCTTACCTCTATGCCAAGGCTTTATGCCGTTGGCGAAACTGCCTGCAACGGTGTTCACGGCAAAAACCGACTTGCCAGCAACTCTCTTTTAGAAAGTCTGGTTTTTGCAAAGCGTGCCGCTGAGCATATTACAAATGATTATGAAGTTTTAACAGATAAAACTGATTTTGACGTAAACGAAAGCATATATGAAAATTATCAGCAAGAGTATAAAGAAATGGTACTCTCAGCGATAGAAAAGGAGAAGAAAAACCGTGAATAATATTACAATGTTAATGAACGCTGACGAAATGATTTTAAACGCCCTGAGAGAGGACATTACATCCGAGGATATTACAACAAACTCCGTTATGCCTAACTATGCTTTAGGCGAAGTTGACCTTATCTGCAAGCAGGATGGTGTTATTGCAGGCTTAGGCGTATTTAAGCGTGTATTTGAACTTTTAGATAAGGAAACTGAGGTTATCTTCTTTGCAAAAGACGGTGACAAGGTTGAAAACGGCCAGCTCTTGGGCAAGGTTAAGGGTGACATCAGAGTTCTTCTTTCAGGCGAGAGAACTGCCCTTAACTACTTACAGCGTATGAGCGGTATTGCAACCTACACAAGAGGCATTGCAGACCTTCTTGAAGGTACCGGCACAAAGCTTCTTGACACTCGCAAAACCACCCCCAATATGAGAGTCTTTGAAAAATACGCAGTTAAGGTTGGCGGCGGCTATAATCACCGCTTTAATTTAAGCGACGGTGTTCTTCTTAAAGATAACCACATCGGTGCCGCAGGTTCTGTTAAAGAGGCTGTCAGAATGGCAAAAGAATACTGCCCATTTGTTCGCAAAATTGAAATCGAGGTTGAAAACCTTGATATGCTCAAGGAAGCTCTTGAGGCAGGTGCCGACATTATTATGCTTGACAATATGAGTGTTGAGGATATGAAGGCAGCAGTAGCTCTTTGCAAGGGCAAGGCAGAAACAGAGTGCAGCGGCAACGTAACCAAGGAAAACATAGCTCGTCTTACCGACATTGGTGTTGACTATATTTCCAGCGGTGCTTTAACTCACTCCTCACCTATTCTTGACCTTTCTCTTAAAAATCTTCACTCAATTTAAGGTGTAAGTATGAAAGCAACAGACAGACGAAAGGAAATTGCCGCCGTACTTACATCTTCTGAAACACCTGTTTCGGGAAGTACACTTTCAGAAAGGTTCGGCGTTTCAAGGCAGATTATAGTACAGGACATTTCTTTGCTTAAGGCGGCAGGGTACGAAATTCTTTCTACTCACCATGGCTACATTGTGCAAAGCACCCCGCTAAAGGAAAGAGTATTCAAGCTCAAACACACCACCGAGCAAACCGAAGACGAGCTGACCACTATTGTGGATTTGGGAGGTACGGTTGCCGACGTGTTCGTATGGCACAAGGTTTACGGCAAGGTAGAGGCCAAGATGAACATTTTCTCCCGAATGCACGTTAAACAGTTTTTAGAGGGTGTAAGAAGCGGAAAATCCTCTGAGCTTATGAACATTACCGGCGGATATCACTACCACACCGTAACTGCCGAGAGCGATGAAATTCTTGACAGCATCGAGAAAGCTCTTGACCGTAAAGGTTTTATTGTACCTGAAATATGATTGACAAAATCAAATTACAATTGTAAAATATATTAAACTGCCACCGGGTAGTGAATGTTTTTATTAAAACTAAAGCATTCGTTTGTACATCGTTAGGTCTTTGAAGATGTGCACACGAATGCTTGTTTTTTTGGAGGAATTATGAAAAGAATCAAAAATTATTTTTCTAAATTCGAAATATCGCTCTGGATTACCTCGGTAACTCTTATTACCGCGGCCTATTTTGTTTTCGACAGGTCAAGCCCCTTAACCCTTATTGCCTCAATTTTGGGCGTTACTGCGATTTTACTCAACGCCAAAGGCAATCCTATAGGACAAGGGCTTATGGTAATCTTCAGCATAATTTACGGCATAATTTCCTATGGCTTTTCATATTACGGTGAGATGATTACATACATGGGAATGAGTATGCCCATGGCGATAATTGCACTCATAGCCTGGCTTAAGAATCCTTTTAAAGGAAACCACGCTGAGGTTAAGGTAAACAGAATCAGCAAAAAAGAAACCGCATTTATGCTTATTCTTTCGGCTTTTGTAACACTTGTATTTTATTTTATACTTAAACATTTTAACACGTCTAATATTATTCCTTCAACTCTTTCGGTAACTACAAGCTTTCTTGCGGTTTACCTTACCTTTCGCCGAAGCCCGTATTTCTCACTGCTTTATGCATTTAACGACGTTGTGCTGATTGTACTGTGGATTTTAGCTTCGCTGACAAACCTTAGCTACATCTCTGTTGTAGTATGTTTTCTGATGTTTCTTATAAACGATATGTATGCTTTCATAAGCTGGCGAAAAATGGAAATCAGGCAACGTACCATTGACTAAAGAAGAAATATTTGGTATAATAAACAAAACAGTATGAAAGGAATTGTGTAAAATGGCAAGTAACAGTTTAAGAATAAAGTGTAACTGCGGTCATGTTCAGGATGCTTTTGCAGGCGGTGTTTGCCCTCAGTGCAAACAGCCCATAAACTTCCCTCAGGGCGGTATGATTCACCTTTACCGCAAAGGCTCACCTTTAGGTGTTGCAGGCGGTTTTGGTATTTATATCAACAACGTTCCCCTTGGCCACATCGGCAACAAGCAAACAGTTAACATTCCCGTAAGCTACGGTACATACACACTCCACGTTGCAGTTGGTATGAACCGCAAGTGTAAGGATTTAACCTTTAATATTACTCCTGAAAACCCAATCGGCTATGCAAAGGTTTATATGAAGCCCGGCTTCTGGACTAACTCCTTTGTTATTGAGCCTTCTACAAAGGAAGAAATGCCCCTTTGAGCCCGTTAGCCACGGGCAGGGCAATTCCGCCTTTTTGTAGAAACCTTTTATCAATAGATTCATCAACGGCGGAGTTAAAACTACATATTATAAAATTAGAGCAAACATCTCAGAGTTTTTCTTAGATGTTTGCTCTTTTGTTTTATGTATTTCGTTTATTACTCTTTCCAATAATCGGTTTCTACTTCAATACCCACATTTTTGGCCATAAACACAGGCTCTTTGCCCTCTTTACGCTGTTTTACGTAATCGTTAAGTGCACGGTAGGCGTATTTGCCCAAAATAAGAATTACAGGAATATTTATTAAGGTCATACCACCCATAAGTACATCTGAAATGTTCCACAGTAAGTCTGCACTTAAACCTGCACCCACAAAAATAAGCAAGGAAGCAATGATATGATAAATAGTCATAAACACCTTACCGGGCTCTCTGCCCATTATAAACTTAATGGCTTTGTCCACATAGAAAAGATTGCCTATAAGGGTTGTGAATGCAAAAAGTGCCATGGCAACAGTAATGAATATGGGGCCGAAATCGCCCAAAGTTGCTTTAAGCGAAAGCTGAACGTACTGAGCACCTGAAATCTCAGCAGTTGGCTCAACACCCGAACACATGCACATAAACGCTGTAGCTGTGCAAATAAGCAAGGTATCAATAAATACGGAAAGAACCTGAACCAAGCCCTGCTTTACAGGGTGGCTTACGTGAGCAGAAGCAGAAGCATTAGGAGCAGAGCCTACGCCCGCTTCATTAGAGAACAAACCTCGCTTGATGCCGTACATTACACAGGAACCGCTGAAGCCGCCGAAGATAGCCTCAAAATTGAAAGCCTCGGTAAAAATTCTTGAGAATACAGAGGGAAGCTGAGGAATGTTGATGATTGTAATAATAAGAGCCACAAGAATATAAGAAACGCCCATAATAGGAACAATAAAGGTTGTGGCATTAACGATTCTTTTACCGCCGCCAAAAAGGCAGAAGGCAACCAAACCGGCAATAACCAGACCGATAATCCAAGGCATTGCGTTAAATGCAATCTCATTCCCGAAAAGGTTAAAGCTTACGTTAACGTTATAAAACTCGTAAGCAGAGAATGTAGACTGCAGATTATAGGAAGCAAGCATATTAAAGCCTACACCGTATGTAAGAATAAGGAAAATTGAGAACACAACTGCAAGCCATCTGCTTTTTAAGGCTGAGCTTATGTAATAAGCAGGGCCGCCGTAGCTTTCGCCGTCCGCACCCTTTTTCTTAAAAATCTGAGCCAATGTACTTTCTACAAAAGCAGAAGCACTGCCCACAATGGCAATAAGCCACATCCAGAAAACCGAGCCGAAACCGCCAAGGCAAATAGCGGTGGAAACACCGATAATGTTACCCGTGCCAACTCGTGAGGCTGTGGAAACCATTAAAGCCTGAAATGACGATATGGCACCATTTTTATCGGGCTTTTCGCTTACACAGCGAATCTGCTCTTTAAAAAGCCTGAACTGAACAAACTTGGTTCTAACGGTAAAGAAAATACCGCCAAGAACAAGAATGATAATCAGAATATAACTGTAGAGAGCATCGTTTAAAAATCCGATAATCTGATCTAACATCTTATCCCCTCACTATAATAATTTTATAGAATTATTATAGCTTCTTATGAGAAAAGTGTCAAATTATGCAAAAAAATATACCTCACAAAAAGCTGTGAGGTATACTTGATAATTATAAAAGCTGAGCTCTGAGCTCCTCAGGAGTTTTCATGCTTAAAAGTGCAGGAGGAACATCAAAAACAGTTTTGCATCCAACCTCACCCTTATTTGCCATTCTTACTGCAGCACGAGCAAATGCAACAATAACGGATGCTGTAAACTCGGGGTTTGAGTCAAGCTTTAAGCTGTACTCAATAACATGGTTGTTCTCTTTATTTGCACCTGTTTTGCCTGTACGGATAACGAAACCGCCGTGGGGAATTCCGCTGTGGTCTCTCTTTAATTCTTCCATAGAAATAAAGTGTACGGTTGTATCATAATCTGCAAAGTAGTTAGGCATTTCTTTAATTGTCTTCTCAATTAAAGCCTTATCTGCATTTTCATCAGCCACAACAAAACACTCACGGGTGTGCTTTTCGCGGGTTGTAAGCTTGGGTGCAGAGCCGCTTCTTACGGCGTCTAAGGCTGCCTCAACGGGGATTGTATACTGCTTTGCATCAAGTACGCCCTCAATGCGTCTGATTGCATCAGAGTGGCCCTGACTTACGCCCTTGCCCCAGAAAGTATAGTCCTCGCCCTCAGGAAGTACAGCAGAAGCGTAAAGGCGGTTGAGAGAAAACATACCGGGGTCCCAGCCTGAGGAAATAATTGCAACCTTGTTGCCCTCTTTAGCGGCTTTGTCAACATTATCAAAATGCTCGGGGATTCTTGCGTGGGTGTCGAAGCTGTCAACAACGGTGAACATTTTTGCAAGGTCGGGAGTCTGCACAGGTAAATCCGTAGCAGAGCCGCCGCAAAGAATCATTACGTCGATTTTATCTGTGTAATTCACGGCATCGCTTACATGCTTAACCTCAACGCCCTCTGTGCCGATTTTAAGGCGTTCGGGAGCACGTCTTGTGAAAACCGCCACAAGCTCCATATCGGGGTTCTGGCGGATTGCATTTTCAATGCCTCTGCCTAAGTTTCCGTAGCCGTAAATGCCTAC
>JAFTIP010000022.1 GCA_017456845.1 Ruminococcus sp.
ACTACATTTATCTACGTTACACATGACCAGACAGAGGCTATGACAATGGGTACTCGTATCGTTGTTATGAAGGACGGCTTCATTCAGCAGGTTGATACTCCCCAGCACCTCTATGATATGCCCTGCAATGAGTTCGTAGCAGGCTTTATCGGTTCTCCCCAGATGAACTTTGTTGATGCAGTTCTTACTAAGAAGGGTTCTGCATTCTGCCTTGAGTTCGAGGGTTACAGCATTGAGCTTCCTGCTTCCAAGTCCGCAGGCGGTAAGTTAGACGCATACGTTGGCAAGGAAGTTCGCTTTGGTATCCGTCCTGAGCACGTTCACGACGAGCCCGAGTTTATTGCAAGCGTTAAGAACGGCAACGGCCTCCTTACATCTAAGGTTGACGTTACTGAGCTTATGGGTGCTGAGATTTACCTCTATGTAAACATCAACGGCGTTCCCCTTACAGCAAGAGTTGCTCCTACTTCCACAGCTAAACCCGGCGACACAATTCAGGTTGCTCTTGAGCTTGAGAAGATTCACATTTTCGATAAGGAAACAGAGCAGACAATCACAAACTGATTATAACTGTACATCCGCTCCGCAGTTTTTCTGCGGAGCTTTTTGTTTGTCTAAGCTATTCCTAAATTTTGTCGACATAATATAATTAAACCTAATATTAAAAGATAATATAATAGAATTGAATATAGGGGAATTGTTAAAGGGGAGGTTGACTCGCGTTTTTATGTGGAAAACTTTGTTGAAAAGTATTGCTATTGTAGAGTTAAGTTGATAAAATAGTAATATATTTTTGTTACAGGAGTCCCTATTATGAAAAGAAATCTTGCTTTTGTTTTGCTTATAGTTATGCTGTTTGCCTTTGCAGGCTGCAGCAGTAAAGACAATACAGTTGAGACCACCGTTGTAACTGCGGCAACTACCGAAGCTCCCACTACTGTGCCAAAGACAACTGTTGAAGAAACCACCACAGCCCCCGAAGAAACCACCGAGGCTGAGGTTTTTTACACCGAGGCGGCTCCTGCTCCCCTCTATGCACATGATGAGGTTACAAATATTCTGCTTATCGGCACCGACAGCAACTCTGACTGGGGCAGAAGCGACACACTTATGCTTCTTTCCCTTGATAATATCCACGGCAAAATCAAAATGACATCTTTTTTAAGAGATACCTTTGTTTCAATCCCCGGCTATAGTCCCGACAAATTAAACGCCGCCTACGCATACGGCGGAACCGACCTTTGCATTCAGACCATTGAGTACAACTTTGGTGTTGACGTTGATGGCTATGCTATAGTTAATTTTAAGACCTTTAAAGACCTTATAAACGCCATCGGCGGTGTGGACGTTTACCTTACCGAGGACGAGATTGATTACATCAACGCTCAGGTTGCTCAGAACGGTCAGCCTAACTATATTCCTGATGGAACAGGTGAGGGATACGTACATCTTACAGGCGGTCAGGCCCTCTGGCACGTTCGAAACCGAGGCGGCGAGGTTAACGGCGAGTATTTTTACGGCACCGACTGGGACAGAGTTGACCGTCAGCAGAGAATGTTTACGGGTATTATTAATGGTCTTACAAGCCTTAGCTTTGATGAAGTGAGCAATATGGCTTACACAGTTTTGCCTTATGTTACTACCGACTTAAGTGCCGCTGAAATTGCCGGCCACATTTCAAATGCTCCTGCATACTTAAGCTACAGCATAGAGCGTGCAACTTTCCCCACAGATTATTGGACGGATAGTTACTACGATTACGCAGGTTCGGTTCTTGAAATTACCAACTGGAACGCTTTACGCAGAGACGTCGCCACCTTTATTTATGAAAACATCCAGTAGCCGTTAGCCACGGCAGGGCGGTTCCGCCTTTGGGTAGGTTGTATTCAGAGGTAACCTTTCATCAACGGCGGGTTGTTTTGTTATATATGATGTTATATATAAATTTCGTAGGGGCGATTATTAATCGCCCGAAAGGTTTATTTTACATCTATGTTTTCGGGCGGATATTATACGTCCCTACAATAAAAGCAACATCTTTTGTTTGTCCGTTTTGTTGAAATTTTAAGTTTGAATTTGTGCAATTATACAAAGATAAGAAAAACCCGAAAAATCCCTGTGAGTTTTTCGGGCTTTTTACGTCTAATAGGTGAAAGGAAAAAAGCCAATAGAAGGGGGATAGTTTATGTATAAAAGGATTTTAAGTGTAGCACTTGCACTTCTTATGCTGTGCGGTGCGGTTACTGTTTCGGTATCAGCGTTTGAGCCAAGCCTTGAAAGCTTGTTCAAAGACCCGTTTATTGAATACATTGAGCAGGACGGCTCAAGTGTTGACGAGGAATTCCTCTATATCAATTATATAGGTTCAGCAGGTAAATGCAGTGTTTACCGTGCTTATTACGGCGAGGTTCGTGGCCTCGAAACCTCACAGGTTATCGGTGATTACAAGTTTACCTACGGTGCTCTTGTAGGTGACGAAAATACCAACCCCACAGGGCTTTATGCCTGGGATGAGTTCGGTTTTGGTATTATGACTCTCAAAGAGGCTTATGACAAAGGTTATGCTGATTTGGATGCTCTTTATAAGTCCGAGGATTATAACCGCGGAATTTACCCTCTTACCGATGGCGAAAAGGAAGAATGCCTCAAGGAAAAATGCAAGGAAGCCTATGTTAAGGAGTATGGCATTGACACCGGCTTGTTGCCTGCAAGGGTAGAGTTTGCGGTTCAGTTTGAGAACTACGCTGTCTTTCAGGCAAGCCACATAGAGCCTGCTCAGATGGAGAGCTTTCAGTACATTTACGGCTATTGGTTTTATGAGCCTTGTATTTTAGGTGAGGATGATAATAATCCATTAGGCCTTTATACCCTTGATAATTACGGAAATGTTGAAAGTCTATACAATACGGCGGGTAAAAGCTTTATTGATATGGATGAGATTTTCCCTGAGCTTTCCGAAAAATGCAACATGTACCTCTCAGGTGACATTGACAGTGACAAAAAGCTTACCGTAAAGGACGCTACTCTCATTCAGAAGTACCTTGCAAAGCTTCCCGAAGCTGTAAAAACAGTTTACGAACACAGACTTGGCTACTGCGTAATGGAAGTTGACGAACCTTGGAGAATCAAAATGTTCGGAGGTTCCTCTAAGGTAACTGTCAAGGATGCAACGTACATTCAGAAGAAGCTTGCAAAAATGGTTTTTGAAGAGGGGCCACAGCCTTTTTATGAAGACCGCGTTGTGACATGGGTTCTTGATGAAGCAAAGCAGTACACCCTTGAGGACTTCCCTGAGTACTCATTTGAGCGTATGGAGCAGGAGGGAAGCTGCATTGTGCTTTATCTGAAAGAAGCAGGCAAAGCAAATGTTGTTGATGCCGTTAACTCTCTTTTATACCGAGAGGGTGCAGACCTTGCAGATATAACGGTAGAATATATTCCTACTGAAGATGTATATATCTGATAAATAAATTCTTAGAGAAAACCGAAAAGGAGGAAAGATTATGTATAAAAAGGTATTAAGCTTATGTCTGGTGTTTTTGCTTGCGTTTTCCTGCGTGAGCTTTTCGGTTTCGGCTTATGACCCTTTGCCCGAGAAAGAGCTAATTGAACCCGTTCTTAAAGAGGCTTATCTGGAGCAATGGATTAAAGACTACGGAGATTCTTACCCTGATAATTCCGAGTTTGACGGAACTCTTGAGTATTTCTATTACATCGGTGATGCTGGCTGTCATGTTTTTCAGGCGGCGGCAATTCCCGGCTCTCCTGTTGTGCCTGAGGATGTAATCGGTGATTACCGTTTTACAGCCTGTATGTGTATGAGCTACTGCGAAACAAACCCTGCAGGTGTGTATGCCTACAAAGACGGAGAGCTTATGACTCTGAAAGAGGCTTATGAAAAGGGCTTGGTTGACCTTGACCTTTTATATGAAATCAGCGATAAGAATTATGTGATGATGCCTCTTACTCCTGAAGAACTTCTTGAGAACAAATGCAAAGCTGAGTTTATTGAGGAGTATAACATTGCAACTGAGGACGAGGATGAGGTGGATATTGAATTTGCGGTGAAATTTGCGAATTTTACTGTTTTCATGGCACATACTTCTGATACACCCGGTCTGGAGGTTTATCAGTATCTTGACGGATATTGGTTCTGTACACCTCACATTTACGGTGATCAGCATAACCCCACAGGACTTTATGCCTTGGATAATTACGGCAACCTCGAGAATCTGAGCAAAATGTGTTATGAGGGTTACATTGATATAGACGATATTTACGAAGAATTGTCTGCAAAATGTGAAATGCATATCCTCGGCGACATTGACGGCGACAAGAGACTTACCGTTAAGGACGCAACCTTTATTCAGAAATATCTGGCAAAAGTCGGCACTGCGGTGGAAAAAGTGTCTGAAAATCCTTATCTGGCAAAGCGAATAATGGATTTTGATTTAACCGGTGGTATCGATATGTTTACAGATTGCGGTGATGTTAACGTAAGGGATGCTACTTTTTTACAGAAAAAGCTTGCTAAGATAGTTAAGGATGATGTTGAAAAGGAGTTTTCCCACGAAGAGATTCTGGTTTTTGTAAGTACCGAGGATGAGGTGGAGTTTACCCTTGAGGATTTTCCCGAGTACGAGTTTGAGAGTGTGAAAAAATATGAGTATTCTGATGACTTATACATACTCAAGCTTAAAAATCCGGGAAAGGAAAATGCAATTGATGCAGTAAGAGCCTTGAGTTACCGTGAGGGCTACGACATCAAATATGCTCAGTTGAATACCTTTAAGCTATATTAATCAAAAACTATGATACCAAGTTAAAGACCGACCTGAGGGTTGGTCTTTTGCTTTTGTGTAAAAACAAAAAGATATATTGACTATAACGGTAGACTATGGTAAAATTAATTTGAGTATAGGAGGCGGTTTTGTGACAGATTCAGAAGTTTTTGAGAATAAGGAAAATATGCCTTTGGAAAGCTACAGCTTTACATTCAGCGAGGCTGAGTATGAAGAGGTAAACAAAGGCTACTTTCAAAAATTTTTGGTGCGTGTTATTGTGCTTGGTGTTGCCTTTGCGTTTATAATCGCAGGTATCGTAATAAGCGATATGGCGGATATTGTGGGCGGTTTTATTGCAGGTTTTTCTCTTTTATACTTTGTGATATCCCTTTCAGGTTTGTTGAAGGTACAGAAAAGCTGGAAGCGTACCAAAGAAAAAATCTGCTCATCTGTATATGATTATCAGCTTTTTGACCGCTATTTGTTTTTAACCATTACCAGAAACGGCGAGCGTGTACACTATATTAAATTTGAATATGACGACCTTACTCAGAAATTTGATGTGGGAAGATTCTATCTTTTTGCTTTCGGCAATCAGCTTTATATGGTGAAGAAACAGGAAATTGCGGAAAACTCAATTTTCCATACCTTAAAGCCCAAAGCTCCCGAAAAGCCAAGCAAAAGCTTAAAGTCGCTTTCCGTTGTGCTTATGGTGTTTTCTATTGTGTCAGGTGTTGCAGGAATGTTTTTTGCAATGGCACTTAACACAAGCTCTGCCTTAAGCTGGTGGCATCCTGTGGTTTTCAGCATTATTCCCCTTGCGTCTTTCTTTTTCGGACTTTATCTCAAGAAGAATCACAACGCAGGCAAGGTGAATTTTGTTTCGGGTTTGTTGATTACTGCCTTTGTTTTTCTTATTTTCAGTTCTTTCGGTGCTTTTGAGTCTGAGGATATAGCAAGGAAAAATCAGATTGAAACCATTGAAAACTACATGGGCGTGGAGTTGCCAGAGCCTTACGAATATGACAATTTCAAGTATAAATCGGACGTTATGACTACCGAAGATACTGCAATGCAGTTTTACTCCAAGGATATTGATTATCTGGAAAACATAATACTTTCTGACGAAAAGTGGGCAGATTCATTAAGCAGCGAAACGAATGAACTTGTGGCAAGAGTCGGTGTTGCTGATGACTGGGATTACGTCTGCGTATATAACATTACAACCGACGAATATAATAAGGTGCCTCAGGATGACGGGATATACCAAATGGCAGCAATGTACTGGGAAACCGATTACAACGGACTTTATGTAATAGAGTATCATTATTTTAAATAATAAATTTTAATAAGTTCCTGTTCTTTTTTTGAGCAGGAGCTTTTTGTTTGTCCCAGAAAATTGCTGTTTATCCCTAAAAATTGATAATGTGAAAGCCATGTGATAAATTAAGCTACGGTAAATCTTCGGCCGAAGAATCCAAAATAAAACAAAACTAAATAACAGGAAGGAAAATTAAAATGAGCAGAAAAATTAAGAGTGTTTTGGCAACGGCTTTGCTTTTATTAATGGCTTTTGCCGCTTTAGGCACAGTAGCGGTAAGCGCTGCAGGCAACTATTACGATGCAGACAAAGACCCCAACTTCGCGGTTTACTTTGAAGACTGCAAAAACTGGAATCAGGTGTGGGCATATGTATGGACAGAAACAGACATAAAAGATTCTGAGGGAAATGTTATTGACACAATAGTTACAGAGGTTGCACCTTTCCCCGGCATTCAGCTTGAAAAGGCAGGAACAACAACTCTGATTGACAAGGTTGAGCATCCTGATGCGACTCAGTTTGATATTTACGAGTTCAGACCCGGCGAATACAAAAAGGGTATGGAAGACGGAAAGTACCACAGAGCTTTTGTGATTTTCAATCAGGGATTTGAACACGGTCAGCAGTCTTCGGCAGTTCACATCGGCAAGTTCTTTTGCGGTATCCACCTTGTAGACCTTGACAAAGACAACACTACAATGGTAGGTCACGCTATTTCTCCCGAATATATCCACCTCTTTAACGAAAAGAAGAAGGGTTGATATAAAATATCCTATATAATTTACATTACAGGGTATGCGTTTTAAGGCGCTTACCCTGTTCCTTTTGGGGGAATTTTTGATGCAGATTTTTAATAAAAAACAGTTGACTTTTTAAAAAATATTTGTTATATTAAGTAATTGTCGGAAACTGCGGTTTTGCAGTTGAAAACTATGGTAAAAACGCCTGAAAACCTCGGTGTTTACAAGGTTTTTATGTGAATTACCAATAAAAAGCATATTTGCTTGTTTCTGGACTATAATACTATGGTCCATTGACATAGAAAAATTTTGAGGAAAGGAGAGAAAAGATTAATGCCAACCTTTAACCAGCTGGTTCGTAAGGGAAGAGAGGTTTCTGAAAAGAAAGCTAAGGCACCCGCACTCTTAAAGGGCTGGAACTCTAAGAAGAACAGAGCTATCAACCAGAATTCCCCCCAGAAGAGAGGCGTTTGCACAGCTGTTAAGACAGCTACTCCCAAGAAGCCTAACTCAGCGCTCAGAAAGATTGCCAGAGTAAGACTTTCAAACGGAATTGAAGTTAGTTCCTACATTCCCGGTGTTGGCCACAACCTTCAGGAGCACTCAGTTGTTCTTATCAGAGGCGGTAGAGTAAAGGACCTCCCCGGTGTTCGTTACCACATTATCCGCGGTACTCTTGATACTCAGGGTGTAGCTAACCGTAATCAGGCACGTTCCAAGTATGGCGCAAAGCGTCCTAAGAAGGGTAAATAAGGAATTGACATAACTCAAACGAATTTTAAATGATAATTTCGTCTGTATACAATACAGGGTTTTATATAGATAACCTCTGTATTGGCTACGGGAGTTTGTCGCTTTCGAGTACCTATGATATCATCAAAAATTGTGAAGGAGGGAAGTAAAGTGCCAAGAAGAGGTTCCATTGCAAAACGTGATGTTTTGCCCGATCCTATTTATAATTCCAAGCTCGTTACACGTTTAATCAACAACATTATGCTCGACGGTAAGAAGGGTGTTGCCCAGAAGATCGTTTACGGTGCATTTGATATTATCAACGAAAAGACAGGTAACGATCCCCTCGAGACATTCGAGGCAGCTATGGAGAATGTTATGCCTCAGTTAGAGGTTAAGGCTCGCCGTGTTGGTGGTTCTACTTACCAGGTACCTATGGAGGTTAGACCTGAGAGAAGACAGACACTGGGCCTTCGCTGGTTGACAACATATTCACGTCAGCGTAGCGAGAAGACTATGAAGGAAAGACTTGCCGGTGAGATCCTTGACGCAGTTAACGGTGCCGGCGGTGCATTCAAGAAGCGTGAAGATACTCACAAGATGGCAGAGACTAACAAAGCATTTGCACATTACAGATGGTAATAGTTTTCTGTTCAGATTTAGGAGGATTTTATGCCAAGGCAAGTATCTCTTGAAAATACAAGAAATATCGGTATCATGGCTCACATCGATGCCGGTAAAACAACTACAACTGAAAGAATTCTGTACTACACCGGTGTAAACCACAAGCTCGGCGAAACACATGACGGTGCTGCAACAATGGACTGGATGGTTCAGGAGCAGGAGAGAGGTATTACTATCACTTCTGCTGCTACTACCTGCTATTGGAACGGTAACAGAATTAACATTATCGATACTCCCGGTCACGTTGACTTCACAGTTGAGGTTGAGCGTTCACTGAGAGTTCTTGACGGTTCCGTAACAGTTCTCTGCGCTAAGGGCGGTGTTGAGCCCCAGTCCGAGACTGTTTGGCGTCAGGCTGACAACTACAAGGTTCCCAGAATGGTATACGTTAACAAGATGGATATCATGGGTGCCGATTTCTACAGAGTTATTAAGATGATGAAGGACAGACTTAAGTGTAATGCTGTTCCCATTCAGCTTCCTATCGGTGCTGAGGACACATTCCGCGGCATCATCGACTTAGTAGAAATGAAGGCTGAGGTTTACTATGACGACCTCGGTAAAGATATGCGTGAGGAAGAAATTCCTGCAGATATGTTAGACCTCGCTAACGAGTACCGTGAGAAACTTGTTGAGTCTGTTGCAGAGCTCGACGAGGCTCTTATGGAGAAGTACTTCGGCGGCGAAGAGCTTACAACAGAGGAAATCAAGACTACAATCAGAAAAGCTACTATCGACAACCTTATGGTTCCTGTTGTTTGCGGTACTTCTTACCGTAACAAGGGCGTTCAGAAGCTTCTTGATGCAGTTATTGATTACAT
>JAFTIP010000023.1 GCA_017456845.1 Ruminococcus sp.
ATCCTTAAACTTATCTTCGTGGCGTCCGCTTACAAAACCGAATTTTTCAAATACTGAGAAAGGCGCATCGATTGTTAAGCAGTTGATGTTCATTTTACCTGTCTGCTTAATAATGTGGTGAGAGTAGTTCTCTTTATTGATTGTTACCGCAAGACGGTTTGGTGTGTTTGTAACCTGAGTAACTGTGTTTACAATAAGGCCGTTGTCCTTTTTGCCGTCGCTTGAGGTTACAACGTAAAGACCGTAGCCTATGTTGAAAAGGGCGTTAAGGTCATTTTTGTTAGCTGTTGAGTCCTGCTGAGCAAGATATTCCATGCAGAGTTCCTCCGATAAAGCCTCAAGTGCCTTTGCACTTTCTTCGTTCAAGGCAGAGCGGATGGTAACTGAGTTTTCGGCAAAGGTAAGGTTTTTGCTTTTTTCGAACATACCCTTCATAACCTTGTTAGCCATAGGTGCCCAGCTACCGTTTTCAATAAAGGCAACTGTGCGGTTAGAGAAATTACGCTCTGTCAGGTGGTTAATAAACTCCCTCATAAATGGGAAGATTTCGGAATTATAGGTGGTAGTTGCAAGAACAATTTTGCTGTAGCGGAAAGCATCCTCAACAGCTTCTGCCATATCTACTCTTGCAAGGTCATTAACCACAACTTTAGGCGCACCCTTTGCCTTAAGCTTTTCTTTAAGCTCCATAACAGCTTTTTTTGTATTGCCGTAAACCGAGGTGTAGGCAATCATAATGCCCTCTTCCTCAGGCTGGTAGCTTGACCATGTGTTGTACAAATCAAGATAATAGCCTAAGTTTTCGGTAAGCACGGGGCCGTGTAAGGGGCAGATAATCTGAATATCAAGGCCTGCGGCTTTTTTAAGAAGGTTCTGAACCTGAACACCGTATTTGCCAACGATGCCGATGTAATATCTTCTTGCCTCGCAAGCCCAGTCTTCCTCTACGTCAAGAGCACCGAATTTACCAAAGCCGTCAGCAGAGAAAAGCACCTTATCGTAGCTGTCGTAAGTAACAATAACTTCAGGCCAATGCACCATTGGAGCAGTAACAAAAGTAAGGGTGTGCTTGCCGAGGCTTAAGCTGTCGCCTTCGCCAACAACAATCTGCTTATCCTGAAAATCTGTGCCGAAGAAGTTAAGCATCATTGCAAAGGCTTTCTGAGATGCAACAATATTAGCATTGGGATAGGCTTTCATAAAATTGAAGATGTTGGCAGAGTGGTCAGGTTCCATATGCTGAACTATAAGGTAATCGGGTTTTCTGCCTTCTAAAGCGTTCTGCAGATTATCAAGCCACTCGTGGGTAAAGTTTGCGTCAACTGTATCCATAACGGCAACTTTCTCGTCCATAATTACGTAAGAGTTGTAAGCCATACCGTTAGGCACAATGTACTGACCCTCAAAAAGGTCAACTTTGTGGTCGTTTACACCTATGTATTTAATATCGTTAGTTATATTCATTTTTATGCACCTCATTATTCCTTTTTCTTTAATTATAACATTAATTTTAAATAATTAAACAGTTTTAAATAATTTATTCTAAAATTTTTCCATCGGTGGTAATGGTTACAACCTGCCATGGAATAAACTTGTCGCTTGCCATAAGTGCACGCTTAACGGCATTTTCGATTCCTCCGCAGCAGGGAACCTCCATTCTTACCACTTTTACGCTTTTGATGTTGTTGTTTCTGAGTATCTGAGTAAGCTTTTCAGCATAGTCGCCTTCGTCAAGCTTTGGGCAGCCAATAAGGGTAATGTGGTTTCTTATAAAATCCTGATGAAAATTGCCATAGGCAAAGGCTGTGCAGTCGGCGGCAATAAGAAGGTTTGCGTTCTCGAAGTAAGGAGCATTTACGGGCACCAGCTTAATCTGGCAGGGCCATTGCCTGAGCTCGCTCTGAACATTTGCAGTTTTTGTAAAAGCAGAGGTTTCTCTTTTAATTGTTTTTGAGTTTGTTCCGGGGCAACCGCAGGGCAGGGGCTGTTTGTTCTTTTCTGCTTTTGCTTTTAAAACAGCCTCTTCGTTGTAAGCAGGAGCCTCACGCTCTTCAAAGCTTATGGCATCTACAGGGCAGGCAGGTAAGCAGTCGCCTAAGCCGTCGCAATAGTCTTCTCGGGTAAGCTTTGCTTTGCCGTTTATCATTTCAATTGCACCTTCGTGGCAAGCCGCCGCACAAAGACCGCAACCGTTGCATTTTTCTTCATCTATTTTAATGATTTTTCTAAGCATAATTGGTTCCTCCTTGATTTTGTGGCTTTATTATAATATAATCAAAAAAGAAAGTATGTTGAAATTTCAACAAAAGGTGAGAAAATGGAAAAATATCTTGAAGTTTTACGCTGGTGTCCTCTCTTTAAAGGTATAGCTGACGAAAATTTGCTGAGGATGCTTACTTGCCTTGGGGCAAGGGTGGAGTTTTTCGATAAAAAATATACAATAATCGCCGAGGGCGACAAAGCTAAGTTTATCGGCATAGTGCTTTCGGGTGCGGTGCAGATGATAAACACAGATTTTTACGGCAACCGAAGTATTGTGGCGGTTTCGGAAAAAGGCGAGATGTTTTCTGAGGCCTTTGCATGTGCCGAGATTGAGAGCATACCTGTCAGTGTGATAGCAACAGAACCTTCAGAAATTATGCTTATTAACTGCAGTCATATTCTGCATACCTGTACTAATAACTGCGGGTTTCACCAGCAGATGATTTTTAACCTTATGAAGAATTTAGCGGTTAAGAACATTCAGTTTCATCAGAAATTAGAGGTTACCTCAAAAAGAAGCACCCGAGAAAAGCTTCTTGCTTACTTAACTGTTTGCGAAAAGAAAGCGGGCTCAACAAGCTTTGACATACCCTTTGACCGTCAGGAACTTGCAGATTATTTAGGCGTTGAGCGAAGCGGACTCAGTGCCGAAATCAGCAAGCTGAAAAAAGAAGGCGTAATAAATGCCGATAAGAAACGTTTTGAACTTTTGTAACGGCAAATCGTTGAATTTTGAGAAAACTAATGATATACTGATTTATAGAGAAAGGAGGAAGAAATATGGTTTTTGAACTGCGTCATTTTAACACAGTGTTATTGCGTTTTTCTGCAACGGAAGACAGCAGTAGTCCTGATGTTAAAATACTTTGGATAAACAACGAACATAAGCATTTGCTTCCTCTTGATATGGAATTAAGCGAGAACGGAATAGCTAAATGGCTTAAACACAGAACTATTCCTAAAAACCGTGCATTTGTTCATAATTTCCTTTCTAAATGCGGACTTAACATAAATCGTCCTGTAAACATTATAAAAGTATCCAAGGGACTCTCTCTTAATGATTGCTATTGGGTAGTTGAAGATGGTTTTGAGGGAACATTTGAAAAATATAACCTTTATGATAACAGGTTCAGCCGGATACTGGCTCTTATTTCTTTTACAGGCTACGGCAGTAATGTGCGTACTTCGCTTGTGTCTTGTCCCGAATTTACGACCAATGGGATGCTTCCTAAGTGCTGGCGTCGTGTTGAAGGTGAAATAAGACTTTATAAAGGCGGTACAAGCGGTGCTTCTAACACAGGCAATGAGCCTTATTCTGAATTTTATGCGGCACAAGTTGCAAAAGCTTTGGGAATAAATGCAGTGGATTATAGTTTGTCAAAATGGGAGGGTGAGCTTTGTTCTTACTCCAAGCTTTTCACAAGCAAAGACTATTCTTTTATTCCTGTCGGAAAAATTATTTCAGGTGGATTTGAAAGAGCAGAGGAATTTTATAAAAAACTTGGCTCAGAATTTGAAAAAGCTTTTAAAGATATGGTTTTGTTTGATGCACTTATTTGTAACACAGACAGGCATTTAGGTAATTTCGGCTTTCTTATTGACAACAGAACAAACAAAATTGTTTTACCTGCACCGCTGTTTGACCACGGCAACTCTCTGTTTAATTTTGCGGGTAATGATGACTTAGAGTCTGAAGAAGCCTTTAACAGATATGCAGAAACCCTGGTACCCTGTTTATATGGCAGTTTTATTGAAAAAGCTAAGGAAGTGTTAAGTGCAGAGCACAAAGAAACACTTAGAAAACTTGTGAACTTTAAATTTAAAAAGCACCCCAGATATAATCTTCCGTCAAAGCGATTAAAGCTTTTGGAAAAATACATACAAAATACAGCTAAAAAGTTATTATAAAAAGATGGCGTTGCAAATAATTTGCAACGCCATTGCTAATTTACTGAATAAATATTTCGGGGTCACAGCCGTTTACGGATATAATATCTGTGCACTCCCAAACTTCCTTTAATGTTTTGCCGTTAAATATAGGTGTTGAAGTCATTTGGTCAAAATTAGTATAGTCGTAGGCTTCATTGCCGTTTTTTGTAAGTCCAAACCAATATTTTGTGCTACCATTTTTATTGATTGCACCCATCCAGCAATGATTATATTTTTCAGAATTTTCCAACTCGAAAAGAATTTCCTGACAACAATTATCAGGCATAGGTGCGGTGAGCAGTTTTTTTAAGGCATCAAATGATATTTTCATAAAATCACCTCGGAATATTTACTGAAATAAGTATACATAAAATTCTAATGAAGTCAACAACTTGTGCAAGTTCAAAGTATAGTTTCACTCTGCAACATCACTAAGTTCAAAAGGAATAACCTTTTTAAGCTCATCCAAGGTGGTTTCCACCTGATAGCCTATTTTGCCGGCACTGAAATAAAAGGTGTCAAAATCCTTGGCGGTTTGGTGGATGGTGGTTTTAAATTGCTTTTTCATTCCAACAGGTGAGCATCCGCCGTGAACATAGCCTGTAAGGGGCAAAAGGTCCTTTGCCTTTATCATGGCAATGCTTTTTTCATTTACTGCTTTTGCCGCTTTTTTCAGGTCCAGCTCCATTAACACAGGTATCATAAAAACATAGTAGTTTTTGCTATTGCACTGAGTAACCAAGGTCTTGAAAACTCTGTGGGGATTTTCATTTAAAGCTTCGGCAACCTCTTTGCCGCTTATGGCGTCTGTGTCGGCGTAGCTGTGGCTTTTGTATTCTATTTTCTTCTGGTCTAAAATTCTCATAACGTTGGTTTTAAATTCTTTTTTACTCATAAAGCATCACCCTGAGAAATAATATGTATTGATATTATAGTACGATTATTAGTAATCATCCACAAAAAGTTATTGACATTGTCATTATTATAGTATATAATGATAAAAATATAAAATTAAAGGAGGCATATTTATGAAAAATGCAGAAAATTTACCATTATTGCTTTTGGACAATTCCAGCATGATTTCCGTTATGAATGAGGGTCAGTTCAAATGCTACAACATTTCCTTTGAGGAGGCGAAGCATCTTCTCGAAATGCACGATGAAGATGAGTTTATCAAATGTTTCTCAAACCCCGACATTGAGACTGTAATTTTTAATTACTTAGGCGTTACAAAGCGTAATTTCGAGTATAAGAAAATCAGAAATATGCGTCCTTCTCAGAACGCGATTGTTTTCAAGCTTTACACAACACCCTCCGAAACCCAGCCTATAATTCAGGCTGACGACGGTGTAGAGGCTAAGAAAATTCAAAACGTTTACGTTTATTGCCAATACCTTGTAAGGATTGAATGAAAACCTCAGGCTGTGCTTTGCACAGCCTTTATTTTTTGCCTTGAAAATAAATTTACACACAATTACTTATTAATAATATTATAAAACCGTAGGCTCAAAAAATCAATGTTTGTCAAATTTTGCGTTATTGAAAAAACAAGATATTAGTGTATAATGAGTGTAGATTTATTATGAGGTATTTTTATGAAAAAATTAAGTCTTTTTAACCTTGCATGGCCTATATTTGTAGAGACTCTGCTCTTTATGCTTTTAGGCTCTGTGGACGTTTTTGTCCTCAGCAGGTACGATGACCTTGCGGCGTCTTCTGTTAACACTGCAAATCAGGCGATTTCCATAACAACCATTGTGTTTACGGTAATTTCCACGGCCAGTGCGGTACTTATTTCTCAGTATTTAGGTGCAAAGAAAAGAGAAAACGCATCCCGTGTTGCGGCACTTTCCATGACCTTTCACATGATTTTCGGTGTAATTATCAGTGCGGTTTATGTGCTTTTTGCAAAGCCTATTCTTTCTTTCATCGGTGCAGAGGGAACGGTTCTTGAGTTCAGCTCTCAGTATCTTACGGTGGTAGGCGGATTTATATTCTTTCAGGCACTTTTATCTTCAATGTCTGTAATTGTACGTAACCACGGTATGACCCAGATTTCTATGTTTGTAACATTGGGTATGAATGTTATGAACACCGCTTTGGATATTGTTTTTGTTCTGGGTCTTTTCGGATTTCCAAAGCTTGGAGTTCTCGGCGTAGCCATTGCCACCACATTCTCACGAATAGTGGGTACAATAATTCTTGCGGTTGTGCTTTTCAAAAAGGTAGAAAAGCCTTCTATCTTCAAGCTTTTAAAGCCATTCCCGAAGGAAGACGTGAAAAACATCATCAAAATCGGTGTGCCTTCAGCTTTTGAGACCTTCCTTTATAACATTTCTCAGGTGGTAATTACATCCATTGTATTAAAATGCCTGACAGACGAGGAGCTTATTGCAAAAACCTATGTCCAGAACATAACAATGTTCTTCTACCTGTTTACCGTAGCGATTTCTCAGGCCTCTCAGATTATTACAGGTCACTTGGTGGGTGCCAAAAAGTTTGACGAGGTTAAGCGTAAGGCTTACAGGAATTATCTTTACGCCCTTGGAATAACGATTTCTATATGTATAGTTGGTGCAATTTTCGGCGAGAGGCTTATGGGCATATTTACTACTGACGAGGTGGTTATCGCCTTGGGTGCTCAGGTGCTTTTCATCAATATTTTCCTTGAGTTAGGCAGAACTACAAACCTTGTTATTATCGGTTGCTTAAGAGGTGCGGGAGATGTTTACTTCCCCACAATCTGTGCAATTTTCTCTATGATAATTGTAAGCACTTTAGGCTCGTACATACTGGCAGTTGTATGCGGTTTGGGTATTTACGGCTTGTGGATTGCCATAGCGGCAGACGAAGTTATCAGAGGAATACTGATGCTCTTCCGCTGGCGAAGCGAAAAATGGAAAACCAAAGGCATTAATAAATAAAGGAAACGCTCCGTATTAAGCGGAGCGTTTTTGCTTATATCTCAAGTGTCTTGTATATTTCGCCCTCAAGGGTTTTCCAGAGGAAGGTTTTGCCGTCAAAGGTCATATAGCTGTGAGGCGAATTTTCCTTAGGAATCGAAACCGAGCCGGGGTTAATATAAGTGTGGGTGTTAAACTCTTCAATAACAGGCACGTGGGTATGGCCGTGAAGAAGAATGTCTTTGCTTGTTAAAGGCGGAAGGTTAGAGTTGTTGAAGTTGTGGCCGTGGGTGGCGTAAATGAGCCTGTCGCCTGCACTTAAGATAGCATAGTCGGCTAAAATGGGGAAGTCAAGCACCATCTGATCAACCTCGGTGTCGCAGTTGCCTCTTACTGCAAGGATTTTCTCCTTAAGCGGGTTAAGCATAGCTATAACCTCTTTTGGGGCGTAGTCTTTGGGTAAATCATTTCTGGGGCCGTGGTAAAGAATATCGCCCAGAAGTAAGATTTTGTCTGCCTTTTCGCTTTCAAAAGCTTCTAAAAGCTGTTTGCAGTAGTAAGCTGAGCCGTGAATATCGGATGCAATTAAGAATTTCATTATAGTTACCTCGCTATACATAAAAAGCGGAGTCAGTTGATATCTGACTCCGCTTTTGTTTTATTTTTTAGTGAAAGGGTCGTCAGGCAAAGGGGTGGCAGAATCATTGGGGAATGCACCCTCGGGAGTGTCGCCGTTGTCGGTGCTTGTTTTGCTTGCAATTATATTATCATCGCTTGCAAAAATAGAAATTTTTAATGTGGGTGTAGTATATTTTTTCATTACATTTCACCTTCTGTATTAGCGTTGTCTTCTGAAATACCTTCAGTTTCTTCGGTTTCTTCAGAAGTTTCTTCAATTTCAATTGCTACAGGTTTTTCTTTAACTTTTACGTCGGCCTTGAAGAAGGTTGTAGCCATTGCCTTAACTCTCGACTCCTTCATATATTTTGAAGTAACAAACCAAGCAGCGGCTAACATTATAAAGCCTACAGCAAAGGCGGTAACGCCTATGATAAATCCATCGGGAATAAACTTAAGGGTGATTTCGTGTTCGCCCTTGGTAATGGGGAAGGCAACCATAGCGTTTGCAATGGGGGTAACTTCAACCTCTTTTCCGTCTACATAGGCTTTCCAGCCCTTTTCATAGGGGATAGATGTGAAGAACAGGCCGTCTCTGTCAGCAGTAACGGTACCTGCTATTTTTGTGTCGCTGCTCTTTGTGGTGGTAAGACCGCCCTTTGCGAGAATCTCAAGACCTTTTTCGAATACTTCGTCGTTAAGCTGATAGCAGTAAACGGTAATGGAAGTGTTTTTGCCCTGTTCGTAGTCTGTATAGAGAGAAACCTTATCGCCTGCGTTTACTACACCTGCAACGCCGATATTGGGACGGCTAAGAGTACGTGTACCGTTGTCCTTATCGTTAATAAGAATCTTAAGCTTTTTATCTTTTACGTTGTCAGCCTTAAAGTAAAAGAGTATGGTGCCGTCTTCCTCGGGATAATAATTGAACTTTGTGTGGATGTCGGCTGTTTTGTCTATAGAAGTTGCGGAGTAGTGGCCGTATGTTTCGCCTTTGTTAACATTAAAAATATCGTAGTCGGTGTGGCCTTGGTCCTTAACGTTAAGCTGAGTGTAAAGAGGTTCTTCAATACCTGTTGCAAGCTGCCAGAACTCAATTTGCTCAAGGAAGGGATTATCGTTAAGGCCATTTGAGCCCGATGCACTGAATTCTTCATCACCCCAATTTATGAGCTCTGTGTTTGCAACGTAACCCATAGGAAGGTAGGCTGTGTTTTCAAGCAAGGTTGTGTTGCCTGCTTTATTTAAAACCTCGGTGTAATCTGTGTTGTAGAACTTTCCGTCGCGGGAAATAAGGTACTTAAGGTTAAGCATTACGTTGGTAACAGGAGAGCTTTCGTAGTAGGTGTAGCGGTTGCCTGCCTGCCATGCACCCACGCCGATACGCTCAAGGTACTTTGTAATGTTAACGTTTGCCATAGAGTTGAACATAGAAACACCGTTGTAGGTATTAAGAGCACTATCGTTAAGTGTCTGGGTTGTAAGCACTTCTGTGCGGTAAATATCAGGTTCGCCTGTTTCTTCAATAGCCGCAATGTGCTCAAGGACAGTGTCCATGTTGGCTTCGTCTCTGGGATAGCCAGCCATAGAGGTGGTGGTAACGGTTTTAACACCGATAACGGAAGTTGCTACCATTTCACCGAATACGAATAAGCACAGCAGTAAGGTGAGGGTGCGTAAATTAAGAAGCTTGAAGCTGTAAAGGAACAGCAGAACAATATAAACGCCTGCCACAATACAGGAAGCAATAAGAGGAGCGTTGCTTTCGGCATCTCGTGTAAAGTAAGTGAGCACCAAAAGTATAAAGGCAAGAACTGCCACCACAACGTCAAGGTAGTGGGTGTGCTCAATAAAGGTGTATGCTCTGAACGCCATATAAATCAGCAAAAAGCTTACAAGGAAGCTGAATCTGGAAGGAAGCATATTGGGATAATGGAAACCGTGCCAGATAAAGTCCAGATGCCTTATGAATAAGCTTGCTATAAGGAAAAGCAAAGTAGCAGAGCAGAAAATCTTTTCGCCCAGCTTAATTTTCTTGGAGCAAAGGAAAACAACTGCAAGAATTACGCAAAGCATACCGCAGGCAATGTTGGGAAGACCTTCTTTGTCAGAAGGATTAATGAACGAGAAAAGGTTTGAGAAAATCTCGGTAATTGCGTTGGTAACCTCATTTATGTCGGGGTTTGTAATGGTGGTGTTACCGCCTGTTTCGGAAACAACATTGATAACAAAGCTCTTAGGCATACCCATTGTCTGCTTGTAGGTGTTCTGCAGACCTAAGTAGGTGGGAATGGTAACGGGAGCCGTCATCAGCAGAGCCGATACAGTAAAGAACGCCGTACGGGCAAGGTCCTTGAATGCTTTCTTGAATCCGCCCCAGCGTGAGCATTCGTAGCCTATGCAGGTGAAGAGTACACCCACGCAAATGAAGAGGCCGATAAAGTAGTTGCAAACAACGGCCAATGCCAGAGAAATGGTGAAAAGTCTGAACTTGCCGTCTCGAAGCAGTGCCACAGTGCCTGCAACGCAAAGGGGAAGCATTGCTACACTGTCCAGCCAGATAACACACCAGTAGTAGCCCATATTAAAGGCACAGAATGAGAACATCATTGAGAATACAACCAATGAGAGGTCATCGCGTTTTGTAATAATTCTGAAGGCAATTGCCGTGAAACCGCCCATACAGGCAATTTTAATAACTGTAATAAGAGCAAGATACTCTACAAGCCAAGCCTCAGGAACCATTACGGAAAGGAAGTTAAGGGGGCTTAAGAGGTAGTAGGACATAACCAAAATAAAGTTAGAGCCCATACCGATTACCCATGAGTGAAGCAAACTGCCGCCGGATTGAAGCTTTTCGTGAAGCTCCACAAGGAAGGGGTAATACTGGTGCCACAAATCAATAACAAGCATCTGCTTGTCTCCCCAAGGGTTAGACCAGTCAGGCTTTGCTACGTCAATTCCCCAGGATGGGAAAATCTGCGAAAGTCCGTGGGCAACGGAGTCTACCATTGTTTTGAAAATTCCGAAGGGTGCAATATCGTAGCAGGCAAAGCCTACTGCCATAATTACAAAGGGAACTATAAATGACAGAAGTATAAACCTGTTTTCATAGAAAAATCCCTTTTTCTCTGCCTTGGGTGCACCTAATTTTTTGCCCGCAGCAGGTTTTGAGAATTTTTTTGCTTTAGTCATAATATCTCCTTTACGTTGAGATTTTTACATACATATTAATAATAACACTTTTCACATTTATAGTAAATATGTTTTTTGAAAATATATCATATAAAAAACATAGACTTTTTCTTTAGACTTTGTTATAATGTATGGTATTGAGGTGATGAAAAATGAAGACTGTTGATTTGGTTGTTCCATGTTTCAACGAAGAAGAGGTTTTGCCCACCTTTGTTGAGGAAACCAACAAGGTTATTGCTACTCTTCCTGACTATAAATTCAGATATATTTTAGTAAACGACGGAAGCAGAGATAACACCCTGCTTGTTATGACGAAGCTTGCCCAGAAGTACGATAATGTTAAGTACATTTCATTCTCTCGCAATTTCGGTAAAGAAAGTGCAATGTACGCAGGCTTAGAGCATACAGACGCCGACTTGGTGTTTGTTATGGATGCCGATTTACAGCATCCCCCTGCAATGTTCCCGGCAATGCTTAAAGAAATTGAAAAAGGCCACGACTGCTGTGCTCTTTACAGAGAAAAGCAGAAGGGTGAGTCTTTTATTCGTCAGGCTATTTCCAAGATGTTCTTTGCTATGCAGAATGCAACAAGCAAGGTTAAAATGCCTAACGGTGCCGTTGACTTCAGAGTTATGAAGCGTGAAATGGTTGATTCAATACTGAGAATGGGCGAGGTTCAGCGTTTTTCCAAGGGTATTTTCTGCTGGATTGGCTTTGATACCAAGTGGCTTCCTTACGAAAACGTTGAGCGTACCATTGGCACATCAAGCTGGAGCTTCTGGGGTCTTTTCAAATACGCTTTCGACGGATTCACAGCTTTTTCCGTTGCTCCCTTAAAGCTTCTTTACATTTTGGGCATCCTTATGCTTTTAGGCGGCGTGGGTACGTCGGTTGGTATGATAGTTTCAGCAATCGTTAACGGCTATTGCGGTTACTTCCTGCCTGTGCTGACTGCAATACTTTTTGCCGCAGGAATTGTTGAGGTTTCTCTCGGCATTATCGGCGAATACTTGGGCAGAGTTTACTTTGAAGTTAAGGAAAGACCCATCTACATTGCCAAAGTAAAGAACATTGAAAAACCTGAGAGGTAAAAATGGCTAAGAATAAAGAAAAGAACCCAAAGCCCGAAGAAAATAAAAAACAGGGCTTTGTTAAAAGAATGTTTTTTAAATACAAGGAAATCATAATGTATCTGATTTTCGGTGTGCTTACAACCGTAGTAAGTTGGGGCAGCTACGCACTTTTTGAGAGTATCTTTAAAAAGGCAATCGTAGACGTAAACGTGTTGGTTGCGGTTGCTAATGTGCTTTCATGGGTAGCAGCTGTGCTCTTTGCCTACATAACAAACAAGCTTTTTGTTTTTGAGAGCAAAAGCTTTAAGCCCACAACTGTTTTTAAGGAAATGGGTCTTTTCGTAGGCTCACGCCTGATTTCAGGTGCGGTTGAATGGGTTGGAGTTCCTCTTTTAGTCTGGATTGGTCTTAATCAGACTGTTTTCGGCGTAGAGGGAATGGTAGCTAAGGTACTTGTAAGCGTGATTGTGGTTATTCTTAACTACATCTTAAGCAAGCTCATTGTATTTAAAAAAGAAAAAGCTAAGAAAAATAAATGATTTATATATGACAAAAGCTCCTTCGGTTGCCGAGGGAGCTTTCGTCTTTACAAGGGGTTTCTATTCACACATCTCTTATTAAGAGGGGATAAAGCAATTATAAATTAATAGTCATTAGGTGAATTGCGGTAGGTGGTTACTTCTACTGCAAGTTTTTCTACACCTTGGATTAAATCTTTGTCAATCTCAAGTGAGGTATTGAATGAACCTACATCATCGGTAACACCTGAGCCGAAGTATGGGTGGGTTTCGCCGTATTTTACATAAAGGGTGTTTCCTTCACGGTAAACTCCCCACACAAAGCCTTTTACCATACCCGTATGGTAATTGCGGTAAATGTGCACCAAGGCGTTTTCTTCAAAAAACTCTTCGGTGTACTCTTTGTTTGAGTTTATGGGGTAGGATTTATACTGCTCTATATTTGTAATTAGGCGGTCAGAGTTGCCGAAAGATGCACAGTAACCCAAGTTAACTTCTTCGTATTTTATGCTGTCAGCAGAAGCAGGAAGCGCTTCATAAACTGTGGGAACAACAACCTTTGCAATCTGCTTTTGCAGTAAGGTGGCATCCTTTACGTTTATTTTGTGGTCACGGTTAACGTCAGCACCACGCTCAAAAAGCTCAATGCTGTAAATTTTATTAACGCTTTCAAGCTTAGCTGTGTATTTCTGCAGGTAGGTGGCATCTTTGATGTTGACTTCTTTGTCACCATTTGCGTCGCCGTTTTTCAGCACAGCTTCACCGTATAACGGGGCTAAGGCACTATTGATGCCTTCAATATTGTTTTTATATGCCTCAGGAACAGTATAAACTAAGTCCTGATTATAAAGGTGAACCAGATATTCGCGGCCTGTATTACGTAGAGGGTTGTAGTATGTGTACTCACCAATGTCTGTGCGGTAAGAGAAAGTTTCTTTTGTAGAACCGTAGGTGGCAAGTACGAGGTGGAAATTCTTGCTCTCATCATCAGAGGAATACCCATTGATTTCACGGTAGCTTATGTCGCCGTCTATGGTGGGCTCTGAGCCTGTAAGCTCTTTGCAATCCTTAACATACTCACTCCAGAGGTTGAATATGAACTTAGAATAGGGGTCAGGGAGAGCTTCTGCCGAAGCAGGTAAGACCGCCGAAACCATAAGAGCAACAGTAAGCATTATTGCGAAAATTGAGATAAAAGCTTTTTTCATAAATTACACCTCCGATTTAATTTATGCTTTGATTTGTTATTTTTTATTACAGGTTAAATCAATATAGTTGTAACCCTTTGATACACGGGTAGTTATGCCTGATAAAGTATAACCGCTTGGTACAGAATACACCTTTATAGTGGCAGGAGCACGGAATTTTGCTAAATAGTAATCTCCGTTGCTGTTTGTTGTATAAGTGTCTTCAACTTCTCCGTTATAATACACTTTTACAACTGCACCCTTTACAGGGTTGCCGTATTGGTCGAGAACCCTACCTACTGCTCTGTTAACCTCAACTGAGGTGGGGGGGATATCAGGAGGAAGTGCTTCGGTTGGCGGCATGGGTGCTTGAGTTTCCGGTGCAGCCGGAATAGTTACCTCAATAGGCCGCTCTGTAGGCTCTTCACAGGGGTCGGAGGGATCTGTGCACAAAGGTTCTGTGAATACGTCTGTTGTAGGCTCGTCAGGTCTTGCGGGACAGTCGGGTGAATCTACAGGCGGCTTTTCCGTGGGTTCGGTTGCCTCGTCAGGTCTGGCGTTTGTGTCGGGAGAGGCTGACGGCGCCCATGTAGGCTCTACCGTTGCAGGCTGAGTGGGTACGTTGCCCTCGGTACTTTCAGTGCCGTCGATTGACGAAGTTGCATCGGGAACCTCAATAGGGTCTGTAGGTAATACTACAGGGGGCTTGGGGCTTGGGATACCATCGCCTGCAGGCGGAACATCCGGTTGAACAGAGGGTGGTTTTGGCAGAGTAGGTAAAATGGGTAACGTGGGAAGATTAGGTCCTATGGGCAATGTAGGTAATGCCGGCAACGTAGGCTTTACCTGAGGCTTGTTTTGGTTCTCATTAGGGTCGGTGGATTGGGTTTTGTTGCTTTCGTTTGGGGTAATATTGCCTGTTGAGCTCTGAGGCTTTGAATTGCCGGAAACAAGCTCTGTATGCTCGGAGTTTTCGCCCTCAGAGGTTGCGTTGCCGCCTAAGCTGTGTAAAGTTTCTTCGGTGGGCTCGGTGTAGCTTTGGGGTTTTGTGCCTATTACGTTGGGGTCAGGTGTAAGTACGCCTGACTGCCATATGCCAAATGCACCTAATACAGCCAAACAAATACTGCATAGGGAAATACTCGCATTAAGTGCAATTTTCTTTTTTCTTTTAACTGACGCTACGTATTCGTCACGCCTGCGGAATACAGCGTCTGCCATATCCTTATAATTTTTCATAAACAAAGCCTTCCTTGTTAAGTTCTGATTTTAACGACTGTTTTGCTCGATATAAAAGCGTTTCTACGTTTCGGACTGATTTTTTGAGAACGATTGCGGTTTCCTGATTACTGAAGTTTTCGAAGTATACAAGCCACAAAACCTGCTTGTACTGAGGACTTAATTTCTCCATAGCGTGATGAAGGGTTATTTTGTCCTCTTTTTTTATGTACTGTGCCTCTAAGGTTTCGGTTTCCTCTTTAATTTCAGGCAGTTCATCATAAGAAATCTCAGTTGCCCTGTTTTTTCTTAAATAGTCAAGGGCGATATTTCTGCCAATGGCGTAAAGCCATGTTTTAAATGAGGACTTTCCCGAAAAACGGGGCTTTCTGGTAACGATTTTAACAAAGGTGTCCTCTGCCAAATCTTCCGCAATAAAGATGTTTTCAGTAAAATTGTTGATGTAAAGTATTAGTCCGTCCTTATAGTCCCTAATTATTTCGATAAAGCCGTTGTCATCACCATCAAGGAAACGGCGGTAGCTACAAGCACCGTTATCCATTGATATGCTCCTTTCCCCTTGTTTGGCTCTTTCACTTATTAGACGTAAGTTTTCGCAAAAACTCACACCCAAAATTATAACTTTTTTAAGGTTTATTTACTATTTGCATAAATCATCAAATATCGACTCGATAATTGTATAAAATGACGAATATTTGTGGGTAAGGTTATGGTGTATCATTGTAGGGGCGGATATTATCCGTCCGAAAAAATACGGATTTAATATAAACCTTTCGGGCGATTAATAATCGCCCCTACGGTAACCGGTTGAAACATTTCGGTAAAACTCAGGGTATTACTTATGAAAGGACGGTGAGAATATGAGCATAGTTTCATTTGAAAATGCGGTAAAAACCTTTTCCGATACTGTTTACAGGGTTTCACTTAATATCCTTAAAAATCCCGAAGACAGCAAAGATGTTATGCAAAATGTTTTTTTAAGGTATTTTAAGCATCAGCAGGAGTTTAAGAGCGAAGAGCACATAAAGGCGTGGCTTATAAGGGTAGCTGTAAATGAGAGTAAGCGCTATCTTAAAATCAACAGCAGAAACGAAAGCGTTCCTCTGGAAGAAGTGGCAAACAGTCTTTTTGCCGAAAATAAGGAGGAGGGAGTTGTTTTCAGCGAGGTTATGAGCCTTGATGAAAAGTACCGCACAGTTATACTTCTTTACTATTATGAGGGGTATGACGTTAAAGAGATTGCTCGTATTTTGAGGCGTAATGCCGCTACTGTCCGAACACAGCTTTCTCGTGCACGGGAGCTTTTAAAATCAAAATTTAAGGAGGATTTTTATGAGTAATACCGACAATATCCGCAGAATGTATGGGGGGATTACCGCCCCTGAGGATGCTGTGGAAAAATGCCTTTCTATAAAAGAAAGCAACAAGGTGGTTAAATTTCCTGTTAAGAGAGTTATTGCCCTTGCCGCTTGCCTGAGTGTTTTGCTGGCGGTGGCTGTGCCTGTTGTTGCCGTCAAAACTAAAAACGGCTTCGGTGCAACTCAGAGTTATGGTGAAAAAATTCAGAGTGAATACCCCCATAAAACCGACACCTTCTATAAGGAAATTGACGGAAGCTCCCTTCTTGTTACCGAGGGAAGTAAACTTTCCGACACTCATCAGGGGCTTGAGGTGAAGGTTGACGAGGCTTACTACGACGGAGCATTCGTATATGTTTCTTTCGTGGGTGAGTATGACAAATCCCTTGAGGGCGTGGACCGATTTTGCTATGAGAACCACGAGGACTATATTATGATAGACGGCGAATATGTTAAAGCCGATTTGTCAGGCTACAGCTTTGCACTTTTAAACAGCGACGAGGGTTTAGGCGGAGTCCTTGGATTTATATATCCATACGACAGGGAAAATTTGGAAGTTAAAATAAATATCCCAAAGCTTCAGATTCGAGGTACAGAAGAGGATGCTGAAGGAAATGCTGAGGTGATAGGAGAGATTGATGAAGCTTTCGAGCTTGATTTTGCGGTTAAGAAAAGTGCTCCTTCTGCCCTTGTGTATAATGCAGAGGCAAGCCGTGTAGAAGTGTCAGTCCTTGGAGTAACAGCCTCAAAGGGCGGTATCTGTGTAGAGATTTTCGTTCCTCAAAAGGAGGTTGACAGTAAAGCGGGAATAATTGCCACTGTGAAAAATGAGTCGGGCGAGAGAGCCGGCTTTATTATGGGCAAAATTGAGGAAACCGAGAGCGGTATTGTTCGCAGACAGTATTTTACTCCCATTGAGGGCAAGGTGCTTGATGTGGCAGTTTATGATAAGAACAACATGGAAGCAGGCATGCTTGCGAGCTTAGAAAACATAAGTATAGGCTGATGTGGAGTTGCCCAACCGTGGCTAACGGGTGGCTAACCGCTTGACAAACTATGTCATAAATGCGATAATATACTGAATAATTATTGCGAAAGGGCGGTTTTTGCTATGGCAAAAGAGCTTGCTAAGTCCTACAACCCCAAAGAGGTTGAGGACAAAATATATGACTTCTGGCTTAAGGGCAGATATTTCCACGCAGAGGTAGATAAGGACAAGAAGCCTTATACTATCGTTATGCCACCCCCAAACATTACAGGTCAGCTTCACATCGGCCACGCACTTGATAACACTTTACAGGATATCCTTATCCGCTGGAGACGTATGCAGGGTTACTCTGCACTTTGGCTTCCCGGTACTGACCATGCTTCAATTGCTACCGAGGCTAAGATTGTTGAAGCTATGAAGGCTGAAGGCCTTACAAAAGAAGATATCGGCAGAGAGGCTTTCTTAGAGCGTGCTTGGGCATGGCGTGAAGAGTACGGCGGACGTATTTGCAACCAGCTCAAAAAGCTTGGTACAAGCTGTGACTGGGAGCGTGAACGCTTTACAATGGACGAAGGCTGCTCTGATGCTGTTAAAGAGGTTTTCGTTCGCCTTTATGAGAAAGACTTAATCTATAGAGGTGAGAGAATCATCAACTGGTGCCCTCATTGCTGTACTTCAATTTCTGACGCAGAGGTTGAGTTTGAGGAGCAGGATGGTTTCTTCTGGCACCTTCGTTATCCTCTTACAGACGGCAGTGGCTTTGTAGAGCTTGCTACAACACGTCCCGAAACACTTTTAGGCGATACTGCAATTGCAGTTAACCCTGAGGACGAAAGATATAAAGATTATGTTGGCAAAACTGTTACTCTTCCCTTGGTTGGCAGAGAAATTCCCGTTGTTGCCGACAGTTATGTTGATATGGAGTTTGGTACAGGTGTTGTTAAGATTACTCCTGCCCATGACCCCAACGACTTTGAAGTAGGTTTACGCCACAACCTTCCCATTATCAATGTAATGGACGATACAGCTCATATGAATGAGTTCGCAGGCGAGAAGTATCAGGGTATGGACCGTTACGAGTGCCGTAAAGCAATCGTAAAAGACCTTGAAGATGGCGGTTTCCTTGTTAAAATTGAGCCTCACGCTCATAATGTTGGTACTTGCTACCGTTGCGGTACAACAGTTGAACCCAGAGTTTCTATGCAGTGGTTCGTTAAGATGGAACCCCTTGCAGGCCCTGCAATTGACTGCGTCAAGAGCGGCAAAACAAAGTTCGTTCCTGAAAGATTTGAGAAGGTTTACTTCCATTGGATGGAAAATATCCGTGACTGGTGTATTTCCCGTCAGCTCTGGTGGGGTCACAGAATTCCCGCTTACTACTGTGCTGATTGCGGCGAAATGGTTGTTTCCAAGGATGCAGTTACAGTTTGTCCTAAGTGCGGTAAGAGTCATATGACTCAGGACCCCGACACTCTTGATACTTGGTTTTCCTCTGCTTTATGGCCTTTCTCTACACTTGGCTGGCCCGAAAAGACTGAGGAGCTCGAGTACTTCTATCCCACAAATACCCTTGTTACAGGTTATGATATTATCTTCTTCTGGGTTGCCAGAATGATTTTCTCAGGTTGCGAGCATATGAATGCTCAGCCCTTTGATACGGTTTTTATCCACGGTATTATCCGTGATGCCTTAGGCAGAAAGATGAGTAAGTCTTTAGGTAACGGCGTTGATCCCCTTGAGCTTATTGATAAGTACGGTGCTGACGCTCTCAGATTCTTCCTCGCTACAGGTAACTCACCCGGAAACGATATGAGATTTTCTGAGGAGAGAGTTGAAAGTTGCCGTAACTTTGCCAACAAGCTTTACAACGCAAGCCGTTTTGTTCATATGAACATCGACGACTTTGACGTTGAGTGCAAGTTGCCTGAAAGCCTCACAACCGAGGACAAGTGGATTGTTTCAGCAGTTAATACTCTTGCAAAAGAGATTACAGATAACCTTGAGAAGTTCGAGCTTGGTATTGCAGTTAGCAAGGTTTACGACTTTATCTGGAGCTGCTACTGCGACTGGTATATCGAACTTGCTAAGCCCAGACTACAGGCTGGCGGCGACGATGCTAAAAATGCAAGATGCGTTCTCGTTTGGGTACTTGAGAGAATGTTAAGACTCTTACATCCCTTTATGCCTTTCATTACTGAGGAAATCTGGCAGACTCTTCCCTTAGAGGGAATGGGTGAGACTATTATGACTCAGAAGTTCCCTGAGTTTGATGAAGCTCTTAACTTCCCCGAGGCTGAGGCTGAAATGGCTAAGGTTATGGAGGCTATTACCGCTATCCGTACACGCAGAAATGAAATGAACATTCCTCCCTCAAAGAAGGCTAAGGTTTACATCGCTACAAAGCGCATTTCTACCTTCGAAGAAGGCAAAAAGTTCTTTGAAAAGCTTGCTTCCGCTTCTGAGGTTGAGGTTGGCGAAAGCTTTGAGGTTGAGGGTGCCGTAACAGTAGTTACAGGCGACGCCAAAATTTACATTCCTATGAATGAGCTTGTTGATAAGGAAGCCGAGCTTAAGAGACTTAACAAAGAGTTAGCTCAGGTTGAAAAGATGCTTGCTCAGGACGAAGGAAAGCTTAACAACGAAGGCTTTATGGCAAAGGCACCTGAGGCAGTTGTTGCAAAAATCCGTATGCAGGCGGAAAAAGAGAGAGAAAAGATTGCTCTTATCAAAAATGCTATTGAAGCTTTAGGCTAAGCACTCTATATTAATTGAAAACAGAGAGAACATTTCAGTAAAGATTTGTTCTCTCTTTTTTGTTTTTTGGTCTTTGTATACTTTTTCATAATATGTAAATATACTGTAAGCATAATTTATAGAAAACATAAATTCTAATTTAATTCCCTTGATTTGGCGTTAGAAAAGTAGGATAATTAGTTTTAGTTTTATTTTGGAGATGAAGGTTTTGATTAAAAAGTTAGCGAAAAGTGTTCGCGAATTTAAGCTTGCCTCCATACTTTGCCCTTTATTTATTGCAGGCGAAGTTACCATGGAGGTTATAATTCCCATGGTTATGGCAAAGCTTCTGGACGAAGGAATTAACTACAAAAACGCCGCAGGCGAAGTGGTGGGAAACGCCCAGAGCCTTTGGCAGATTGGACTATTCCTTGTGTTTCTGGTACTAATTTCCATTACCTGCGGTATTCTTGCAGGCGATTTTGCCGCAAAGGCGAGTACAGGCTTTGCAAGAAATTTAAGGCACGATATGTATTATCGTATTCAGAACTTTTCTTTTGCAAATATCGACAAATTCTCAACATCAAGCTTGGTAACTCGTTTAACAACTGACGTTACAAACGTTCAGAATTCATACCAGATGATTATAAGAATTGCCATAAGAAGTCCCCTTATGATGATTTTCTCACTTGTTATGGCATTTATCATCAGCCCTAAATTGGGATTTATTTTTATTGCGGTGCTTCCTATACTTGCCATAGGTCTGCTTCTAATTATGAAGTTTGCCCACCCTATTTTTAGCTTTATGCTTAAAACTTATGATAAGCTCAACCGTGTGGTTCAGGAGAATTTAAGAGGCATAAGAGTAGTTAAAAGCTTTGTTCGTGAGGACAAAGAGCGTGAAAAATTCGGTGAGGTAAGCGATGCTACCTACAAGCTTGCTACAAAAGCAGAACGTATTATCGCTTTTAATATGCCTCTGATGCAGGTGTGCATTTACGGTGTAATGCTTCTTGTTGCCTGGTTTGGTGCAAACATTGTTGTCGGCACAGGAGAAACCGAGCTTACCACAGGTGAGCTTACAAGTATGTTCACTTACTCAATGCAGATACTCATGAACTTTATGATGCTTTCCATGGTGTTTATGATGATCGTAATGTCAAGAGCAAGTGCAGGCAGAATTGTAGAGGTTTTGGATGAGGAAAGCGATATTACAGACCCCGAATATCCCGAAAATACCATTGCCGATGGCTCAATTACCTTTAAGGACGTTAATTTCAGCTATTCAAAGGATATTAATAAGCTTTGTTTAACTGATGTTGACATTGAGATTAAATCGGGTGAAACCGTAGGTATTATAGGCGGTACAGGTAGTTCAAAATCCACCTTGGTTCAGCTTATTCCTCGTCTTTACGACGCAACTACAGGTGAGGTTATGGTAGGCGGTAAAAACGTTAAAGACTACTCAGTTAAGTCGCTTCGCGATGCTGTTGCAATGGTTCTGCAGAAAAACGTACTCTTCTCGGGCACAGTCCGCGAAAACCTTAAATGGGGCAATGAGAATGCCACAGATGAAGAAATTGAGCTTGCTCTTAAATCTTCTTGTGCCTACGATTTTGTAATGAAAATGCCTCAGGGCATTGATACATACATCGAGCAAGGCGGTACAAATGTATCAGGCGGACAGAAGCAAAGACTTTGCATTGCCAGAGCTTTGCTTAAAAACCCAAAAATTCTTATTCTTGACGACTCTACCAGTGCTGTCGATACTCAGACGGATGCATATATAAGAAACGCTATGAAGGAGTTTTTGCCCGAGACCACCAAGATTATAATTGCCCAGCGTATTTCTTCCGTTGAGCACGCTGACAAAATCATTGTTATGGATAACGGTAGGGTTTCTGCTGTGGGCAATCACGCAGAGCTCCTTATCAAGAGCGAAATCTATAAAGAGGTTTACTACTCACAGGCAAAGGGGGTTGAGCAGTAATGGCAGGTCCTAAAAAATACGACCCCGCAGTAATGGGTAAAAAGCTTACTATGGACAAAAATCAGGGCAAAACCTTAAAGAGGCTTATGTCGCTTATTACTAAGAAATATAAGCTGAGCTTCTTGCTTGTGTTTGTTTGTATTATTGTAAATGCGGTAGTAAGTGCCGCAAGTGCACTTTTTATCGGCAATATTATCGATGATTATATTGTGCCTCTTTTAGAGATGCACGTGCCTGATTATTCTGACCTTTTAAGGGCGATTATGGTAATGGCGATTATATTCCTTGTGGGTATTGTTTCCACTCTTTCTCAGCAGCTTTTAATGGTGCGTATTACTCAGGGTGTTATGAAAAACATCCGCGACGATATGTTTGACCATATGCAGACTTTGCCCGTAAAGTATTTTGATACCCATACCCACGGCGATGTAATGAGCTACTACACCAACGATATTGATACTTTAAGAATGATGATTTCTCAGAGTATTCCTCAGCTTATGAGCTCCGTTGTAACCATTGTGGTTTATCTTGTTATGATGTTTTCCACCAACGTTTGGCTCACACTTTTTGTTCTTCTTTTTGTTGCCTTTACACTTCTTGTTTCAGGTAAGGTTGCAGGCAAAAGCGGAAAATATTTTGTAACTCAGCAGCAGGCTTTGGGTAGAGAAAACGGCTTTATCGAGGAAATGATTAACGGCCAGAAGGTAGTTAAGGTTTTTAACCACGAAGAAAATGCAAAAGAAGACTTTGATAAATTAAACGACAGTCTTTGCGATACATCTTACAAGGCTAATAAGTTTGTAAACATCTTAGGCCCTATTAACGGCAACTTAGGTCATTTACAGTATGTGCTGATTGCTGTTGTTGGCGGTGTGCTTGCAATTTCAGGCTTTGACCCAAGCCTTACTTTAGGTGTTATTGCTACTTTCCTTGTAAGCTCCAGAAGCTTTTCAATGCCTATTAATCAGGTTTCTCAGCAGGCAGGCTCCATTGTAATGGCACTGGCAGGTGCTCAGCGAGTTTTCAATCTTTTAGACGAAAAAAGCGAAGAGGATAACGGCTACGTTACTCTGGTTAATGCTAAGTACGAGAACGGCAAGCTTACCGAATGTAATGAGCACACAGGCCTGTGGGCGTGGAAGCATCCTCATGAGGACGGCACGCTTACCTACACAGAGCTTAAGGGCGAGGTTAGAATGCACGAGGTGGATTTTGCCTACGTTGAGGGCAAAACCGTGCTTCACGACATTACCCTTTATGCCGAGCCCGGTCAGAAAGTTGCTTTCGTAGGTGCTACCGGTGCAGGTAAAACCACCATTACAAATCTTATCAATCGTTTCTACGATATTGAGGACGGCAAAATCCGTTACGACGGCATCAATCTTAACAAGATTAAAAAGGACGATTTAAGACGTTCGCTGGGTATAGTTTTGCAGGAAACAAACCTTTTTACAGGTACGGTTGCAGATAATATCCGCTACGGTAAGCTTGACGCAACAGATGAAGAAATCATTGCCGCCGCAAAGCTTGCAAATGCCCACGATTTTATATCAAGACTTCCTCAGGGCTACGACACCGAGCTTACCAATAACGGTGCCAACCTTTCGCAGGGCCAGCGTCAGCTTATCTCAATTGCAAGAGCCGCCATTGCCGACCCGCCTGTTATGATTCTTGACGAGGCTACTTCTTCAATCGACACACGTACCGAGGCTTTGGTGCAGAAGGGTATGGATGCTCTGATGAAGGGCAGAACAGTTTTCGTAATCGCTCACAGACTTTCAACTGTTAAAAATTCTGACGTTATTATGGTTTTAGAGCAGGGCAGAATAATTGAGCGAGGTACCCACGACGACCTTATTGCTGAGCGTGGTCAGTACTATAAGCTTTATACAGGAGCCTTTGAGCTTGAATAAGCTAAAAACCGCTTCGGGAATTCCCGAAGCGGTTTTCTTATAGCTTTAATTTATATATGATATTCATAACCCGCCGTTAATGAAAGCTTGTTTTGTATAAAGCTTTCCAAAAGCAAGTTGCCATTCTGTGGCTAACGGGTTTAAATAATACGAATGTTAAGTGTATCGGTGCCTGAGGTAGGAACGGTTTTGTTTGAGGAAATAACAATAACCGTATCACCCTTTTTAACAATGCCTGTTTCTATAGCCTTCTCCATAGCCTGACGGGTGATATCGTCGCTCTCGGTCATTTCTTTGCCTAAAACTGTGGTGATACCCCAGTTAAGGCTAAGCTTTTTGCAAACATCCATACTTGTTACAACGCCGATAATGTTGCAGTCGGGGCGGCACCTTGCCATAGCACGAGCAACGGAGCCTGTTTTGCTTTCAACAATAATTGCAGAAGCACCAAGGTTTTCGGCAATGTTTTTGGCGGCGTTGCAGATGTTTTCTCTGAAGGAATTCTTCTTCTCAATATTTCCGTGAACATCCTTTAAAATGTGGTATTCTGTGTGCTTTTCAGCTTGATAGCAAATGTTTGCTAAAGTCTCAACGCTTTCAACAGGGAACTCACCTGCGGCACTTTCGCCTGAGAGCATAACTGCCGAGGTGCCGTCGTATACTGCGTTTGCAACGTCGTTAATTTCAGCTCTGGTAGGTCTTGGGGAGTGGGTCATAGACTCTAACATCTGAGTAGCGGTAATAACGTACTTGCCGGCGTAAACAACTTTTCTGATAATTGTTTTCTGAAGCTCAGGGATTTTGATAAAGGGAATCTCAACGCCCATATCGCCTCGGGCAACCATAATACCATCGCTGACCTTTATAATGTTGTCTATATCGTCAACACCGCTCTGGTTTTCGATTTTAGAGATAATCTCAACGCCCTCGTAGCCTAAGCTGTCTATAAAGTCACGCATGGTTATAACGTCGTCAGCACTTCTTACAAAGGATGCGGCAACGTAGGTAACGCCTAAGGAAAGACCGAACTCAAGGTCTTTTCTGTCCTGAGCACTAACAAAAGGCATATTAATATGATAATCGGGTATGTTGATAGACTTGCGGTTTGAAAGTGTGCCGCCCTGAATAACAATACAGGTGATTTTTTCTTTGGTAACACTTTGCACGCTCATAACGATTTTGCCGTCGTCGAGTAAGAGCTGTCTGCCGATAGCGGTTTTGTCGGCGTAAAGCAAATCAACAAGGCGAGGATAGCTGATGCTTATGCCTTGTTCAGTGCCTTCGGTAGGCTCTTTGTAAAGCTCAAAGGTCTGACCTACTGTAAGGTCTACGCTTTTATTTTGGAAGGTGCCGATTCTTACCTCAGGGCCTTTTGTGTCAAGCAAGATTGCAACGTTTTTGCCGCATTCCTCGGCGGCTTCGTTAACGTTTTTAACGTGTTCTCTTACAACGTCATACACGCCGTGAGACATATTGATTCTGGCAACGTTCATACCTGCCATTATCATCTTTTTGATGGTTTCTTTATCAGAACAAGCAGGACCTAATGTGCATACGATTTTTGTTTTTCTCATATATATCACCTGTGAAATTAGATTAAAAGGATGTTTCTTATTTATATTCTACCACAAAGAAAGCACTAATACAAATGTATTTTAAAAACTTCGTCAAATTTTTAACTTTTGCAATTTTGGGGATAAATTACGCCTCTTTTATTCATTTTGACAGAAAATAGGGCTAAAAAATCATAAATTTTGCAGGAATTAAAGGAAAAAATTTCATATTTTCTCTTGAAATTGCATTATATATGATGTATAATTTACTCATTGCTAAAATAGCGAAATATTTTTATTTGAAGGAGCCGTGAAAAATATGGCACTTAAGAACGAGTATCTCCTCGACTTATTGGAGAGAGTAAAGAAAAGAAATCCCGGCGAGCCCGAGTTTATTCAGACAGTTACTGAGGTTTTAACATCCCTCGAGCCCGTTGTAGAAAAGAGACCTGACCTCGTTGAGGCAGGCGTTTTAGAGAGAATCGTAGAGCCCGAGAGACAGATTTTCTTCCGTGTTCCCTGGGTTGACGATAACGGTAAGGTTCAGGTTAACCGTGGTTTCAGAGTTCAGTTTAACTCTGCTATCGGTCCTTACAAGGGTGGTATCAGACTTCATCCCTCTGTTAACGCATCTATCATCAAGTTCCTTGGCTTTGAGCAGACATTTAAGAACTCCCTCACAACTCTTCCCATGGGCGGCGGTAAGGGCGGTTCCGACTTCGACCCCAAGGGCAAGTCTGACGGCGAGGTTATGCGTTTCTGCCAGAGCTTTATGACAGAGCTTTACAGACATATCGGCCCCAACCTTGATGTTCCTGCAGGCGATATCGGTACAGGTGCTCGTGAGATTGGCTATATGTTCGGCCAGTACAAGAGACTTCAGAACGAGTTTACAGGCGTTTTAACAGGTAAGGGCTTACAGTACGGCGGTTCTCTTATCCGTCCTGAGGCTACAGGCTTCGGTGCTGTTTACTATACAGTTGAGATGCTCAATACCTTCGGCGAGAGCTTAGAGGGCAAGACTGTTGCAGTTTCCGGTTTCGGTAATGTTGCATGGGGTGTTGTTAAGAAGGTTAAGGAACTTGGCGGTAAGGTTGTTACACTTTCAGGTCCTGACGGTTACATCTACGACGCTGACGGTATTACAACCGACGAGAAGATTAACTATATGCTCGAGATGCGTGATTCCTGCCGTGATAAGGTTCAGGATTATGCTGACAAGTTCGGCGTTCCCTTCTATGCAGGCGAGAAGCCTTGGGGCGTTAAGGCTGACATCATTATGCCTTGTGCTACTCAGAACGAGGTAGGCATGGCAGAGGCTGAGAAGATTGTAGCAAACGGCGTTAAGTACTACGTTGAGGTTTCCAACATGCCCACAACAAACGAGGCTGTTGACTACTTAAAGGAGAACAAGGTAGTTGTTGCTCCTTCTAAGGCTGTTAACGCTGGCGGCGTTGCAGTTTCAGGTCTTGAGATGAGCCAGAACTCCATGCGTTACAACTGGAGCGCAGAGGAAGTTGACGAGAAGCTTAAGAGCATTATGAAGGCTATCTACAAGAACTCCTACGATGCAGCTAAGGAGTACGGCATGGAGGGTGACCTTGTTGCAGGTGCTAACATTGCAGGCTTCATTAAGGTTGCAGAAGCTATGAAGGCTCAGGGTTGCGTTTAATTAATAAGCTCTCTTAATAAAGGCGTAATATAAATTCAGACTAAAACAGGCACTTTTTTATGAAGTGCCTGTTTACTTTTTATCTTTAACACTTAGGTTTTATATGAATATATTGCACAGGGTTTTCTTATGGCTTACAATTAAAATGAGGATTTGTTTGAAACGGAGGATTCAATGTGAAAAAATCAGTCTTTGCTTTTATTTCACTTTTGCTTATGATGACAATTGTATTTTCATTTGTTGCAATGTTTTCGTCAGCTGCAGAAGAAGCTAATAATGAATACGTATGGAGCGAGGAAACTCCCTTTATAATGTATGAGGACGAAAAGGGAATCCGTTATATTGGTTCTACAGGCAATGTTTCAGCAGAAAATCCTTCCGAGGATTCAGACACAGAGCCTGAGGAAAACGTAAGATACACAGGTGAGCTTGCTGCAGAGGCAGGGGCAGACCTGCCTTCTCAGATTGATTTAAGCACCTCAAAGTATTTTCCTGCAATCGGCAATCAGGGCTCTCTTGGCTCTTGTGCCACATGGGCAACGGTTTACTATCAGTTTACTTATGAGATGAACCGTATGAGAGGCACCACAGCAACTCCCGAAAACACAGCGGCTCCCAATTTTGTATACAACTTACTTTCTCAGAAGGATGCTTCCGGTACATCTGCCGAGGAAAATTATGCTGTTCTTAAGACTCAGGGCGTTCCTCCCATTACGTTGGTTCCTTACAACGATAAAGAGCACTTAAGCTGGAATGCTCAGGAAAAAATATGGAGAGAGGCTTTAAACTGGCGACTTGAAGATTACAAGGAACTTGGTTACATTGGCAGAGACGGCAAAGAGATTACAACTGCCACCGACCCTGATCTTAACGAGATTAAGTCAGCTCTTAATAACGGTCAGATAGTTTCTTTCAGTGCATTTATTAATTGCTGGGTTTTTGATACAATCAAAACTCATCCCGATGCTCCGGGTAACGCAAATCACGCAGGCGAGAAAATCGTAAAATATACTGACGGATTCAAAGGTAGTCACCGTATGGTTATCGTCGGCTATGACGACGAAATCTGGTTTGACCACAACTCAAACGGCAAGGTAGACGAAGGCGAGAAGGGTGCTTTCAAGATTGCCAACTCATGGGGTACAACCTTTGCCAATAAGGGCTTCTGCTGGATTTCTTACGATGCTCTTAACGACAAAACCTCTGTTGATGGCGGTTATTCAAAGGATGACAGAGAAGCTTGTATGAGCAGCTTTTTCACAATTACCGTAAAGCCATACAAAGAAGGTTCAGGTATTTATCTCAAGTTTACCCTCAACACTTCTGATAGAACTCAGGTTTATGTAAGGGTTGACTCAGAGCATAACGGAACTGCTGAGAAAGCCTCCTTTTTAAGCGGTTTGTATTACTCAAAGCCTGACAATGTGTTTTCTTTTGGCGGTTCAAACATGGCTGAGGACGGTACCTTCTGCTTCCCTTTGGATAATGTATCTCCTGAGCTTACACCTGAGAATTTCAACGAATATAACTTTACCGTTACAATAAAAGACACCAAAACCGATTCAATACCTCTTAAGGTAAAGAATCTTGAGATTGTAAACGAGCACGAGGGCAAAAGCTACAAGCCTTCCGTAGCTACTCTTCCTGTTCTTAACGGCACCGAGCAGACTATGAATATGAAGGCGTGCAATACTGACAATAAGGTTATCTACTACATCGGTTACGATGAGCCTACTCTTCATTATCGTGAGAACGGCACATGGAAAGAGGTCGAAATGGAAGCAAACGAGGAACATTTAGGCCATAACTACAAGTATGTTATCAAAAACATCCCCGAGGATACTTACCTTTATTTTACCGATAAAAACGGTAACAAAGACGATAATTCCGGCAGTTACTATGTTGCAAAAGAAAGGCTTAATTACTTCCGTACCAAAGGCGTCAGGGAAGAGCTTGTGCTGAAAGACTTTTTAATTGACCCGGAAATTATGGATGTAAACACAAACAGATATTTCATTGCTGACGTAACAGGCGGTTACGAGCCTTATTATTATCAATACACCTTTGAGCATCTTGAAAGCGGTCAGTTGGCTGTTGAGAAATTCAGAAAAAATAACGAGATTTTACACTACTTTAATCTTGAAGGTCAGTATAAAATTACTGCCGAGGTTAAAGACCAGACAGGTGACATAGCAAGTATTTCAAAACTTATAACTGTTACCGATGTTCCCTTTATTTTCGAAGAGCTTACAGCTACAAGTGAGTTTGGCGAAAATCTTTTTGCAGGCGAGCCTGTAAACTTTTTTGCCCGTACAAACTTTGAGAAAATAGCATATATGAGAACTACCTATGATTTTGTAGTAAAAGATTCAAGCGGTAAAATCTGCCAAGAGGCAAGCGTTAAACCCACAAACTGCAGTACAAACTTGGGCTATAGTCTGATTGATCATTACTGGACTCCCGAGAGGGCAGGTAAGTACACAGTTACTGTGTCTGAAACCGACTTGAACAACGAATACGCTGAAAAGTCCCTTACATTCACAGTCCTTAACAAGATTTACGGCGATGCCAACGGTGACGGCGAGGTTAACATTAAGGATGCCACCGCTATCCAGAAGTGCCTTGCAGGCGTAAGTCAGGAGTCTGCATTTATCATCGAATTCGCAGATTGCGACACCAATGAGGTTATTACCATCAAGGATGCAACCTGTATCAGAAAATATCTTGCCAATGTTCAGGGTTCAGGTAAGGCAGGCCAGTTTATGGAGTATGTACCTCCCGTAACCGAGCCTGAAACCACAGCTCCCACCCAGCCTCAGACAGAGCCTAAACCTGTGGGTAAAAACACAGTTACCTTTACAAACTCCTTTAACTGGGGCGGTACAATCTCCTGCTACTATTGGAGCGACAGCAATAAAAATATGACCACATGGCCCGGCAAAGCTATGACCAAAGCAGGAGTAAACGAATTTGGCGAAACATATTACACCTTTGAGGTGCCTGCAGGTGCAACCTATGTAATCTTTACCAACGGCTCAAGCCAGACTGTTGACATTCCTTACGGAGGCGGAGAGCTTAAGTTCTATCCCTTATCGGAAACCGACTCACAAGGCCACTATAAAGTTTCCAACTGGTAGCCGTTAGCCACGGCAGGGCGTTCCCGACCATTAGCCACGGTGGGCGATTCCGCCTTTGGAAAGGTTCGCATAGAGGAAAATGCTCATTAACGGCGGGGGTCAGCCACGGTAGGACAATTTACCTTTATAAAGGTTTATACAAATCAAATATATGTGTCAACGGCAGGTTAGCAAAAAGCTGACCTGCCTTTTTTTATCTGCTGATTCAAATTTTAGGCGGATTTTTGCTTTGTTGAATTAGCTTTTCTATCAATATATTGCATTAGCTTTTTAGATGAATTAAAATTAAAATGATGAAATTTCTGAATGGAGGATTAGCGTGAAAAAGCTATTTTTTACCTTTATATCTATTCTTCTGATACTTATGACTTCGGTTTCTTCAATTTCACTGGTATCTGCAACTGATAAGAAAACAAAAGACGAGTTTACATGGAGCGAGGAAACTCCATTTATAAGATACGAAGATTCTGAGGGAATACACTACAAAGGCCCTGTGGGAAACTTTGTTTCCACAGCAGATGAATACTCTGCCGAAGCTTACAGCCCTTCAGAAAGCAAATCGCCAAGAAACACAGGCGAGCTTGCATCAAATATTATATACGATAATCTGCCTCAGACTGTGGATTTAGGTTCAAGTAAGTATTTTCCTCCTATTGGCAATCAGGGCGGTCTTGGCTCCTGTGCCACATTTTCAACCACTTACTATCAGCTTTCTTACGAGGTTAACAAAATAAGAGATGTTCAGGCAACTGCCGAAAATACCCTTTCTCCTCAGATTGTTTATAACCTGATGAGTACAGATAACACCAGCGGAACAACCGCCGAGTTTAACTATGGCTTTCTCAGTGTCCACGGTGCGCCGACAATGGCGGTGCTTCCTTATTCCGATTCTGACAGGTTATCATGGCACCCGCAAGAGGCAATCTGGAAAAACGCAATGAACAGCCGTGTGGACGAGTTGTTTACTATTGATGATATCGGCGATGAAAATGCTCAGGTCACCTCAGCTGATGACGAAGACCTTAATGAAATTAAGTATGTTTTATCACAGGGTCACCCCATTGTTTACTCAGCTTTTATTTACAGCTGGGTATCAACCAAAATCGAGGCTCATCCTGATGCTCCCGAAAACAATAAATATTTAGGCGAAGAGATTGTTAAATATCAGGACGGCTTCAACGGTAGCCATTCTATGATTTTAGTCGGCTACAACGACAACATCTGGGTAGACCTTAACTCCAACGGCAATGTGGATGAAGGCGAAATGGGTGCCTTTAAAATTGCCAATTCATGGGGTGAGGGCTACGCAAATAAAGGTTTTTGTTGGGTAGCTTATGATGCAATTAATAAAGTAAGCTCTGTTCAGGGCGGATTTGCAGGCAACCGAGGCCGTATATTTGAGGGCTTTAAGTGGATAACCGTAAAGCCCTACTCAGAAGGTGCAAAAATCTATGTAAGATTTACCCTCAACACCGCTGACCGAGTTCAGATGAACGTTGATTTTGCCAGCGAGTGTAACGGTATTGACGAAAGCAACAAGTTTCTCCGCCACTCTTCATACCGACACGACGGCAACCACCTCAGCTTTGACGGCACCAAAAACGCAATTGACGGCACTTTCTGCTATGCTCTTGATAATGTATCACCTGAGCTTTGTGCAGAGAATTTTAACAACTACAATTTTTATGCTACCTTTGAAGACACCGACGCTGACGGCAAAAAGATTGAGGTTAAAAATGTTGAGGTTGTAAACGAGCACACAGGCAAGGTTTACAAAATGGCTTCAGAGCCTTTCTCTGTTGACGGCGAAAAGAGAACCATTACCCTTAAAGAAGCCGAAACCACCGACAAAACTGTTTTTTACATCGGTTTTGATAATCCTACCATTCACTACAAGGTAGGCGATGGTGAGTTTAAAAAAGCTCAGATGGAGTATACCGAAACAAGGCTGGGGCATAACTACCGCTTCGTTATTGAAGATGCATCTGATGATGTAACTTTGTTCTTTACAGGCGAAGACGGAAGGATCGACGACAACAACGGCGAATTTTTCAAAGCCACTGAAAGGCTTAATTTTTATCGCACAAAGGACGCCCGCCAGCCCCTTAAACTAAATGGTTTTGAGTTTACCAACGGCTTGCCCGATATAAACAAACGCAGTTATTTCAGCTACAACGTTACAGGCGGTTACGAGCCTTATAACTACAACATTACCATAGAAAATCTTGACACAGGCGAGGTAAAGGAATATCCCTACGATTATAAGTATGACAAAAGCCACGCCTTTCTTCAGGAAGGAAAACACAAGTTTTCCATAGAAGTAAGAGACCAGTCAGGCGACACTTACCTTTACGAAGAGGTTATTGATATTATCAACCGACCCTTTGTTTTTGATGAGCTTTCGGCTACATCCAAGTACGGAGAAAGTCTTTTTACAGGCGAGAACATAAGCTTCTATGCCCGTACCGACTTTGAAAGGATTATTTCCCGAGGTCCTCAGAAGAGCCTTTACGAATATGTTATTAAGGATTCTGAGGGCAAGGTTTGCTACACCGAAACCTTAAAAAGCAATAAGTATCATCTGGGCGATTGTGTAAGCCACATTTACCTTGACTGGACTCCCGCAAAGAAAGGCACATATACCGTCACGGTATCTTCAACTGACGACAACAAGACATACGCTGAGAAAACAACGGAATTTACTGTGGTTGATAAAATTTATGGCGATGCCAACGGTGACGGCGAGGTTAACATTAAGGATGCCACCGCAATTCAGAAATGTCTTGCAGGTGCTGAGCAGGATTTTGTATTTATCGGTGAACTTGCGGACTGCGACAGCAACAAGGCGGTTACAATCAAGGACGCTACCTGTGTCCGAAAGCTCCTTGCAAATGTTGGAAACTTCTTTGAGGCAGGAAAGGTTATTGAGTATATTCCGCCTTACACAGAGCCCGAAACTACAATAGCCACCCAGCCTCAGACAGAGCCTAAACCCGTGGAGAAAAACGCAGTTACCTTTACAAACTCCTTTAACTGGGGAGGAACAATGTCCTGCTACTATTGGAGCGATAGCAATAAAAATATGACCACATGGCCCGGCAAAGCTATGACCAAAGCAGGAACCAACGAGTTTGGCGAAACATATTACACCTTTGAGGTGCCTGCAGGTGCAACCTATGTAATCTTTACCAACGGCTCAAGCCAGACAGTTGACATTCCTTACGGAGGCGGAGAGCTTAAGTTCTATCCCTTATCGGAAACCGACTCACAAGGCCACTATAAAGTTTCCAACTGGTAGCCGTTAGCCACGGCAGGGCGTTCCCGCCTTTGGAAAGCTTCTGGTTAGAGGTAAATGCAAATTAACGGCGGGTGTCAGCCACGGATAGGCTTGACTGACTCTATACAAATCAAATACACACATCAACGGCGGGGTTTTAACTACGGTTTATAAAAGTGGTGAATCAACCCGCCGTTTTTGCAGTTTATTTTTATATGTAAGCTATCCAAAGGCGAACTGCCCTCAGGTGGCTGACCTGAAAAAACACCCGAACAGGACTAAATCGTGTTCGGGTGTTTTTGTTTTAGTTTGTTTAGTTAAATAAGGTTTGCAAGCTTTTTCTGAATCTGTGTTGCGTCTTTTATGTTTACTTTACCGTCGGTAAGGTAATCCGCAAGGATAAGCTGTTCATTGTCAAACTGCTCTAATTTTGCAAGAACCTTCTGAATAAGCGTTGCATCGCGGATGTTAAGCTTAGCGTCCCGGTTTACATCGCCAAGCTCAAATCCTGTTGCGGGAGCTGTGGTGAATGTGGGGTTAGTGGAGAAAGTTTCAGTGGGTTCTGTTGAAGCTGTTGCAGCGGTGCTTTCATAAGGATTTGTAGGTACAGTTATTTCGGTAGGGTTGGTGGGATTTGCAGGATTTGTGAGGTCAGGTGTTGTTGCGGATGTTTCAGAAGGCTCTGTAGAAACTGTGATTGCAGTCGTGGGAACCTCAATAACATCAAGCTCCATAACTTCTCTGATGCTTACGCCTGAATTTTCTTCTTTGCTTAAGAAGAAGTAGGATTTTTCACCGCCTGCTACGGTCATATCCTGAACTATAAAGTCAAGGTAAGCTTCGCCTGTGCCTGCTGCTGTAAATTCAAAAGTAAGTAAAAGCTTTTCTTCTTTAAAATTGTAACCCCCAAGGTTAGAGGAGTTTACTGCAATAAGACCACTTATGTTTGTGTTGAAATATGTGTCAATAAGTGCAGGGCAACAGGTCTCGGCAGTTGTGCCTGTAAGGCTTAACTTGCTTGCGTCAAAGTTAATCACAGTCTGAATATCCTCAAAAGTCTCAGTTGCCTTAAGAAAAACGCTGTATGTAAATTTATTACCTTTGTTTGCGATGATTTCCTGATTATTTGTTTTAACTTTAAGATTTTCGCCGTTATCAGAGGGAGCACCTGTGCCGTCCTTTTTAATCTTAAGAAGGTCGGTGTCTGTGTTGTATTCAAATGTATAGTTACCGCCTGTTGAAAGCAAAGTGCATTTCGCGTCTACAGTTTCGCTGAGCTTAATGCCGTCTTTGGAGATTCTGGCAGTTACATCTTTAATCGTTGTGGGGTGGCTTAAGCTTGTGCCGTTTTCATCAATTGTAAACTGATAGCTTCCTGCATCAAGCTTTGTGCTTAAGAAAAAGTTTCGGTTGTCCTCAGTTGTCATCTCTTTGCCTTCGAAATCATTGAAAGCAGCAAAAAGAGTAACACAATTTTCTGTTTCTACAGTTTCATCAGTGTTTCCTGCAAAAACAGAAATACTTTGTAATGAAAGTAACATACAAAGCACAAGAATTAATGACAAAAATCCTTTAAATTTCATTATGGTCACCTCGTGAATGTGTTGCTTTTATCATATCAAACTTTAACGAAAAACACAAGGTATTAAGAAGTTTGGCTTAAAAATAAATATTGTTAAATTAATTTATATGTGATATAATTTTTAAGTATAAGTAAAATTTATAGGACAGGTGAGATACTTTGAGCTTTCCTCAGGATAAAATAAGAAATTTCAGCATCATTGCCCACATTGACCACGGCAAATCTACCCTTGCTGACAGAATATTGGAGCACACCTCTGCCGTAAGCCAGCGTGATATGCAGAGCCAGCTTCTTGACAATATGGACTTGGAAAGAGAAAGAGGAATTACAATCAAAGCCCGTGCGGTTACCTTAAGATATACTGCCGACGATGGCGAGGATTACCTCTTTAACCTTATAGATACTCCCGGTCACGTTGACTTTAACTACGAAGTAAGCCGTTCTCTGGCAGCCTGCGAGGGTGCGGTGCTGGTTGTTGACGCTTCTCAGGGTATTGAAGCTCAGACTTTAGCCAACACCTACCTTGCTGTTGACACAGGCCTTGAGATTCTGCCTGTTGTTAATAAAATTGATTTGCCCAGTGCAGACCCCAAAAGGGTTAAGAACGAGATTGAGGATATCATCGGTATTCCTGCTCAGGACTGCCCTGAAATTTCAGCAAAGGCAAACATCAACATACACGATGTTTTAGAGCAGATTGTACGTGAAGTACCTGCTCCTACAGGGGACGCGAATGCTCCCTTAAAGGCTATGATTTTTGACTCTTACTACGACTCTTATAAGGGTGTTATTATTTACGTAAGAGTTAAAGAGGGCACCATAAAGGTTGGTGACGAGTTTAAGTTGATGCAGACAGGCTCCGTGTTTAACGTTGTTGAGTGCGGTCATATGCTTGCAACTTCTCTTGACCCTGTTGGCGAGCTTAAAGCAGGCGAGGTTGGCTACATTACCGCTTCTATCAAAACTCTGGGTGATGCAAAGGTTGGCGACACAGTTACTTTAACCGAAAACCCTGCCGATGAGCCTCTGCCCGGTTACCGTGAGATTCAGTCAATGGTTTTCTGCGGTGTTTATCCTGCCGATGGTGCACGCTACGGCGACCTCAGAGATGCTCTTGAAAAGCTCAAGCTTAACGATGCATCCTTAACCTACGAGGCAGAAACCTCTGTAGCCTTAGGCTTTGGCTTCAGATGCGGATTTTTAGGCCTTCTTCATATGGAAATTATTCAGGAAAGACTTGAGCGAGAGTTTAACCTTGATCTTATTACAACAGCACCTTCTGTAAGCTACCGCATTACATTTACCGACGGTACTGTCAAGATGATTGATAACCCCACAAACTACCCCGACCCTGCTCTTATAGCTTCCACCGAAGAGCCTGTTACAAATGCTCATATTTACTCCCCTACAGAGTATGTAGGCAATATTATGGAGCTTTGTCAGGACAGACGCGGTACCTTCAAGGGTATGACGTATATTGACGAATCAAGAGTAGATATTCACTACGAACTTCCTCTTGCCGAGATTATTTACGACTTTTTCGATACCTTAAAAGCCCGTACACGAGGCTACGCTTCTTTTGACTATGAGCTTAAGGATTATCAGGAAAGCAAGCTTGTTAAGCTTGATATTATGCTTAACGGCGAGGTTGTAGACGCACTTTCCTTTATTATCCACGCCGACAAAGCTTACCCCAGAGCAAGAAAAATGGCAGAAAAGCTTAAGGATAAAATCCCCCGTCAGCTTTTCGAAGTTCCTATTCAGGCTTGCATCGGCGGTAAGATTATTGCCAGAGAAACCGTTAAGGCTATGCGTAAGGACGTTCTTGCCAAGTGCTACGGCGGTGACATTACCCGAAAGAAGAAGCTTTTGGAGAAGCAGAAAGAGGGTAAAAAGCGTATGCGTCAGCTTGGTACCGTTGAAGTGCCTCAGGAGGCATTTATGGCGGTTCTCAAGCTTGATACAGACTAATATAGTACCTATAATAAAGCACCGCAGACTTAAAGAAAAGTCTGCGGTGCGATTTTTATGCGTATTATTTCTTTCTTGCCAGTACTGCAAAAACTATGTTTGCTGCCGCAAGGAAAAACATAAGTACAGGTATAATTGTAGCTGATACCGCAGAAGTTGCGATGTCAGTAAAAATAAGGAAGAAAAACAGATTTACGAAAGTCAACACTGAGGCGGTAACTGAGAAGCCTACGGGCATTTGATTTTTCCTTACGAATGTAAGTATAAACGCAGGAATCAGCATGCCAAGGCAAATAAGCATAAAAAGAGAGCATACTGCAAATGTGCCTGCATCAAATCTTTCGAGAAAAGTCGACTCTGTCAGCATGGATATAATATTGTATCCACCATCGCCCACAGTAATCCAAGGCAAAAATAAAAGCAAAATCATTGTGCCTGTAATGCCTGCTGAAACAAAGGTAAAAGGATTGTGCTTAGGTGGAGCTACAGGTTTTCTATAGTAAGAAACAGGCTCAACAGGTACGTACTGAACGCCTTGAGGAGTCTGCACAGGGCGAAGATACTGAGGTTGAGGCACGGCAGATGTGTTTTGTACCTGATAGGTGGGGTAGAGGTTTTGAACAGGCTGAGCGGTAACAGTTTGCTGAGGCTGACCGGCAGGTGCAACGTCGGCATAAGGGTTTCCTTCAGCAGTGCGTTCGGCAATAATTTCACTTTGTAAACGTGCATTATCTATAGTTGTGTTGGTTTCTACAGCTTTTCCGCAGTTTGAGCAGAACTTGCTGTCGTCCGGCAGGTTGCTTCCGCAATGTATACAATACATAAAATCAACTCCTTTGCTGATAAGATTATTTTATCGCATTAAACACAAAATGTCAAACAAAAACACCCGAAAGCATAGCCTTCGGGTGTAAGTTGTGAATATAAGAAATAAATAATTATCTCTTTGAGAACTGGGGAGCTCTTCTTGCGCCTTTGAGACCGGGCTTTTTACGCTCTTTCATTCTGGGATCACGTGTGAGGAAGCCAGCCTTCTTAAGAGTAGCACGGAGTGCCTCGCTGTCGTACTGGAGAAGTGCTCTGGAGATGCCGTGACGGATTGCACCAGCCTGACCTGTAACGCCGCCGCCTGCAACTCTGCAAACTACGTCAAACTTTGCGCCTGTCTCTGTAAGCTCAAGAGGCTGACGAACAATGAGTTTGAGTGTTTCGAGACCGAAGTAATCGTCGATGTCTCTGTCGTTGATTGTGATTTTGCCTGTACCCTGATAGAGGCGAACACGAGCAACTGAGCTCTTTCTTCTGCCTGTACCGTAGAAATAAGGTGCCTTATCGTACATTGTTGTGTCCTCCTTCCTTACATTTCAAAAGCCTCAGGCTTCTGTGCCTGATGGTTGTGCTCTGCACCAGCAAAAAGTCTGAGTCTGAGCATCTGATCTCTGCCTAAAGAGTTAGAGGGAATCATACCCTTAACTGCAAGCTCCATAGCCTTTTCGGGCTTTGTAGCCATAAGAGTTTTGTAATCAACCTCTTTGAGGTGACCAACATAACCTGTGTGTCTGTACCATTTCTTCTGAGTAAGCTTGTTACCTGTTAAAACTACATCCTTGCAGTTGATGATAACAACATGGTCGCCGCAATCAACGTGGGGAGTAAAAGTAACCTTGTGCTTGCCTCTGAGGAGTGTAGCTGCCTGAGCAGCAACCTTACCGAGGGGCTTGCCGGCTGCATCTATTACATACCACTTGCGGTCGATTTCGCCTTTTTTAGCCATAAATGTTGACATAGCAAATAACCTCCTGATATTTTCATTTTTTCGTGCCTCAGTATAATAACATAGCCGAAAAATAAAGTCAACACCTTTTCCTAAAATTTTTAATTTACTATTGTAACATCTTTAAAATGCTCTTAAATACTCTTAAATGCTCCTAAATACTCATTTGCGATTTTTGGCAAAATTACATTTTTGTAATGAAAAAAATAAGAAAACTTGAAAAATCCTCTTTATAAAGGGAAAAGCCTGTGGTATACTTACAATGTATAAGGGCGGAAATTTGCCCTGAAAATGTACGGTAAGTATTATAAACTGAAAGAAGGATTTTTTATGTACAGACTTGGTATTGACCTTGGCGGCACAAACATTGTTGCCGGTGTTGTTAACGAAAATTATGAGATTGTTGCAAAGGCACAGTGTAAAACTGCTGTTCCTCGCCCCGAAAGTGAAATCTGCGATTCTATGGCAGAGGTAGCTTTAGCAGCTATTGCTGAGGCAGGCATTACTCTTGACGATGTGGATTCCGTTGGTATCGGTGTTCCCGGTGCAGTTAACCCCGAAACAGGTATTATCGAATATTCCGCTAACCTTTTCTTCCACAACTGGGCAGTTACTCAGATGATGCAGGAGCGTCTTAATGGCAAAAAGGTTATTATCGAAAACGATGCTAACGCTGCAGCATATGGTGAGTATCTTGCAGGTTCTGCAAAGGGTGCTAAGAATGCAATCGCTATTACCATAGGCACAGGCGTTGGCGGCGGTATTATTATCGACGGCAAAATCTACTCAGGCTCTAACTACGCAGGTGCTGAGATGGGCCATATGGTAATTGTTAAAGACGGCAAGGAGTGTGCTTGCGGCAGAGAGGGCTGCTGGGAGGCTTATGCTTCTGCAACAGGTCTTATCAATATGACAAAAGAGGCTATTTTAAAGGAAAAGCCCGATTTCTCCTATATGCTCAAATCCGTTGACGGTGACATTAATAAGGTTGACGGCAGAACTGCTTTTGACGCAATGAGAGCAGGAGATGCCAGCGGTAAGGCTGTTGTTGACGAGTACATCGGCTACCTTGCATGTGGTATTATCAACGCAATCAACATCTTCCAGCCTGATGTGCTTTGCATCGGCGGCGGTGTTTCAAACGAGGGCGAAACCTTGCTTGCTCCCTTAAGAGCTATTATCGAAAAAGAGCGTTATACAAAGCACAATCCTAAGCAGACAGTTGTTTGCAAAGCTTCTCTTGGCAATGACGCAGGTCTTATCGGTGCTGCATTCTTAGGCGATTTATATTGATTTTAGTTTTAAAGGCATCCTCAAACCGAGGATGCCTTTATTGTAGGGGCGGATGATATTCTCCCCTACGATAGTTTTATCATAAGTTAGCAAAACGGGAAATTATATTATGATTGATATTAACAAATACAAAGCTTTTATTTTCGATTTTGACGGTGTGGTTATGGACACCGAGAGATTACATTTCAAGGCGTGGAACAAGGGCTTTAAGGTTTTGGGCGATAGCCTTACCGAGGAAGAATACCTGCCTCTTAAAAGCACAGGCAGAAAGCATATTGTAAATACTTTCTCGCAGAAAATCGGCAGAGAAATAAGCGAGGCAGAGTCTCTTGAAATCTGCAAAATAAAAGACGATTATTTTAAAGAACTTTGCAAAAGTATTAATAAAAGCTTGCTTATTAAGGGCGTTGAGGATTTTCTCATCAGGCTTAAGGATAAGGGTGTGAAAATCGCCGTGGCTTCTTCAGCCTCAACTACCACCGAGCTTTTAAAGAAAGTTGGGCTTACTGAATATTTTGACGTTGTGGCTGATGGTAACCTTGGTCTTGCCAAAAAGCCTGACCCTGCCGTATTTTTAAAAGCCGCTTCACTGTTAGGCGTGGATGCAAAAGACTGCCTTGTGTTTGAGGATTCCCCTGCAGGGCTTAAAGCCGCAGAGAATGCAGGAATGGACTTTGTGGCAGTAAGCGGAATTAAAAGTGAGAAAGCAATACTTGAAATTATGGATTTTACTGAGGTGTAAGAAAACCCCATCGTTTTTAAAAACGATGGGGTTTATGTTATAAGTTTATTCTTCAACAGATAGAAAATTCCAATCAGGAAATTGTTCATAGATTTGAGAGAAGAGAGCTTCCTGCTCTTTTTTTAGAGTTCGTATATAATAGTTTTTGCATTTGACTATGACTATATCGTTATTCATTTGAATTTCACATTCAATAACTCTGTTGACATAATTAAAAACTGCCGATAAAACATTTGACAAAGACTGTACTATAGCTTTTGAATTGCCTTCTGAAATCTGATTTTTCATAAGCTCGCGGTTTTCCTCAAAGCCTGTGAGGAAATCCTCAAAGTTATCCCTGTCCTGAGGAACAATGCAGTAATGCAGGTCAGTACCCTTAAGTATTGCCTGAGTGGTTTTAAGGCAACTTGCCTCAAGAGTAGGGTGTTGCAAGGATTTTATAATAAGATTGCACTTTTCGACATTGCCTTTTACTGCTTGCAGAGTTGCTTTGACATAATCTCTTTGCAGATTTTTGCCGTCGTCATAATTCTGAGAAAGGTTCAGAAATTTTTCGCAGTTTTCGTAGTCGTGCATATAAAGATACACCGTTGCCACATCGTAAAGCATTTGACTCACAGCTTTAGCAGTGACCGGTGTTACATTTCTGCCCTGAAAAAACTCAAGGGATTTGCTGAAATAATATACAGCCTTTTTAGCTTGTGAGGCTTTCTGACAAAGCTTTGCTGTGCGGTAATATGGGAAGAAAGCAAGGCTTACGGTTAGGTTTACTCCTGAGTTGAGCACCTTTTCGTAGCAGTGTGCCATTTCCTTTTGATTTCCCATAATCTCAAAGCAGAGACCGCTGAAATACCACATTGAAGCTTCGTCAAAGAAGTTTTCAGCAATACTTTCGAGCATTTCAAGCTGAGGCTTTGCTTTGTCAAAGTCTTGTCTGGAAAGATAAAGGAGAGCCACCGTTAAAATCGATTGTGCCTCTTCGTTGCCCTCAAAAGCTTTGGCGAAGGTATCGCCAAACGCTTTTGTGTGCATGTCACGCAGGTTTTTATATTCTTCCTGATTCATAATTACTTATGAATAAAGCCAATCTTCTTCATAGCCTTATCAAGGGTACGCTGAGCCATACGCTCTGCAATTTCTGCACCCTTGCGGTAGCTTTCCTCAAGATATGCCTTGTCGGCAATGAGCTTCTCATATTTTTCTCTTATGGGTCTGAGCTCTTCAATAACAGCTTCGCCAACGGCTACCTTAAAGTCGCCGTAGCCCTTGCCTGCAAACTCGTTCTCAATCTCTTCCATGGTTTTGCCTGTAACAACGGAGTAAATACCCATAAGGTTGTTGATGCCGTCTTTGCCCTCGCCGTAAGCAACACGTGCTTCGCTGTCGGTAACTGCACGCTTGAACTTCTTGAGGATAACATCAGGAGAATCAAGGAGAGATACGCAAGCATTTACGTTTTCGTCGGATTTGCTCATCTTCTTTGTGGGGTCCTGAAGGCTCATAACCCTTGCACCGTTTTTGGGGATAAAGCCCTCGGGAACAGTAAAGGTGGGGGAGTAAAGGGAGTTGAATCTGCCTGCAATATCTCTTGCCAATTCAATATGCTGCTTCTGGTCTGCTCCTACGGGAACTAAATCAGCCTGATAAAGTAAAATATCAGCCGCCATAAGGCAGGGGTATGTAAACAGACCTGCGTTGATGTTGTCAGCGTGCTTTGCAGATTTATCCTTAAACTGAGTCATTCGGCTAAGCTCGCCGAACTGAGTGTAGCAGTTTAAAATCCATGCCAGTTCTGCGTGCTGATGCACGTGGCTCTGAATAAAGAATATGCTTTTCTCAACGTCAATACCGCAAGCAAGAATAGAAGCGTAAGCGTCAAGAACGTTTTTACGCATCTTTGCAGGTTCCTGACGAACTGTAATTGTGTGTAAATCTGCTAAGGTGTAGATGCAGTTGTGAGTGCCTTCTTCCTGCATAACCACCCAGTTTTTAAGTGCACCAAGGTAGTTGCCCAAGGTAATAGTACCTGAGGGCTGAATGGCACTGTATACTATTTTCTTTTTCTCTGCTGTGTTTTCCATTGTTTATTCCTCACTCTGTATTAAAGTGTTTTTGAAACTCTGCCTAAAATCTCAATGCCCTTCTTAAGCTGTTCGTTTGAAGGAGTTGAGAAGTTAATGCGGAAGTTGTGCGAAATCTCTTTTTCGTCTGTTAAGAAGGCGTTGCCGGGTACTACGCAAACCTTGTTTTTAACAAGCTCAAGGCAGAAAGCGTTCATATCAACATCCTCAGGGAGCGTGCACCAGATAAAGAGTCCGCCCTCAACATCGCCGTATGTAATCTTTTCAGAAAGGTTTTCTTTAAGTAAGCTCATTGTGTATTCAAGCTTTTCGCTATAAAGGTTACGGAGCATTTCAAGGTGAGCCTCAAAGTCGTACTTTGTCATAAACTCGTTACAAACAACCTGAGACCACATATTTGTGTGCACATCTTCACCCTGCTTGCAAACAACCATTTTCTGAATAATCTCATTAGGTGCCATACACCAGCCCACACGCATACCGGGAGAGATAACCTTACTGAAAGAGCCTGCGTAAATTACTAAACCGTCGGTATCAAAAGACTTGATGTTGGGAAGGTTTTCGCCCTTGTATCTCAGCTCGCCGTAGGGGTTATCCTCTAAAATAAGCACGCCATACTTCTTGGCAAGCTCGTACATCTTCTTACGTTTTGGGAGGCTCATTGTAATGCCTGAAGGATTCTGGAAGTTGGGGATTGTATAGATAAAGCGGATATTTTTATTCTCTTGTAAAGCTTTTTCCAATGCTTCCATATTCATTCCGTCGTCGTCCATAGGCACACCCACAAGTTTTGCGTTGTAGCTTCTGAAGGTGTTGAGAGAGCCGATAAAAGAAGGTGCCTCGGTAATAACAACATCGTCCTCGTTAACAAGTGATTTTGTAACAAGGTCCATAACCTGCTGAGCGCCGGAAGTAATAATAAGGTCGTTGCCCTCCATAGTTACATTGTACTTTTCTACCATATACTTTTTGAGGGTTTCTCTTAAAGGAACATAACCCTCTGTAAGACCGTACTGAAGAGCAAGAACGGGGTTTTCTTTAAGAAGATTTGCAGAAATTTCAGCTACGGCTTCCTTTGGGAAAGCGTCGGGAGCAGGGTTGCCGGCAGAAAGGGAAACAACCTCAGGGTCGGCGGCATACTTGAAAATCTCACGTATTGCACTGGGTTTAAGAGTATTTACTCTGTCTGAAAATGTATAGTTCATAATAACGCCTCTTGTCATTAATTTGTTTTTAATAAAACTTTAACTTATATTTTAACATATATAAATGCAATGTGCAAATTTTTTTGAAATATAAACCAAAACAGTTACAAATAAATTGTTAATATACTTAAATAATCACAATTCGGTTACTTTTATTGCTTTTTCAGGGTTCTTTGTTGTATAGTTATACTGTATAAATGTCTAAATCTGTCTTTTGGTAAAGTTTAAGCCTGAAGGCGGAGTTTCGTAAAGGATTTTTAGGAGAGAGGAAAATGAGAAGAAGACGAAGGAATGACGATGAGTTTTTCATAGGTATGGTTGGTTCAAGCTATACCGTCAACCGCAAACACAGAAAGAGAAAGAACAAAAGAGTTCAGAAGAAGCTTTTATTCCGTGCTTTGATTATTGCTCTTTGTGTTCTTGTGGTGGCAGGGCTGACTGCACTTACGGTTTTTGTAATTGTGCCTTTCTTTGCTAATCTTACATCAGCTACACCTGATGAGGCTACAAAGGATGAGGTGGTTGTGATTGAAACAACTGTGGCACCTGCAACAACTCAGCCAACAGAAGCTCCCACTACTGTGCCTCAGACCACAGTTGCACCTACAACAGTACCGCCTACAACTGCAGTTACTCCTGTAGTTGAGGGCCATATCAAGCCCAGTATTGCCGACGACGGCAGCAAGGCAGAGATGGCAACAAACACAATCTGTATCTGGAACAAACAGGCATTCAACCTTTTCTATAGCGGCAATAAGGCGGCTGAGTATTACGCCAAGGCTATTAACGGCTACGCAAACAAACTTGACAAAGACGTTAAGGTTTACAATATGGTTGTAGGCAATCACACCGAGTTCGGCCTTCCCGAAAGACTTATTAAGGGTGGTATAGAGACCGACTCTCAGTCAGATAATATTAAACATATTATTGATAATCTGAGCAGTCGTGTAACTGCAGTTGATTGCTATAATAATCTTGCAGAGCATTGCAACGAGTATATCTTCTACGGTACAGACCATCATTGGACTGCCTTAGGTGCATACTATGGCTACGAAGCATTTTGTGAAACTGCAGGACTTACTCCCATGGATATAACCAAGTCAGAGAAAACAAGTGTAGAAGGCTTTTTGGGCTCACTTTACACCGCCACAGGTTCTTCGGTTCTTGCAAGCAATACCGACACAGTTGATTACTATAGCTTGCCTAACAATACCTACGCTCTTATGAATGAGCGTCAAGGTTCTTCCACAATTAACGTTGACGTTTACTACCCTGCCGCAACAGGCGGTGAGCTTACCTACGGTGTTTTCTGCTGGGGCGATACAGCTCAGTTTGTTATTCATTCCGATTGCGGTACAGGCAGAAAAATCGCTTTGGTAAAGGATAGCTTCGCCAATGCTTTTGCACCTTACCTTTCTGCAAATTACGACGAGGTTCACCTTATTGACTATCGTTACTGGTACGGCGATTTGAACCAGTACTTAAAGGATAACGGCATCAAAGAAGTTCTGTTTTTGAATAACACCATGTCTGCAAACACAGCATCTCAGGTTGATTCAATATCCAACGTGTTCGGTTAATACCGAAAGTTTATGCCTGAGAGGAGAGAGAAAAGTGTTATCCAAAGAAGTTAAAGCCGAAATATACGGTTCTCTTAACGAAAAGAACGGTGTATATTCAGGATATGTAACAAGCGGCGACTGCGTGGGTCAGAGTGTTTATATTCTTTCCCGCAGACCTTTAGGCGATTATGCCTACGGTATTGTTACCGCTGTAATAAATCAGGGTGAAGCGTCAGAAAAGTACGTTGTAACCCAAAAGCAGGAGATTATGTATGAGCCTGAAATCAGACAAAGGCTAAGTTCGGTTAAATCTCTTAAAATTAATAAATTAAGCTGTCTTTATGAGAAAAGCTGCGGAGCGGTTATTCTATATAAAGAAAAGGGCGAGGAAGAGGCAAGCATACTTCTGGTAAAAAATCAGAAGGGCAGATTCTGGAGCTTTCCCAAGGGTCACGTAGAGCTTTGGGAAAACGAGAAGGAAACCGCCGTAAGAGAGATTAAAGAGGAAACTGACCTTGACGTTGAAATTCTCGATAATTTCCGCGAGATTAGTGACTACTGCCCCTTTGGAAAAATCCGCAAAAGGGTTGTGTTCTTCCTTGCTGCTGCAAAAAGCAATAAGGTTAAGATTCAGGAGTCGGAAATCGAAAGCTACACTTGGGTTAAGCTAAGTGAGGCTAAAAAGGTTTGCACCTATGAAAATGACCTAAGAGTTATTGACAAAGCAAGGGAATATTACGAGGACCACCTGACAAAAGTCTGAAAGCCATAAAAAACCCGTACATCGATTAAGTTCGATGTACGGGTTTGTTGGCTTTTAAGGAGTTGTAAAGGTGTAAACTTCGCTGTACTGTGGCCCTACGTTGGTGGTATAAACGTAAAATCTGTAGTAATACGTTGTGTTTGGTGTAAGTGCCGGGGCCTCTGCATTTGAGCCGCCGCACTGAACTGTGCAGTAGGTGAGGTATGTGCCTGTTTTCCAGCTTGCGACCTTTGTCATATTACCGCCCTCGGGTCTCATCATAAGTCCGATTTCTGTAAGCTGGGAGCAATCAGCAGTTACGTTACAGCCTAAGAGTGCTGAGGTAGAGGTAAGATTTTTAATGTACATTTCGTCAAATGATATAGGGCTTTTAATCCAAACGGCATAAAGATGGATGCTGGCGTCTTTGTCGTAAACTGTTCCTGCACCATATTCAACGTTACCTGTGGGGGATGTAGACCAACCCATAAACACATAGCCTGCTCTTGTAGGGTCAGAAGGGGAAAGAGAAACGGGCTTGCCAATTTCTTTTATATGGCTTTCAGGGGTGTAAACACCGCCGTTGGCATCATAAGAAATGGTGTAGTATTCGGTTTTCTGCCAAACGGGAATAAGCTTGTAGTAGGTGGCGTTAGAGTTATCCTCGGTTACCCAGTTTCCGCCCATAGAGCTGTTGTTTCCTGCATAAAGCATTTTATATTCCAGATTATCTTTTGAAATTTCAGCAAATGCTTTCCAAGTGTTGTCGGTGGTAAGGTACTTTGCCGATGTACCCTTGGTGGCTTTAAACAGCTTGTAGCCTATAAGAGTGTAGCCTTCTCGGTTAATCGTAGGTACCTCAAATCTTTCGCCGTATTTTACTGTAAAATCTTCGCCCTTGGAAAGCTTAAAGGTGAACTCATTCTGGAAAAAATTAAGGTATTTTGTTTCAACGTATCCTGATGTTTTGTTACCGTAAACATCAACGTAGTAAACGTTATACCAAACTTCGCCCAAGCAGTTCTTTACGGCAGAGTTTACCGCTACTGCGTTGCCGCGGGTAAGGGTTACAAGGCTGTTGTTTTCGCCGTTTTTGCCTACAGAATAGGGTGTGGAGCGGATATCGGTGGTTGATTTAGTCGTGTAAACACCTGTTTTGCAAGTAGCTTTTTTAGCATAGGGAGCTTTTCCGCAATTGGAGCAGTGATTGAATTGGTCATAGTTATGACCTGTTTTTGGCAGAGTGATGGTTTCTATATAAGCGTCGCAGAGGGAGCAATGACGCTGTGCACTGCCGTTGGCTGTGCACGTAGCGGCAACAGTGTGTTTAGAATAGGTAGCAGAATGAGAGCAGTAAGCAGGACGTACAAATATCTTTGTAGTAGCGTGACCGCTCATACAGTTTACTTTGCTTTTTGAGATATTAACGGTATTAACCTTGTCAGCGGAGTTGCCTTCAATAGAATAAGTAATATCTGTAGAGACAATACCAACGTGGGATTTAACACCGCATTTATCACAGGCGTAAAAAAGAATGTCACCGGGTTTTCTTTCGGCCTCAGATACCACTTTGCCGCCTCGGTCGTTGATAAGTGTGTTGAACATGCCTCCGCAGCCTGCATTAATAGGAATCAGGTTAGTTACCCCTGCCTGATAAGCACACCACGAAACAAAGGCAGCACACCAGGCACGGTCGTATTTGCTTAAAGAGTAGTTGGTACCGCTGGCTGTGTAAACGGTACTGCGGTATTTGCTGATGTTGTCGTTGTCGTTGCAACCGTAATACCAGAAGTTGTATTCGCAAACGTCAAGCACAGCGTTGTAGGGTTTATAAACACCGTTGCTTATGTAATATAAGGGCATTTTGCCTCCTGACTGATAGCCGTCAAGGTCCTGATAGTTAATGCCTTCAAGATATCCTGCCTGACTTTCGGCGATTTTGGCAATGTTAATAGCTTTGTCGGTACCCATATTGTTTCGGGCATTCATAAGCTGGGTGTAATATTTACTTCCTCTGTACGGAGCCGAAAAAGTATCTTTGCCGTTTACTGCCGAAGCGTTAATTATACTAAGCGGTATAACGCCAAGTATCATTATAGTAATAAGAACGATTGAAGTCAGACGTTTCATAAAAATCCCCCTTGTGAATTCTATTTTAATTATACTAAATTTTGGTAAAAAAACAACTGTTTTTTATCCTGAGCTGAGGATTTGGAATATTAGAGGATTGTCGAAAGCACTCGAAGGGTTTTTCTATAAAAATACCGCTTTGCTATTGACAAACGGGTTTTGATGTGCTAAAATAATTAACGTTCCTTAAGGGAACAGCAATTATATATCGCGGAGTAGAGCAGCCTGGTTAGCTCGTCGGGCTCATAACCCGGAGGTCGTTGGTTCAAATCCTTCCTCCGCAACCAAACGTGACTCCTCTATTGATACAATCGTGTCAATAGAGGTTTCGTCGTTTTATCGTTATTTTATAGCGAAAACCTTAGTATTTAAGCAGGAATAAAAAAACAAGCGTTGCAGTTTGAAGGAGTGAATTGATACTCTCCCTTAGTTGCAACGCTTTTTTGCTGTGTAAAAATATGTGGTTTTGTAATGAAGCCGATAAAATCCCCAAACCTATCGTTAAATTATAGGGCTATCGTTATATAATCAGTTATAGACTTTCTTGAGTTAGGTTGATATAATTGTTTTATATGATACAACGGACATGGTTGTAAATATTGCAATATTAAACACAGCAAAACCCTTAAGATTTAAAGCATAATGGTTTTTTATGCTTCTATCTCACTCCCATTCTTAAAGTGAAATACAACACTTCCGTCTGCATTTACTGTAACTTTATCTACTGTTGTGTGCCAAAGGGTCGGGGTGAATTTGAGGTTTAATACATCAGGCTCACGCAGGGCAAACATAAAAGCACTAAGTGCATCTGCCTGATATAGTCTGTGTTCTCGCTTTTGCTGTAAAATTTCATATCGGCTGTAAACTGCTTATAGTACACAGGTATTTTAAATGCGATTTGTAGTAAACTACTCAAGAGGAGGAGTATATGAGAGTTGTATTTCTTGCCGCAATCGGTGTCGGTATCGCTACGGTGTTTGGTTCTTTGCTGGGGTTCTGTTTCAAAAACATATCACATAAGTTTTCTGATATTGTTCTGTCTTTTGCTGCGGGAGTTATGCTTTCAGCTTCAATTTTGGGGCTGATATTACCTTCACTTGAGTATGGTGGTAAA
>JAFTIP010000024.1 GCA_017456845.1 Ruminococcus sp.
AGTTATCCGCTTTAATGCAAGTGAAGCTCCTGCAAAGATGGGTACATTCTCTCAGTACGACCATCCTCATACTCTCGCAAGATATGCAGAGATTGCTGACGCACTTTGCCTCGGCGGTAACACAAATGAAGAGAAGATGGAAAAACTTATCAAGGCTATCAATGAGCTCAAGGCTAAAGTTGGCATTAAGGATACTATCAAGGACTACGGCATTGATGAAGCTGATTTCCTTAATCGTCTTGACGAAATGGTAGAGCAGGCATTCGACGACCAGTGCACAGGTGCAAATCCCCGTTATCCCCTTATGAGTGAGATTAAGCAGATGTACCTCAACGCTTACTATGGTACTCACAAAGACATTTGATAGGAGGTTAATGTAATGAAACTTGACAACGTAATTGCAGTAAGACCCAACAAAACTATCTATAGAGATGAAGATAAGTGCATCAAGGTTTTCAGCTCAGATTATTCTAAGGCTGACGTATTAAACGAGGCACTTAACACCGCACGCATTGAAGAAACAGGTCTTAACATTCCTAAGATTATTGAGGTTACAACAATTGATGGCAAATGGGCAATTGTAACCGAGTTTGTAGAGGGCAAAACCTTAGCAGAACTTATGCAGGAAAACCCTGATAAAATGGACGATTATTTAGAAATGCTTGTTGACATTCAGCTTAACATCCATTCTAAGAAAAGTCCTCTCCTTAACAAGCTCAAGGACAAAATGAACCGTAAAATCAGCTCTACCGAGCTTGACGCTACTACAAGATACGAGCTTCACACACGCCTTGAGGGTATGCCCAAGCACAACAAGGTTTGCCACGGCGACCTTAACCCCTCCAACATCGTTATCCGTGAGGATGGCACACCTTATATCTTGGACTGGGCACACGCAACTCAGGGTAACGCTTCTGCCGATGCCGCAAGAACTTACCTGCTTTTCTGCCTTGCAAATCAGGAAGAAATCGGCAAAAAATATTTAAGCGCATTCTGCAAAAAGAGCGATACAGCTCTTCAGTACGTTCAGAAGTGGATGCCCATTGTTGCCGCTTCTCAGTCTGTTAAGGGCAACGAAGCCGAGCGTGAGTTTCTTCTTTCATGGGTGAACGTAGTAGATTATGAATAACCGTTAGCCACGTTAGATTTTAATTGATACAATATTTAAGGATAAGAAATGCCCGAGGATTCGATCCTCGGGCATTCTTTTATTAAATGAAAATATTCTGAGATATTACATTGGTTTATATATGAGAAAATCTATATTTTGTTTTTTGTTGCAAGTTTGCGAGCCTTTTTTATAGCTTTAAATTCTTTGCTGTTGATTCTTTTAATATTGTTTGTTTGTGTTTTAAATGCAACACGCTTAAAAAATAGTGAATAAAAAAATCGTCTTATCCAGCATATTGGAAGAAGAACAGGATATTTTTCAAGAACAGGATACCTGAACGAAAGGTCTTTTGCAGGAGGAAACCACATTGTGAATAAATATTTAATTTTATCTCCTAAACTGTAGTTTGCCAGTGTGTTTGTAAAAGCCGAGTTCGCTTGGCAACTGAAAATGTATTCTGCAACTGTTAAAGTATCGTCGTCGGCAGGTTTATTGAAGAAAAAGAAATCAATAAGCTTTTGCACCGATTGATAAAAACCAAGCATATCGTATTGTTTAAGCACAGATTCAATAAAGCTGTAGTCAACGTCGGGGATACTTTCTTTAAAAATAAGCAAATCTGTAAAAAGCCGGATTCCACATCCGCGATGGATAAAATGACCGTACAGATGAAAAAACAAATGGAGGTAAAAGTATTCGTTATTTAAAACGTAATCAAATTTATTTTTCTGTGAAGCTTTTGCTTTGTTAAAGGGGTCAGTGAATAAATTATGATGAAAAGAATTTTCTGATACCAAAGGACTGTGAATTTCATAAACGTAAAAATCATCTTTTTTATATTCATCATGATAATCGATTTCACAATCTAATATGTAGCCTAAATCTCTCATTAAAGGCTTGGCTCTTTCGCGATCTTCTTGGCTTACGTATATATCAATATCACAGAAGGTGCGCATACAAGGAGCAGGGTATAAATCTTTAATATGACTGCCTTTAAGGCGAATGTACTTTATACCATTTTTTTCTAATGTGCCTAAAACCCGCTCAGCTTCAATAGCCTGTCTCGTGGTTCTTGAAACAATAAGGTTTTTTTCTTTTTCAAATAACTGCAATGCGTCTTCAGGTATATCAAATTTAGCAAGAGCAGGATAAATTACTGTGGTTGAGTCGTGCATTTTTGCAAGCTTGAAAAGTTCTTTCCAATCAATACCTTCAAAAGGTGCAGGGGGAGTAGTTTTAAGAATTACAGAAGCTATTAATGATGTTAGGTATTTGCCGTATTTCAGAAGTTCTGTATCTTGCATATAATCACCGCCCTTATAAAAATATAAAATAATTATAATACTCTTAAGGGGAAAAATCAACAAAATATTAATAATAAATGCTCCCTTTTTGTAGGGAGCATCAATTTATTCTGAAAAAAGCTCTGTAGAAAGATATCGGTCGCCTGTGTCGGGTAAGAGAACTACAATGTTTTTGCCGTAGTTTTCTTCCTTTTGTGCAAGTTCAATTGCGGCAAAAAGTGCCGCACCTGAAGAAATTCCAACAAGAACGCCCTCAGATTTGCCTAAAACTCTGGCAGCCTTATAAGCGTCCTCAGAAGATACAGCAATAATTTCGTCGTATACTTCTGTATCCAAAACTTCGGGAATAAAGCCTGCACCTATTCCCTGAAGCTTATGGATTCCTGCTTTTTTGCCTGAAAGCACTGCAGAGGTGTCAGGCTCAACTGCAACGATTTTTATATTTTTATTTTTAGATTTAAGGACTTTGCCTGTGCCCGTTATAGTGCCGCCTGTACCTACACCTGCTACAAAAATATCCACATTTCCGTCGGTATCTTCATAGATTTCAGGACCGGTGGTCTCAAAGTGGGCTTTTGGGTTTGCAGGGTTTGTAAACTGACCTGCAATAATACTTTTGGGGTGCTGAGCTTTAAGCTCTTCGGCTTTTTCTATTGCACCTGCCATTCCTTTACTGCCTTCGGTCAGTACAAGCTCAGCTCCAAAGGCTTTCATAAGCACGCGTCTTTCTATGCTCATAGAATCAGGCATCACAATAATTACCTTGTAGCCTCTTGCAGCGGCAACCACGGAAAGTCCTATGCCTGTGTTACCTGAGGTTGGCTCAATAATAACCGACTCTTTAGTAAGGAGTCCCTCTTTTTCGTATTGGTCAAGCATCATTTTTGCCACTCTGTCTTTAACCGAGCCGCCTGGATTGAGAAATTCAAGCTTTGCAAGAATATTCGCTTTAAGATTAAACCGCTTTTTAAGATTGCTAAGTTCAAGCAAGGGGGTGTTGCCGATTAACATATCGGCAGATTTATATATTTTCGCCATAGCATTTAAACTCCTTTGTTTATAATATTACCACAGTGCATAAGCGGTGTCAAATTAATTCGCTTAATATTGCCTTGGCAAATTTTGAAATGTTTTACAAAAAACTATGGATTTATTTTTGAATTTGTGATAATATATCTATATATGTTTATATATCATCTCTAAGGGGTGGTTTAGTGAAAAAGCGGCATAAAATAGTATGGAGCATACTTCGTGCTCCTGTGGGTTTATTTTTAAAGCTTAAATTCGGATATAAATATGAAGTGGCAAAGGATTTGCCTGATAATTACATAGTTCTTTCAAATCACGTTACAGACTGGGACCCTGTATTTGTAGGCGTCAGTTTTAAACGCAATATGTACCTTGTGGGAAGCGAGCATATCTCTCGTTGGAAAAATGCCTATAAGTTTTTAAAATGGGGATTTGAGCCTATTTTACGTCCCAAAGGGGCTTTGGCATCCGGCACAGTTATGGATATTATCCGTCATTGCCGAAAGGGTAAAAACGTTTGTCTTTTTGCCGAGGGTGCCAGAAGCTGGGACGGTATAACAAATCCTATAGCCCCGGCAACGGCAAAGCTTATTAAAAGCTCTAAGTGTGCTCTTGTTACTTACAAAATCACAGGCGGTTATTTTGTAAGCCCTATGTGGAGCCAAAGTCTGAGAAAAGGCAGAATATGCGGTAAGGTGAAAAACGTATACACCGCTGATGAACTTAATAGTATGAGCGTTGATGAGATTTACGACATCATTGTTTCTGACCTTTATGAGGACGCTTATGCCCGTCAGCTTGAAAATCCCTCAATATATAAGGGCAGAAATATTGCACAAGGACTTGAAAAACTGCTTTTCATTTGTCCTCATTGCGGTGCTTATGATACTCTTTCTTCAAAAGGCGACACAGTGTTATGCAGTAAATGTGAAAAGTCCTTTAAATATACTCAGTACGGAATGCTTGAAGGTATTAAACTTAAAACTGTAAAAGAGCTTTCTGATTGGCAAAAGTTGAAGATTGATAAGGATTGTGAGCAGGGGAAAGAGTACTTTACGGAAAATGTTATACTTTCAACAGTTAAAAATCATGAAGAAACTCAGATGGCAAAGGGCAAGCTAAGTATGACCCCTGATAGCTTTGTTTGCGGTTCGGTGAAGCTTTCTATGTCAGACATATCCGATTTGGCTATGCACGGTCAGAACGCCTTGGTTTTCTCGGCAGGCAAGGATTACTACGAAGCAATCACCCCTAAAAGTACCAACGCACTTAAGTTTATGCTGTATTATCAGGCAATTAAAAAAAGAGAGACAGAGGCGGTAGTTTAATATGGATTATTCAGCGGCTAATACTTCGCTATGGAACCCTATAATTCAAATGGGAATAATAGCGGCACTTATTATTCTTTCTAATATTTTAAGGCGAAAAATTAAGTTTATAAGACAAAGCCTTATGCCAACGGCGGTTATCGCAGGTTTTATTCTGCTTATAATCAAAACCACAGGGCTCGTTAACATTGACCCTGTATTTCTTGAGAAGGTTACTTACCATGCACTTGGCTTTGGGTTTATTGCACTTTCTCTGAAAGTGCCTGAAAAAGATACCTCTGATACCCCTTTGGTTGGTGCGAAAAGCGGCGCTCTTATAGTTGGTACCTATCTTGTGCAGGCTGTAGCAGGTCTTGTTGTTACAATGACCCTTGCCTATACCTTTATGCCCGACCTTTTCAAGGCAAGCGGAGTTTTGGTTTCTATGGCTTACGGTCAGGGTCCCGGTCAGGCTAACAACATCGGAACTCTTTATGAGCAGGAAGGTATGATTGGCGGTAAGAGCTTTGGCCTTTCACTTGCGGCTATGGGCTTTTTGTGTGCCTGTGTTTGCGGCGTTATTTATCTTAACGTGCTTAGCAAAAAAGGTAAGCTTGTAAGAGTAAGAGAAAAACGTAGTATTTCAGGTTCAGTTACCGTTGACACCTATCAGCACGAAAACGAAATTCCCATTGCAGAATCTATTGATAAATTCAGTATTCAGGTAGCCCTTGTCGGTATGGTTTATCTTCTTACATTCCTGCTTACCCTTGGTATTGTGTCTTTGGCAGGGCTTATTTCTGAAGAACTCAAAAACACAGTTTCATCATTTGTTTGGGGCTTTAACTTTATCTTAGGTTCACTTGTTGCCATTATTGTTCGCAACTGCATTGGAGGTTTAAGAAAAACCAAGCTTATGACACGTCAGTATCAGAACAACTACCTTTTAAGCAGAATTTCAGGTCTTGCCTTTGACCTTATGATTATTACAGGTATTGCAAGCATTGATATTTCTGACCTTAAGGGTTATTGGTTACCATTTATTCTGCTTTCAATTGTTGGCGGTGTGGTTACCTTCCTGTATCTTAAAATTCTGTGTGATAAAATCTATCCCAACTACAAATACGAGGCGTTCCTCGGTATGTTTGGTATGCTTACCGGCACCATAAGCTCAGGCGTACTTCTTTTAAGAGAAATCGACCCTGAGTTTGAAACTCCTGCTTCAAATCAGCTTGTTGTGGGAAGTTCTTTTGGCATAGCGTTCGGTTTTCCGGTGCTTTTACTTGTAAAGTATGCCGCCAACGGTGATACTGCCGTGTGGATTGCTTTGGTGCTTGCAAGTCTTTATCTTGTGGCGTTGACACTCTTTATGCTTCTTGCAGGCAAAAAGAAAAATAAAAAGAAATAATCAATACAAAAACTCTCGGCTTAAATTAAAAGCCGAGAGTTTTATGTTTTAAAGCAGTTCTATTAACTTATCCACAGCTTCATCAGTAGTTGCCCAGCTTGAGGCAAAGCGTACTACGGTGTGGTTGTCGTCGTACTTTTCCCAGAATCCGAAAGAAACAGACTTTTTAAGTTCCTGCATTTTGGTGTTCTCAAGGATAATAAAAATCTGGTTTGTAACGGTTTCAATAAATATTTTATATCCTTTTTCTACAAAAGCCTTTCTCATTTTGTCTGCTTTGTCAATTGCGTTCTTTGCAATTTTAAAATAGAGGTCATCGGTGAATAAGGTGTCAAACTGAACACCTAAAAGTCTGCCTTTGGCAAGGAGTGCACCGTGCTGTTTTATGCTTGTGAAGAAGTGCTTGGGAGCGTTATTATGTGTAAACACAACAGCCTCGCCGCAAAGAGCACCAACTTTTGTTCCGCCTATGTAGAACACATCGCAAAGTCTTGCAATATCCTTAAGAGTAACGTCGGTGCCTTGGCTCATAAGGCCATAGCCAAGTCTTGCACCGTCAAGGAAAAGGGGGATTTCATATTCTCTGCAAATATCTGAAATTGCGGTTAACTCGTCAAGTGTGTATAGAGTGCCGTACTCAGAGGGATGAGAAATGTAAACCATACCGGGGAAAACCATGTGGTCGTGATTGTCGTCGGCATAAAAAGTCTCCAGAAGATTTTTAAGGTCGCCCGCATCCATTTTGCCAAGGTGGTGAGGAACAGTCAGCACCTTGTGGCCTGTAAATTCAACAGCGCCTGCCTCGTGGCCCTCAATGTGGCCTGTGGTTGTGCTTATAGCACCTTCGTAAGATGCCAGCATAGTGTCAACAACAATCTGGTTTGTCTGAGTGCCGCCTGCAATAAGGAAAACCTGAGCATCCTCAAGTCCGCAGGCTTTTTTGATTTTTTCTTTGGCACTGTCACAGTATTTGTCATTGCCGTAGCCGCTTAACTGCTCGAAATTTGTGCGAACCAAAGCATCAAGTATAAGAGGATGTGCACCCTCGGTGTAGTCACTTTCAAAAGAAAACATAGTTAAAAATCCTTTCATAAATATTTATTGTATAATATAGGTCATTACAATCTCAACAAGAAAAACCGTTACGCAGGATGCTACCGCAACCACCGTAAGGCCTTTGCCTTTAATAGCAAAAAGTATGGCAACCAAAAGCCCTAAAGAAGCGGCAATTATATTGCCTGTGGCGTAAAGTGCGGCAGGAAAGGTCATTGCCGAGAGCACGGTGTAGGGGATGTAGTAAAGAAAAGAACGGATAAATTTGTTTTCAATCTTCTTTCTTACAGCCGCAAAGGGAATAGCTCGGATAAGATATGTAGAGCCTGCCATAATCAGCAGATAGATAAAAAAGCTTTGGTTATCCATTTGTTTCTCCCTCCTTTACAGGGAAGAATACAGCACCTAATATAGCGGCAACAATTGCACATATGCAAATCGAAAGTCCGTTTGAAATGCTATTTAAGAAAGGCAGGTAGTAAAACAGGCAGCTTAAAGCTATGCTGATAACAACAACTAAAAGCAGACTAAAGCTTTCTTTGGCTTTTGGTGCTACAATGGCAACAAACATTCCGTAAATAGCAAGGCACAAAGCGTTCATAATAATTGCAGGCAGAACGTTGCCTAAAACACTGCCAAGCAACGTGCCCAACGTCCAGCCGATGTAGGGAAAAACCGTAAGCCCTGAAAAGAATTTAACACTTACTTCCTTTTCATTTGACGCAACAGCAAATATCTCGTCGGTCATAAAAAAGCCTAAAATCCACCGTTTAATACCGCTAAACTGAGGCGTAACCTTTTGGGAAAGGGATACCGACATAAATGAGTAGCGAACATTTATTGTAAGCTGGCTTAAGAGCATATCAAGATAAAGTCCGGGGTTTACCATAATGCCTGTTCCTGCAAGCTGACCGGCTGAGGTCAGGTTAGTCATAGAAATCAGCACTGCCTGCCACCACTCAAAGCCAAGGCTTATGGCCATAATTCCAAAGGCAAAGGAAACGGATAAATACCCAAGCCCAATGGGAATACCGCTCTTAAGCCCTTTAATAAAATCCTTCATTTAATAACCTTGTTTCATAAAAAATCTCAGTATATTTTAGCATATATAAACCCATAGTTCAATAGAAAATAATAAGCCGACGGCAATTTCCGTCGGCTTATATACATCAGTCATTTGTCAGATTGCCGTCGCCGCTTACAGGGATTGCCTCGCCTAAATAAGTGGGATAGGGCTTGAATATGGCGGTGAAGAAATCTTTGTTGCGAGCTAAGATTTCTCTTATCTCACGCATTTGCTGGCCTTGGTATATGTAATAATCGCTGGATACCCCGTGAGCCTCAAGACCAAAGCTTTTTGCAAGATAAAGTGCACGGTAAAGGTGATATTCCTGAGTAACGATTACAATATTATCGGCACAGAAAATCTCTTTTGCTCTGTATATGCTTTCATAGGTTGAAAACCCTGCATGGTCCATAAAAATATCTTCGGAAGGCACGCCTTTGTCTATAGCGTATTGTTTCATAATATTTACTTCGTCGTACTCAACTCTGCCGTGGTCTCCGCTCATCAAAAGCTTTGGCGCAACGCCTGAAAAATAAAGCTCCAAGCTTCTGTCAAGTCGGTCGCGAAGCATATCTGAGGGTGTGCCGTCGTCTCTTACTCCACAGCCAAGTACAAGGATGCAGTCTACATTTTTAAGCTCAGTTGCACCCTCAGGGGTAACAATAAGCTTTTTGCCAACTCCCTTAACGTAAGCGTTAATACCAAAAACTCCGCCAATACCTAAAATCGCTAATATAGCAAGAATAAGAGCAATTATTTTTATAGCTTTCTTTTTCATTATACCATTCCTCCCATATTCTGACATAAATAATATAGCATATTACTTTTAACTCTGCAATAAAAAAGCTGACAGAGTTAAATCTGTCAGCCGTTTTTGAAGCCGTTTATAACTGATAACTTGTTTTGCAAGAATAAAACTGATAGTTAAGAGTTTAGAGTTTTGAATTTGCTTGCGCAAATGTTATGATATGATTATTTCTTGCAAAATAATCATAGTTGATTTGGCTCAGCCAAATCATTCCCACTCGATTGTGCCGATGGGCTTGGGAGTAAGGTCGTAGAGTACGCGGTTAATGCCCTCTACCTCGTTTGTAATTCTGTCTGTGATTTTATGAAGGAGTGCGTAGTCAATTTCTTCGATAGTTGCACTCATAGCATCTGTGGTGTTAACGGCACGGATGATGGCAGGCCAGCCTTCGTAGCGGCTTTCGTTTTTAACGCCAACGCTCTTGATATCGGGCACGGCAATAAAGTACTGCCAAACCTTGCCTTCTAAGCCTGCATTTGCAAATTCCTCTCTGAGGATTGCATCTGCTTCTCTTAATGCGTTAAGTCGGTCTCTGGTAATTGCACCTAAGCATCTTACGCCAAGGCCTGGGCCGGGGAAGGGCTGACGGTAAACCATAGCGTGGGGAAGACCTAAAGCCTCGCCTACAACTCTTACTTCATCCTTGAAAAGGAGCTTGATAGGCTCAACAAGCTCAAAGTTAAGGTCCTCAGGCAAACCGCCAACATTGTGGTGGGACTTAACTGCCTTTTTGCCTTCGGCTGCCTTAATGCTCTCTAAAATATCGGGATAAATTGTGCCCTGTGCAAGGAACTCAATGCCCTCTAATTTTCTTGCTTCGTCAGCAAAAACATTAATAAACTCAGCGCCTATAATCTTTCTCTTCTTTTCGGGCTCAGCAACGCCAGCAAGAAGGTCAAGGAAACGGTCAGTAGCATCAACGTATACAAGGTTTGCATCAAGCTCGTTGCCGAACATTTCGATAACGGCTTCGCTTTCGCCCTTTCTCATAAGACCATGGTTAACGTGAACGCATACAAGTTGTTTGCCGATAGCTTTAATAAGGAGTGCTGCAACTACAGAAGAGTCAACACCGCCTGAAAGAGCTAAAAGCACCTTTTTGTCGCCAACCTGAGCTCTTACTGCTTCGATCTGCTCAGCAATAAATGCGTCTGCAAGCTCTTTGGTTGTGATACGCTGCATTGTTTCGGGTCTTTTGTTTTGTTCCATATAAAACACCTCACAGTAAATTATAAACCAAATTATAAAAAATATTATAAAATAATTTTTCGCTTAATGCAATGTTTTTTTGTGATAAAATTCGGAGTTTTTCGTCTTTTTCTATTTATAATTTTTGTTGATTTTTAATATATGGTGTGGTAGAATAAATTAACTTACTATGTCTTGAGGTGACAAATATGAATAATATATGGCACGATATTTCCGAAGAGCGTATTTCTGCCGAGGATTTTATGGCTGTTATAGAAATTGCTAAGGGTAGCAAAAACAAGTATGAGCTTGATAAAGAAACAGGCCTTTTAATGCTTGACCGTATTCTTTATACATCTACCCATTATCCTGCTAATTACGGATTTATTCCCCGTACCTACGGCGACGACAAGGACCCTCTTGACGTGCTTCTTATTTGTGCAGAGCCTATTAAGCCTCTTACTCTGGTGCATGCTTATCCCATAGGTGTTATTGATATGGTTGACAACGGTGCCCATGATGAAAAGATTATTGCTATTCCTTTTGGTGACCCAAACTACAATATGTTTAAGGAAATCAATGAGCTTCCTGAACATATCTTTCAGGAAATGACCCATTTCTTCTCGGTTTATAAAAACCTTGAGGGTACGGACACTAAGGTTGATTCCGTAAGAGGAAGAGACGCGGCGATTGAAGTTATCAACGCGGCAATCGATAATTACAAAAAGTGCTTCTGCGGAGGCTGATAAATAAAAACAAAGGCCCGATTTATTCGGGCTGTTTTTGTAGGTGGAATAATGCCAAACAAAGCTTATCTTGAAATTACCAACGTATGTAACCTTAGTTGCAGTTTTTGTCACGGAACAATCCGCGAACCAAGATTTATTTCTATAGAAGAATTTAAAATTGCCGCAAGCAAACTCCGGAGTTTTGCAGATTTTTTATATTTTCATCTTTTAGGCGAACCTTTACTTCATCCCGATTTAGCTGAGTTTTTCTCAATTGCAGAGGAGCTTGGCTTTAAGGTTAACCTTACAACCAACGGCACCTTACTTAAAGAAAGAGAAGAGGTGCTTTTAAATGCAAAGTCTTTGCGAAAAATAAGCATTTCACTTCATTCTTACGAGGTTAATTCAATCGGAATGAGCCTTGAGGATTACCTTGAAATGTGCTTTGACTTCTGCAAAAAAGCGGCAGTCAATAAAAAAATCGCCGTAATGAGGCTTTGGAATAAAGGTGGATTTGACACCCTTAATAACGAGATTTTAGAAAAGATGCATAAGGCTTTTGAGGGTGAGTGGCAGGAGCTTTACTCAGGCTATAAGTTGTGTGAATATGTGTTCTTGGAGTGGGGCGAGCTTTTTGAATGGCCCGACAAAAAAGCAGAAGATATAGGCAGCAATCACTCCTGTTATGGCCTGAGAGACCAAGTTGGAATTTTAGTTGACGGCACCGTGGTACCTTGTTGCTTAGATGCAGAAGGCACAATAAACTTAGGCAATATTTTTGAAAAGGAACTTGAAGAAATACTTTCAAGTGAGCGAGCCGAAAATCTGAAAAAGTCATTCCAGACCCGAAATGTTACGGAAGATTTGTGCCGTCGTTGCGGTTACGCAAAAAGGTTTATACGTTAAAAAAAGAAGAGGACAACTACTCAATAGTTGTCCTCTTTTAAGTTTAGTCTGTAAGTTTAAGAATATAATAACAGTTGTATTATTTGCTTTAAGTATGGCTGTTTACTTGATTTCCTGTTCCAAGTTTTTGAAGGTTTCGGTATTAAAGAAATCATAGAGTGAAATTTCTAAACCATCACAGAGTTTTTTGATAGTTACTATTCCAGCATTTTTACTTCCGCCATTTATTATATTTTTCAAAGTAGAAGGTGGCACGGCTGAAATTCTTGCTAAAGCATGAACCGATAAATTTTTATCTTCACATAATTCTAGTAACCTTCTCGAAACCGCTTGGCGTGTGTCCATATGATCACCTCAAAATGTATTACTTTAATAAGTGTATACATTTTTAAAGAAGAATAACGACCATATATGGACTTTATGGTCCATATATGGTATATTGTTATATGAGGTGATAGTATGATTATGGATATAACAGGAATTGAGTTAACACCCGGAAATAATGGCGAGGATTGCAAAGGCAACGGAAAACACTATGATGATAATGGGAATCTGATAGAATGCTGTTGCGATGAGTGTGATTATCTTGTTTGTTGCACCACAAAAAATTTAAATTGTAACGAGTGTACGGATACGAAGTGTATCAGAAAAATGAATCTATAAAAATATAAAAGACTGTACAGAATAGTTATCTGTACAGTCTTTTTGTTGATTACTTAATCTTCCTCGCCGAGTAAGGGCATATTAACCGAGAAAGTTTCTATAGGGATATTATTGGTTTCTACCGCTTTAAGATGGCGGTTGATTGCACGGGTGCGTACTCCCACCAGTTTATCCAGCTCTGAGTTTGCCTGCTCAAGGCGTTTCTGGGTTGCGTCAATAACATCGCCGAATTTTTCGAACTCATTCTTAACAGAGCCAAGTACCTTCCATACTTCGGCACTGCGTTTCTGAACTGCTAAGGTTTTAAAGCCCATTTGCAGAGAATTTAAAAGTGCCGCCATTGTGCTGGGGCCTGCAAGGTTTACCTTATATTCTCGCTGTAACACCTCAATCATACCGCGGTTTACAGCTTCACAATATAGTCCCTCGGTAGGTAAAAACATAATGGCGAATTCGGTGGTGTAGGGGGGCTCAATATATTTGTCGTGAATGTCCTTTGCTTCCTTTTTAAGGGTGGTTAAAAGTAGCTTTGCCGCAGCATCAACAGATGTTGAGTCTGCGCTTTCGTAAGCGTTTTGCAAAGCCATATAGGTATCAGCAGGGAACTTTGAGTCAATAGGCAGATAGATAAAGCCGTCGTCCTCGGCGGGAAGCTTAACGGCAAACTCAACTCGCTCAGTACCCTTTGACTTGGTGACCACGTTTTCTTCATATTGCTCAGCGGCTAAAATCTCCTTAAGAATTGCGCCAAGCTGAATCTCGCCTAAAATACCCCTTGTTTTTACGTTAGAAAGCACCTTTTTAAGGTCGCCAACTCCTACGGCTAAGTTCTGCATTTCGCCTAAGCCCTTATACACCTGCTCAAGTCTTTCGTTAACAAGACCGAAGGATTGTTGCATAGTGCTTTCCAGAGTTTTCTGGAGCTTTTCGTCAACGGTCTTACGCATTTCGTCAAGCTTTTTATTGTTGTCCTCCTGAATGTAAGAAAGCTGTGTAGAAACAGTTTTACGGATATTATCAAGCTTCTGCTCATTTTCCAAAGAAAAGGTTTTGAAACGGTTTTCAAGGCTTGCCATATTCTGGCTTTGGCTCAAATTAATCATTTCGCCCATATTCTTTATAGAAGCCTGAGTAGAGTTTGCAAGCTCCTGACGCAAAAAAGCGGCGTCAGCCTTTGCATCTTCCCTAATCTGATTTCGCAAATCACAGCCATCTGACTTTTTCTTTGAGTTAATTATTATGAGAACAATTGCTACAGCAAGAAGAACCACTTGCACTACAGCTAAGATAATCAGTAATATACTTTCCATATTATCAGCTCCTTTGTGTTATGAGTTTATCATAACATCAAGGGGCTTTTGTTGTCAACCAAACACAGGGCGATAAAATGTACAATGCTTATGAAAATCTGGTGGCAATGTATTTTTCACAGTTTTCGGGAGAATAAATGAACTCGTCAATGTGATTACCCTCAAAAAAGTACTTAGGCTGGGTGGGGGCGTAAGTACCCTCAAAGGTTTCAACAATAATCAGTTTAACCTTCATTTTCTGGGGGATAATACTTTTTATGTACACGCTTGCCTGCTGACCTACCTTAATTCCGTCCTTACACTCCGCAAGCCCTGCTAAATTCGGGCTAAGCTCTACAAAAGCACCGTAGCTTTCAACTGAGCGAACAATGCCTGCCACGGTTTCGCCTGCCGAGAACATATCGGCGTTTTCTTGCCAAGTGCCCAAAAGCTCTTTGTGGCTTAATGTGATTCTGCCGTTTTCAATGGATTTTATAACGGCTTTTACGTTCATACCTACCTCAAAGCGTTCTCTGGGATGCTCAATGCGTGATACCGAAATTGTGTCAATTGGCATCAATGCCACAATTCCGCAACCGATGTCGGCAAAAGCACCGAAGGTTTCAAGGTGGGTAATGCGGGCGTCTACTATATCTCCGCAGGAAAGGGTGGATACAAAGCTTTGCATACACCGCCTTTGGGCTTTTTCACGGGAAAGAATTGCTACCGTCTGACCGCCTGAGTCTCGGTCAAAGCCTGTGATAACAAAGCTTACGGGTCGGTTAACACGTGAAATAACCGCTATGTCCCTGACTTTGCCTTCTTTAATGCCAATGGCACCTTCCTTTCGGGGAATAATACCCTTGATACATCCAAGGTCAACTGTTAAATTGTGGTTAGAGTCGCATACAGTGGCTCTTGCCTCTAATATTTTTTGTTCTCTGTACGCCTCGGTAAGGCTTGTAATGCTCTGCATATACATGGCGTTTGTGTCCTCTTCTATAAGACAACCCTCAGGTAAAAAGTCGCTCATTTATAAACCTCCGCTTTATTTCGATGTATTCATACTTATGAAGCTTTATTTAAAGTTATGTGTAAAGACCGTGAAATTTTTAGTTATACTTGAAAAACTCCGCAATAAAGGCTATAATAAATATGTATATACTGGGTGGTGTTTGCACAAGCAAAGATATATAACTTCAATACCATTCAGATATTGAAAAAACAGGGAGGTATATGTATTATGAACAGGCGAAAAATATTAGCCGCAGCACTTTGTACGGTGCTTTTTTCGTCCATGGTTTTGGGCGGTTGTGAAAAACCCGACAGCACCCCTGACGAGGCAGAGACATCACCTGTTGCCTCTTCGTCAGTAGCTTCAGAAACTACAATACCTGTTACAAAAGCAGATAAAACTCAGCCTACCGAAAAAGTTCAGACTGTAATAGAGCAGTTGCCTGAGGATGTATACGTTCCTGATTACAATTTTGAGGCTGAAGAGGAAGATGTATCAGACGAGCCTTGCACCGTTAATGTTGACGGCAAAGCCTACACAGCTTACATAGGGGATACGGTTAACTATGTGTTTTACCTTAAAACCCCCGAGGCTTTGGAGGATTTTCAGGCTACAACAAATTACGATTCCTCAATGCTTGAGCTTGTAAAAACAAGTACGGCAGAGATGTTCCCGATAGCAGGCGAAGGTGTTGTATGCAACACCGATATGCCTAATACGATTAAATTCAACGCTGTTAACTTAAGCGGTATGGATTTTAGGGGAGGCGGCAATCTGATTTCCCTGAAATTCAGGATTCTTGATTCAGGCTCGGTGGCTATTTCCACAACCCTTGAATATATGGACTCTGTAAAGTCAGAGCCATATGTAAGTGACTACAGAATTGTCGGAGACATTGAGTACTCCGAAGAAATAATATAAAACCCGAAAGGAATTTAAACAATGAAAATCAAAAGAATTTTAAAAACAGTTTTACTCTCATCTCTTACTATTTGCTGTGGTTTAAGCTTTGCATGCTGTAACTCAGGCACAGGCGACACAGAGGGCACAACAGGTGCGGCTTCTTCCGTTACACTTCCTTCTGTTAATCCTCTGGTTAAGAATGATACCGAGCACAAGATAGGCTATCAGTTAGAGATGCCTGCCGAAGGCGATACAATCGCAATTCTGCACACATCTATGGGTGACATCACTTGGCGTTTCTTCCCCGAAAACGCTCCCAAGGCTGTTGAAAGCTTCACAACTCTTGCAAAAGACGGTAAGTACGACAACACAATTTTCCACCGTGTAATTGACGATTTTATGATTCAGGGCGGTGACTATGAAAAAGGCGACGGCACAGGCGGCAAGAGCTCATACGGCAAGGCTTTTGAAGATGAGTTTGCAAACACACTTTACAATATCCGCGGTTCTGTAGCTATGGCAAACAGTGGCGTTAACACCAACGGAAGTCAGTTCTTTATTAATCAGGCTTCTTCTTTCAGCCGCGACAGTATTGCTGATTATGCTGAAATGTACGCAATGTATGAGAATTACTATAACCAGTACGTTTCCGCTTATGGTGCACAGTTTACTGCTATGTACGCAACAGTAGACGATTTTATCAACGCTAACGGCGGTATTTCTCCTTTAAAGCATGCTATTACAGAGGACGTATACAAGCTTTATGAGGAAAACGGCGGCAACATCCACCTTGACGGTGCGCTCCGTGCAACAGGCGGTCACACGGTTTTTGCTCAGGTTATTGACGGTATGGACGTTGTTGATGCAATTGCTAAGGTTGAGGTTAACGCTGAAAACAACAAGCCTGTTAAAGACGTAATTCTTGAGTCTGTTGAGATTACAACCTACAAAGCAAACTAAATAACAAAAACGCAAAGGAGAGTTTTTATGCACACAGAGCCTATTATAGCAATTATGTATGACTTTGATAAAACCCTTTGCACTCGCGATATGCAGGAATATGACCTTATCCCAAAGCTTAATATGAGTGCATCTGATTTCTGGGCAGAAGCTAACGGCTTTGGCAGAGCCCAGAAAATGGACGGAATTCTTGCATATATGTATACCTGCGTAAAACGATGCCGCGAAAAAGGAGTTTCTTTAAAACGCGAAAGCTTTGTTGAAAGCGGCAGAAACGTTGAGCTTTACAAAGGCGTTGAGCAGTGGTTTGACCGCATAAATGCTTTTGGTAAAGAGCAGGGAGCTAAAATTGAACATTACGTTATCTCATCAGGAATGAAAGAGATTATCGAGGGCACATCAATTGCAGATAAGTTCACTGAGATTTTTGCCTGTGAGTTTTATTACGACGAGCAGGGTAACGCCGCTTGGCCAAAAACGGCAGTAAACTACACCAACAAGACTCAGTTTGTTTACCGTATAAACAAAGGCGTTCTTGATGTTTCCAATGATGTTGACCTTAATCGCTCAATGCCTGATGACTCAAAACGAGTACCCTTTACAAATATGATTTACATAGGCGATGGTCTTTCCGATGTTCCTTGCATGAAAATGATGAAGGCATACGGCGGTCAGGCTATTGCTGTGTATCAGGACGATTCAAAAGAAAAGGTTGAAGAGCTTCTTATTAAAGACAGGGTTGACTTTATTTTTCCTGCTGACTACTCAAAGGACGGCGAGCTTGACAGGACAGTTAAGAACATCATCAAAAAGGTAGTAATAAGCGACGCTCTTACGGACATAAATCAGATGCAGTTAAAGGGTATTGGAGAGTAAGTTTGGAAAAGGAAATGGAAAAAGGAAATAAACGCAAGCTTGACGCTGATAAAAAATATATACTTAAAAGACGGATTTTTGCAGGCGTTTCTCTGCTTTTGCTTGTGGGCTTAAGTGTTTGGCTTACTTGGTTTTTGTGGAAAAAGGTAGGGATTTTCGAGCTTGACCATATCTCGGAGTTTCAGACCCGCATTGATTCCTTTGGTGCTTGGGGTTGGCTTGTTGCCCTTGGCATTCAGGTTCTGCAGGTAATTGTGGCACTTATTCCGGGAGAAGTGGTAGAGGTAGGCTGTGGTCTTGCCTTTGGTACTTGGGGCGGACTTCTTATCTGCCTTGCAGGTTCTGCCATAGGCTCTGCTTTAATCTTCCTGTTAGTGAGAAAATTCGGAGTTAAACTTGTTGAGGTTTTTGTATCCCGCGAGAAAATCAACAGCCTCAGGTTTTTAAATAACGAGCGAAAGCTTAAAAGCATTATCTTTCTTGTGTTCTTTACCATAGGAACTCCAAAGGATTTGCTTACTTACTTTGCAGGACTTACTAATATTAAGTTTTATGAGTTTCTTATAATTTCAACGGTGGCACGAATTCCCTCTATAATATCTTCTATTTTAGCGGGCGATAAGTTAAGCGAGGGTAACTTTGTTACCTCAATACTTATCTTCGGTGCCTCTGCTGTGCTTGGACTTATGGGCGTATTTGCCTACAATAAATTCGTTGATAAGCGACAGGTTTACAAAGAAAAGAAGAATAAATCATAAGAAAAAGGCGATTGACTTTGCGGTCAATCGCCTTTGGTTTATGTTTGATTACTCAGCCTTAACTTCAATGAATTTCTCCTGCATATAGGAGTAAACTTCTTTGTCAAGGTCTGCAAAGGAGTAGCACTTCTTGAGGTATTCCTCAGAAGGATAAATAAGCTCGGAATTCTGAATCTCTTCGGGAAGAAGCTTGAAAGCTTCAGTGTTAGGTGTGGAATAGCCGATGTACTCAGCGTTAGCAGCACCAACCTCAGCCTCTAACATAAAGTTGATGAAAAGCTCAGCACCCTCTTTGTTCTGAGTTGACTTGGGAATACACATTGAGTCAACAAAGAAGTTTGAGCCTTCCTCAGGCAAGCAGTAAGTAAGGTCGGGGTTGTTCTGAATCATTGAGTAAATGTCACCTGCATAGTAGGGAGCAATAGCTGCTTGTGCACCTTCCATTTCGGTGAATACCATATCCATAACGTACTTTTTAAGTAAAGGTTTCTGCTCTGAAAGCTTCTCAGCAGCCTTGTCAACATCAGCTTTTGTGAACTTTGTGGGTGAAATACCTGAAAGCTGCATTGCAATTGCCATTGCGTCACGGCTGTTGTCAATCATAAGGATGTTGCCTTTGAGTTCTTCATTCCATAAATCTGCAAAGCCCTTGATTTCTACTCCCTGAACCATAGTAGTGTTGTAACCGAGGGCTACCACACCCCATGTGTAGGGAACAGAATACTTGTTTTCAGGGTCAAAGGGCAGGTTTTTGTAGGTTTCAGCGATGTTCTTGTAATTGGGAACATTGTCAAAGTTAATCTCTGTAAGCAAGTCCTCTGCAATAAGCTTTTCAATCATATAGTCAGAGGGAATTACGATGTCGTAGCTTGAGTTGGAAGAGCTTAAAATGGAGTAAAGCTCTTCGTTTGTTTCGTAGGTTGTGTAGTTAACCTTGATGTTGAACTTGTCCTCAAACTCTTTGATAACATCCATAGAGTCGTCAGTGCCGTCGCTGATATTCTCGCCCCAGTTGAAAACGTTGATTTCGCCGTCGTAGCTTTTACCGCAACCGCTTAAAGCTAATGTTGCGCCAACTGCGAGAACAAGTACCATTAAAATGCAGATGATTTTTTTCATTTATCTATCTCCCTTATTTAGAATTTTGGAGTTTTTTCTCGGCTTTGTAATCTCTGATATTTGTGATTATGAGAACCGTGAAAACAACTAAGAAAAGTATAGTTGATAATGCATTGATTTTCGGAGATATACGCTTTCTAATCATTGTGTATATCTCAATGGGCAGGGTCTGGAACTTACTGCCACGGGTAAAGTAGGTGATAACAAAGTCATCAAGAGAATAGGTGAAGCTTATAAGAAAACCCGAAAGTATACCGGGTAAAAGCTCAAAGAATACTACCTTAAAGAAAGCCTGAATCTGATTGCAACCGAGGTCAAGAGCCGCTTCATAGATGTTGTGGTCCATTTGGCGGATTTTAGGAGCAACAGAGAGAATAACATAAGGTGTGCAGAATCCGATGTGAGCAAGTAAAACAGTTACAAAGCCCATTTCAAAGTCAAACATTCTGCCCAGAAATGTAAAGAAAAGCATTAAAGAAACACCTGTTACAATCTCGGGGTTGATGATGGGAATGTTTGAAACTGTCTGAAAAATCTTTCTGGGAGCACCTTTGAAGTTATACATACCGATTGCGGCAAGTGTGCCTAAAAGGGTAGAGGCAATAGCCGCTAAAAGTGCAACTGCCAATGTGTTATAAAGGGAAGTCATAATTGACGAGTCTTTGAAAAGCTCAATGTACCAGTCAAAGGTGAAACCTTTCCACACCATGGTTTTGCCGTCGTTGAAAGAGTAGGCAATAAGCACCGCAATAGGAGCATAAAGGAACATCATAATAAGCAGTATGTAAAGCTTACTGCCTAAATTCATTTTCTTTCTCATACGCCAACCGCCTCCTCATCGCCGAAGCGGTTCATAACAATGATGAACAGTAAAATGATTACCATAAGACACAGCGAAAGGGCAGAGCCCGTGTGTCTGTCGGTCTGGAAAACTTTTTCAATAACGTCACCAATCATAATGTCATCGGTGCCGCCTAAATACTGAGAAACAAGGAAGGTACTTGCAGTAGGAACAAATACCATTGTAACACCCGAAACTATACCGGGAACTGAAAGGGGAAGCACAACCTTACTGAAAACCTTAAAGCCGTTAGAGCCTAAGTCCTGAGCCGCCTCAATCAGGCTTTTGTCAATCTTACCCATAACTGTGTATAAAGGCAAAATCATAAAGGGCAAAAATTCGTAAACCATACCAAGCACAACTGCACCTGTGTTACCAATAAGAGGAACGTGTATGCCCAGTAGCCCTAAAACAGAATCAATAGGACCGCCTTTGGAAAGAAGAACCACCCAAGCGTAAATACGAAGGAGAAAGTTCATCCACATAGGCACCATTACAAGCATAATAACCGTTCGCTGGGTTCTTGCCTTAGCCCTTGAGATTATGTAGCTTAAAGGATAAGCCAGCAAAAGGCATATTGCTGTGGAAAGAAGAGCAACCCACAAAGAATGCAGGAATACATCCCTGTAGCCCCATGCTTTGCTGATAAACTCAAAGGTAAAGTTACCTGCGTCGTCTCTTACGGCAAAGGCAATAACCATACCCAAAGGCACCAGCACAAACACAAGCATCCACAGAATGTAGGGAAGAGCTAACTTTTTAGACTTCATTTTCGCCCTCCGAAGTTTCGGCTAAGGTGATAACGGCATCCTTAAAGTCAAAGCAAATGGGAGCATAGGTAGCAACCTGCTCGTCCTGAGCACTGTGCATCAGCCATTTTCTTTCGTCAGACTCAACGATAATCTCGTTATACTCACCTTTCCAGATTACCGACTCAATAAATACGTCGTCAATCTGACCCACGCCGTCGCCTGCTACGTGAATACCTGTGGGAGGTAAAATAATGTGAAGCTTTGCGTCTTTTTCGAAGTATCTGTCTTTAATCTCAACCTCTTTGCCTTCAATTATGATTGTAGTTGTGTTTTCTTCCTCATTTGAAGATGAAACAACTGCATCAAACTCATTGTAAGGAGTGGGGAAGAGCTTGTTCATTATATGAATATTGTCGGGTGTTACGTACATACCTATGGTTTCGCCCACATCCTGACAAGAGGTTGAATGGATAAGCAAAGTGCAGTTTTTGCATTTTACTTCCATTTCGTAATGAACACCCTTGAAAACTGTGTTTACAACCTTGCCTGAGATTATACCGTTTTCCACAGGAACAACTAAAATGTCCTCAGGTCTTATTACAACGTCAACAGGTTTGTTTTTACCAAAGCCTGCATCGGTACACTTGAATTCTGTGCCTAAAATATTTACCTTATAATCCTCAACCATAGTAGCGTTAAGGATGTTAGCCTCGCCGATAAAGTCGGCAACAAAGGCGTTTGCAGGTTCGTTATATATATCAATCGGAGTACCAATCTGCTCGATAACACCGTTGTTCATAACCACAACCCTGTCGCTCATGGTAAGAGCCTCTTCCTGGTCGTGAGTTACATATACGAAGGTCTTTTTGGTCATTTTCTGAATACGCTTAAGCTCAATCTGCATATCTTTTCTCAGTTTAAGGTCAAGTGCACCCAAAGGCTCGTCCAGTAAGAGTACGTCAGGGTCGCACACAAGTGCACGTGCAATGGCAACTCGCTGTTGCTGACCGCCCGAAAGCTGGCTCACAGAACGCTTGTCGTAGCCTTTAAGGTCAACTACCGAAAGCATATGCTTTACTTTTTGTTTGATTTCAGCTTTCGGAAGCTTTTTAAGCTTCAAGCCGAAGGCTACGTTGTCAAATACATTCAGGTGAGGGAAAAGTGCGTATTTCTGGAATACCGTGTTAATATTTCTCTTGTGGGGCGGAGTACCGTTGATGCGTTTGCCTTCGTAAAAAAGGTCACCGCTGTCGGGCTCTAAAAATCCGCCTATAATCCTGAGAGTTGTGGTTTTACCGCAGCCTGAGGGACCCAAGAACGTAATAAATTCTTCATCCATAATATCAAGGCTGATGTTGTTGATGATTACCTCGCCGTCGAAGCTTACATTTATATCCTTTAGCGAGATAATGGTGCTGTTCTTCATAAAAAGCCACCCCCAAAATCATAATACAAGGGCATATTACCCTATTATTAAAATCAAATTATATTATGTAATAGGAAATTTGTCAATTATTTTGGAATTTATAATTAAAAAGTAATTTCTATTTTCACTTGGTATTTAAGCAAATTATTAACTTTTTGTAATATATGACAAAAAATAGCCATATTTATGTCTAATTATCCCATTGTAAAAACTGTTAGTTTTGCTATAATGTATCTGTAGGATTTTCACATTTTTGTGATAAACGAAAGGATGGTTTAAATGAACAAATGCAAAAGACTGCTGTGTTTACTGCTTACTCTTGCTACAGTGCTTTCTATCTGTGCAGTAGGCTTCACAGCAAGTGCTGCAGAATTAGAGATTGCAGAAGTTTCTGCTAACCCTACATCTGCATCAGACTTCACATGGGACAACGCAACTGTTTATTTCTTGCTTACTGACCGTTTCCAGAACGGTAACACAAGCAACGATAACAGCTACGGCAGAGGTCTCAACGAAAACGGCTCAAAAGCTAACTACAACAACGTAGCAGCTTTCCAGGGCGGTGACTTTAAAGGTATTACCCAGAAAATCAATGAGGGTTACTTCGATGATTTAGGTGTTAATGCTATCTGGGTTGCAGGTTGGTTTGAGCAGACTCACGGCTACGTAGTAGGTGGCGACGGTAAAAGCTCATTCCCCCACTACTCTTACCACGGTTACTATGGCCTCGACTTTACAGAGCTCGATAAGAACTATGGTACAGAGGCAGAGTTTAAGGAGATGATTGACACAGCTCACGAGCACGGTATCCGTATCGTTCTTGACGTTGTTCTTAATCACCCCGGCTACAACTCTATCTACGATATGAACGAGTATCAGTTCGGTACACTTACTTCCAACTGGAAGAGCGTATACTACAACTGGAACGGTATCAATCAGTCCAACTACCACGGTTGCATCAAGTACAACGACGGTGATGCTAACCAGTGGGCAAACTGGTGGGGCAGAGATTGGATCCGTGCAGGTATGGCTGGTTACGACAACAACGGTAACGGCGATATCACAGGTGCAGTTACATATCTTCCCGACTTTAAAACAGAAAATCAGGCTACAGTAAGCATTCCTAAGCTTCTTCAGAATAAGTGGAACAAGGAAGGCACATATAGCAAGAAGGTTGCAGAGATTGACCAGACTTTCTCCAAGTACAACCTTGGCAACAAGACTGTTCTCAACTACCTCGTTGCATGGTATGCAAAGTGGGTTGAAGAATACGGTATCGACGGCTTTAGATGCGATACAGCTAAGCACGTTGAAACTTCCTGCTGGAAGAAACTCAATGACGCTTGTACAAAGGCTCTTGATAATTGGAGAACAGCTAACCCCAACGCAGTTGGTGCAGACTGGGACGAAGATTTCTGGATGACAGGCGAAAACTTTGGTCAGGGTGTTGCTAACAACCACTACTACCAGAACGGCTTCGATTCTATGATTAACTTCTCCTTCTCCGGTAACTCTCAGGGCGGCGGTTGTGACGGCCTTAAGAAGGCAGGCAACCTTAATCAGACTTATGCTGATTATGCTAACCAGATTAACAACAACCCCAACTTCAACGTACTTACTTACATTTCTTCTCACGATACAGGCCTTTGCCGTAACGACCTTTACTATCAGGGTTCTGCACTCCTCCTCTTACCCGGCGGTGTTCAGATTTACTATGGCGATGAGACTAACAGACAGTATGTAGAGTGCTCTATCCACGACCACGAGTCCAGAAGCTTTATGAACTGGAACAATGCTGACAAGGGCATTCTCGCTCACTGGCAGAAGGTTGGTCAGTTCAGAAACGACCACGTTGCAGTTGGTGCAGGTGCTCACAAGAACCTTTCTGCTACAAGCGGTACAGCTTTCAGCCGTACATACAACAAGAACAACGTAAACGATGTTGTAGTTTGCGTAGTTGGTGCAAACAAGAACGCAAGCACATCTATTACACTTAACGGTGCATTTGCTGACGGTGCAAAGGTAGTTAACACCTACACAGGTGAAGAGGCTACAGTTGCAGGCGGCAAGGTTACAGTAAACTCTGGTGCTCAGGGTACAATCCTTCTTGAGCTTGCTGCTCAGGGTGTAGAGCCCACAACAACAGCTCCTGTTGTTACTACAGCTCCCACAGAGCCCGCAAAGCCCACAACAACTCCTACAGAGCCCGTTAAACCCACAACAGCTCCCAAGACAGAGCCTTCTGAGGAAGTTACAACAACTCCCAAAACAGAGCCTTCTGAGGAAGTTACAACTACAGCTCCCGTAATTATTACAAAGCCCACAACAGTTCCCAAGACTGAAACAACAACAGAGCCTATTGTTCCTGCTGAGTACGTAATTCTTGGCGACGTTGATTTCTCTGAGAAAGTTAACATCAAGGATGCAACTTTAATTCAGAAGCACCTTGCTAAGATCGAAACTCTTGACGAGAAGGCAGAATTTGCAGGTAACGTTGACGGCAACGATGTTCTCAACATCCGCGACGTAACAAACATTCAGAAGTGGCTTGCTAAGATGGAAGTTGAGTATGCTATCGGCGAGGAAGTTCTTTATAAGGGCGAAGTTCAGCCCACAAACCCCAAGCCCACAGGCTCACCCATCATTATCCCTGTTCCTTCTTCAACTGCAGAGCCCACAGAGGTTACAACTGCCGCTAAGACAGAGCCCTCTGAGGCAGTAACAACTGCTCCCAAAACAGAGCCTTCAGAGGTTCCCACAACAGCAGAGCCTGTAGTTACACAGCCCACAACAGCTGAGCCTGTTGTAACTGAGCCTACAACTGCAGAGCCTATCGTTACACAGCCTATCGTAACACAGCCCATCACTCAGCCTAACGACGGCACAGAGACCATCTATTTCGTAGACGGCACACCCGAAGGCTGGATTAAGGACGCAGGTGCTCGTATTTACATCTACGACTACGAGGGTATGCAGTCCTATGAGGGTACAACCTCCGACAGCGTAACTTGGGCATTCCAGGTTCCTGCAGGTCTTACATCTATTAACTTCTATCGTTGCGAAGGCGAATTTACCCAGACAGCATGGAACTCATGGACAATGTGCGTAACTGCAAGAGGTTCTGAGAATACCTTTACAGCAACAGGCAACGAGGCAGGTTCATGGTCAGGCAACGGCGGTGGCGGATACAATCCCCCTGTTGATAATCCTCCCATTGACAATCCTCCTGCTGAC
>JAFTIP010000025.1 GCA_017456845.1 Ruminococcus sp.
AAATGTCAGGCACATTTTATAGTTGCATGTGTAGGCGGCGGTGTCTTTATGATGGTCTCCAAAACGGTAAAATCTTTCATTTGTATCAGGGTTTATAAAGCATTCGGCTTTACTGCTTATTATATCTGCCTGTAAAAACTCCTTGAAATCATCGGTTTTATGCTCCCATTTTGTGAGAGAGGTAAAGGTTTCGTCTACCTCATAATAGGTGCTTTCGGAGTAAAGACCTGTACCGCGGCAAACGGTGGTGATTACCTCAAGCCTTGAGTTGTTGTCTAAGTCTGTGACGGCGAATTTGAAGCGGTCTCCGGGGTAAATGTCAAAGGGCTCCCATATATGGGCGTTTTCGGCAATCAGATTTATTTGTGAATCAATGCTTTCTTTGTTTATTGGTGAAACGCCCGCTTTGCACGCGGTTAGAGAAGTTAATAAAACTACTATGATTAATGTTAATGCCAATAATTTTTTGTTCATACAAATCACTCCTCAAAAATATTATCCTTTAAAAAACTTAGGTTGTAAATATGGGATAATGAATGAACTTTTTGAGGGGGATTTGTACAAAGTGACTAACGCGATAAACTAAAGCTAAAATCCGATTTTTGAGAGTGGTTCTTTAGGTTGAGGCGGTATTAGGGTTTCGGTGATGGTGTTATCGCTTTGGAGGGGGTGGCTTTCTGAATTGGTTGATTCTTTTTCAGGTTTAGGGGGAAGAATTAGGGCAATTACGCTTGAGTGAGTTGTAAACATTACCTGAGCGAATGCTTCGTTTTCGATTTTATCCCAGATTCTGCCTGCACTTTGAGTTCCAGCATAGACAGTATTGACAGAATTAGCTACGTTGCCGATTTTGTCGATAAAGGGAAGATATACGCCTATGGCTTCGTTGTCGTATGGATTATCGGGTTCTTTGATGAGCTTTATGGTTCTGCCGATTTCGAATGGCTTTTTGCCATAGTAGTGATTGATGCCTGTAATGGTGATGAATATGTTTTCCATAAATTAAACCTCCTTTTTGTTTCCGGCTTAAGTATACCAAATAGGGTGTACGAAAAAACTCCCTATGCTGATTAAGTGTGTATAATAGATTGTGATGATACAGAGGAAACGTTTCGGGAGGGGAAACCCTTCCCCTACAAATGTAAACCAACCCGCCGTTGATGAGACTTTATTATAAATCAAACATATCCGAAGGCGGAATTGCCCTCCCGTGGCTAACGGGCGAGTTGACAAAAAGTGCTTTTGCGGATATATTTAATGTATAAAATTAAGGAGGCTTATAATGAAGTTTATTTCTTGGAATGTTAACGGACTGAGAGCCTGTGTAACAAAAGGCTTTGAGGATATATTCAAAAATTTTGACGCTGATGCTTTTTGCTTGCAGGAGACAAAACTGCAGGAAGGACAGATTGACTTTAACCCTGAGGGTTACTTCGGATACTGGAATTATGCCGAGAAAAAGGGTTATTCGGGCACCGCGATTTTTACAAAGCAGGAGCCTTTGAGTGTGGCTTATGGAATGGGTATTGAGGAGCACGACCATGAGGGCAGAGTTATTACCCTTGAGTTTGATAACTACTATCTGATTACTGTATATACCCCTAATTCTCAGGACGGTTTAAAGAGACTGGATTACCGAATGAAGTGGGAGGCTGACTTCTTTAATTACCTTAAGGGATTGGAGGAGAAAAAGCCTGTTATCTTCTGCGGTGACCTTAACGTTGCCCATAAGGAAATCGACCTTAAAAACCCAAAAACAAACCGCAAAAACGCAGGCTTTACCGATGAGGAAAGAGCTTGTATGAGTAATCTTCTTGATAATGGTTTTACCGATACTTTCCGCCTTAAGTACCCCGATTTGACGGAGGCCTATTCTTGGTGGAGCTACCGCTTTAACGCAAGGGCAAAGAACGCAGGCTGGCGTATTGACTATTTTATAGTAAGCGAAAGCCTTAATGAAAAAATCGTTGATGCTAAAATTCACCCCGATGTTTTTGGCTCAGACCATTGCCCTGTTGAGCTTGAAATCGAATTATAATACCGATATAAATGAGAACACCGACTGCAAATTTGCAGTCGGTGTTTTTGCGTTTAAAGGTTAGCTTTGATAAGTTTTGCACTAATTGTGCCTGTTGATTGGTTAATCACTTTGAGACTTTCTTATTGGGTTATTGCTATAGAGAGTGCGGATTATATTTTCGTGCTCAATTGGCATATCGGAAAGCTTTGCTGAAAGTGTGCCTTTGGAAAGGCTGTGGCTATGATTGGGACTTGCGTTTTTAAGGTCTGCCTCGGTAACCTCTATGGGGTTATACTTAAGCTCAATAATAACGGGTTCGTATTCGGTGCGGGACTCGTTTGTCCATACAAAAACGTGAAGCTCAATTTCGTCAATAATACGTTTGAAAATCTGATTCTGGTAGTTATAGAAGCTTACCATATCGTTAGCTTTTGCGTATTCTGTAAGTTTTGCGATTTCTTCGTCAGTAGCGATTGTCTCTGAGTCTGACTTAAAGCCGTAGGCTATGGGGGTGTAGCCTAAAGCTTCGGCATTTACGTGAATTTGGTCGGGAAAGTAATGGTCGAAGTTTTCGTCTGTTATTACTTCGCCTGTGTCGGGCAGGGCGATATAAGGAGTTAAAGACTCTAAATCATAGCGCATACGGACGCCGTTGTTAAGAGGTTCAGCAGGGGTTAAGGAAAAAGTGAAATTATCCTGTCTGTCACAGCCAAGATATATTGAGTTTTGGTAAACTCCGTTTTTGGTGTAGGTGTCTTTGTAAGTGACGTTGTAGGTTTCTCCGTGCTGGTCGTCGGATTTTTCGTAGGCCGTAAGGGAGCCTTTGTTTATGCGGTAAGAAATATTATAGATGTTTTCGCCTTCGATTTTTAGTTTGAAGCGTTTTTCGAAAGAACCAAAGAGATATCTTCTGGTTATGTCTTTGGAGTTTGCGTTTTCGTCTAAGATTTTATTAAAGTCAAAGTGGATGAAGTTTTCTTCTTCGTCGCTGATTACAACGAAACTTTTGCTGTTTAGCTCATTTTCGCCTGCATAAACAGTAAAGCCGTATTTTGAGTCTGTGTCAAAAAGACTTGGCACGAAGAAAATGCCTGCGATTATTGCAATGACAAGTGTGGCGGCGATAAGAACTCTGTAGGTGTAATTTTTGGTCTGTTTTCGGTTTGCTTTGATAATAATATCTTCTTCGCTGGTGTTTAGATTTAAGTGGCTGAGGTCTTGGTCTAATTTAGCTTTTAAATCAGTCATAGTTAAAATCCTCCTTTAATTTTTCTTTTAAAAGTTCTTTTGATTTACTTAGTCTGTAGTTAATTGTTGTAGCAGGAACTTTGAGTATCTTTGCAATTTCTTGGGTCTTTAAACCTCGGTAATATTTAAGAATGGTAACTGCTCTTAGGTTCTCAGGCAGGTTTTTTATCGCTTGGCTTACACTAAGTTCGGTTTCTTTGTCAGGTGTATTGGCAGGAACCTTAATAGCCTCATTTAGTGAAATAGTGCTTTTGTAGGATTTTTGCCTCATAAGGCTTTTGCAGGTGTTGATGGCTATTGAGGTAAGCCATGTGTTTATGTTTGAGTTTTCTTTAAAAGAGCTTAGCTTTCGGTAAGCTTTTACGAAGGTATCTTGCGCGGCATCCTGAGCAAGGCTTTCGTCTTTAAGGTAAAGATAGCAAAGCCTCACAATACTTTGGGCGTTTTCCTTATATATAAGGGAAAAGGTTTCTTTTTTATTTGTCGACAATTTAAAAACCTCCTTTCACTATATTAGACGCATTGGAAATAGATTTTTACAGCTAAATTATAGAAAATTTTTTAGAAAAAAGCGATATTTTTAAAAATTTTATATGTCGGTACGAAAAATTGCGTGTTTTTATGCAATTTTTTTCTTTTATGAGGGTATAGGTGAGGAGGTAATTTTAGAATAAAGCTTTTTACCTTCTGAAAGAAAGGAGGAGTCTGATGAAAAAGAAAGGTCTTTCATCAAAAGAAAAAGAATTTTGCAGGCTGTATTTAAGTCTTGCGGACTCAGCCGCTGCCGCTGAGAAAGCAGGCTTTACAGGGGACTTTGGAAAGGCAGGAAACGTGCTTTTGTCAAGAGTCGACATTACTGAGGAAATAGAAAGGCTTTGCTCTTTGCAAAGAAAGTCTATGTCTAAAATGGCGGCGGTGGGCTATCAGAGGCTGGCCTTCGGCAGTATTGCCGATGCGGTTTCTCTGCTTTATATGGAAAGTCCCAGTCCCGATGCACTTAGAAAAATGGACCTTTTTTCTGTGTCGGAAATCAAAAGACCTAAGGATGGGTCTATGGAAATCAAATTCTTTGACCGAATGAAAGCTCTTGAAAAGTTAAGCGAAGGAGTAGACGGCGACGGGGCGGTTTCGTTTTACGAAGCAATTTGCCGTTCGGCTCAGGCTTTAAACGAGAAAGAGCAGGAAGATAAATCTTGAAAATTGAGAAGCTTTCAGAGCGTCAGCTCAAGGTAATGAGCTGGTGGTGTGAGGACTCAGGTGATAAGGGTCGCGATGCAGTTATATGTGACGGTGCGGTAAGGTCGGGCAAAACCTTTGTGATGGGGATTTCCTTTATTGCATGGGCTTTTTACCGATTTTCCGATTCTACCTTTGCCATATGCTCAAAGACGATACGCTCAGCAAGGCGAAATGTTGTGAGTCCCATATTATCGGTACTGAAAAGTCTGGGATTTGAGGTGGAGGATAAGATTTCCTCAAATCTGCTTATCGTTTCTTATCAGGGAAAGGTTAACCGCTTTTACCTTTTCGGCGGTAAGGACGAAGCTTCTGCCTCACTTATTCAGGGCATGACGTTAAGTGGGGTTTTACTTGACGAAGTTGCTCTGATGCCACGGTCATTCGTTGAGCAGGCTCTGGCAAGATGCTCGGTATCAGGCTCCAAATTCTGGTTTAACTGCAACCCCGAATACCCTGCCCATTGGTTTTATCAGGAGTGGATTAAAAAGCGTGAAGAGAAAAACGCTCTATACCTTCATTTTACTATGAAGGATAATCCGTCTTTGAGCAAAGAGACTGTTGAGAGGTACGAAAGACTTTATACGGGTACCTTTTACAGGCGGTTTATCAAGGGCGAATGGGTAGAGCTTGAAGGTGCGGTGTATCCCTTTATGGCAAATGAGGAAGCCTTCTGGGATGTGCCTCAACCTCCTTTTGAGGATTACTGTGTCAGCTGTGACTACGGCACGGTGAATCCTGCATCCTTCGGGCTCTGGGGCAAAAAGGAGGGTGTGTGGTACAGAATTGACGAGTATTATTACAGCTCTCGGCGTGAGGGTGCTCAGCGTACAGACGAGGAGCATTATGAGGCCTTAAGAAAACTTGTGTCGGGCAGAAGAGTCAGATGTGTGGTTGTAGACCCTTCAGCGGCAAGCTTTATTGAGCTTATAAAACGCAAGGGTGAGTATTATGTAATGCCTGCCAAAAACTTAGTTACAGACGGAGTAAGGCAGGTTTCTGTTGCGCTTAAAGAAGGCAGGGTAAGAATATGCAGAAACTGCAAAGACTCGGTAAGGGAGTTTTCGCTTTACCGCTGGGCTTTAAGAGGCGACGATGTACCCGTTAAGGAAAATGACCACGCAATGGACGACATAAGATATTTTGTCACAACAATTTTAAATAGAGGCGACGACTGTGTAGTTGCAGTTGTCGCTGACAGGAGGACAGGCTGTGAAGTTGTTTTCTAAAAAAAATAAAACACAGTATGCCGCAGTGCAAAGTGCACCAAGCGGCAGTTATACGGCACATCCTTTCTCGGTTTTGAATCGGCAGACGGCTTTTGCCGAAAGAGAAATGTACAAGGCCTTAAGAGAGGCTGTGCCGATTATTGATGCTGCAATCACTAAGATTGTTAGGCTTACAGGTGATTTTGAACTGGTGTCAGATTCCAAGAGATGCCAGAGTGCCTTAAAGGACTTTGCTGAAAACGTTAAGGTGGGTGGTACTGCTACAGGGCTTAAAAGCTTTGTTTGGGCTTATCTTGAGGATTTGCTTACCTATGGCGAAGCCGTAGGTGAGATGATTCCCTATAGCGACTTAAGGGGGCTCTACGGTCTTTACAATGCACCCCTTGACGATATTGAGCTTAAAGAGGGCGGTTCTCCCTTGGATGTTAAGGTTTGCAGAAAAAGTGTGGGAGAAAGCGTTGAACTGCCATTTCAGGAGTTTTTATCGGTTTCTCTTTTAGCACCTTCGGCAGGTTCTTTGCAGGGCACGCCTATACTCAGAGGACTTCCTTTCGTAAGCTCAATTCTTCTTAAGATTTTCGGCTCAATAGGCAAGAATTTTGACCGCATCGGCAACATCCGCTATGCGGTTACCTACAAGCCCGGGGAAGGTTCGGTTGTGAATCCTGAGGAAAGGGCAAGAGTGATAGCCAACGAGTGGAGCAAGGCAATGCGTGATACTCAGGGTGTTTACGACTTTGTATGTGTAGGCGATGTGGGCATTAAGGTTATCGGTGCGGATAATCAGGAGCTTGAGTGCGATGTGCCTATTAAGCACATTTTAGAGCAGATTGTTTCGAAGCTTTCCATTCCGCCTTTTTTGCTTGGCCTTTCATGGTCAAGCACAGAGCGTATGAGCTCGGTGCAGGCGGATATTTTAACCAGCGAGCTGGAATATTTCAGAAGTGTTTTAACACCTGTTATTAAGAAAGTCTGCAATATGCATTTAAGGCTTATGGGTATTAATAAGCCTTTTGAGGTTAAGTGGTCAAACATTAGCCTTATGGACGAGGTGGAGCTTGCCAATGCAAGAAAAATCAATGCTGAAGCTGAAAATCTTGAGAAAAAACAGGAGGCGGAAAATTGACAGAAGAAACTAAGAATTCTAACTCGATTCCCACTGATGAGGAACTTATGCTTATAAACAAATACACCCGTCGTGAGTTTAAGGCTGAGGAAGTTTATGTGTTTTCTCTTACTCTTTGCGATAACGACGTGGACAGGGATTTTGAGCGTTTTACGGTGGAATCTCTTTTTGAGCTTGAAAAGCTTTTTGTGGGCAAAACAGGAATTGTAGACCACGAAAGCCGAAGCAAAAATCAGACTGCACGAATTTTCAAGTGCAAGGTTGAAGCAGTTGAGGGTAAGAAAACCCTTACAGGCGACGATTATTTTAAGCTTACTGCAAGGGCATATATTCCCATTACCGAGGGTAACAGGGAGGTAATTGCCTCAATTGACAGCGGTATCAAAAAGGAAGTAAGCGTGGGCTGTGCTGTTGAGGAGAGTACTTGCTCGGTTTGCGGTAAGGTTTACGGAAGTTCAGGGTGCAATCATCAGAAAGGCAAAACCTACGGGGGCACACTTTGCTTTGCAGAGCTTATAAGTCCCTATGATGCTTATGAGTGGAGTTTTGTGGCGGTGCCCGCACAGCGTGAGGCAGGAGTTACAAAGTCATTTAAAAATCCTAAAGGAAGGAATGAAATGAATATGGAAGGTATTATGAAAAGCCTTGAAAAAAGGTGTGAGGTTGCCTTTACAAAGGCAGAATGTGCAAAGCTTTTTGATTATATCAGAGAGCTTGAAAAAGATGCACGCTCAGGCAAAGAATACAGAAAAAGCTTAGAGTCTGAGTTTACAAGGCTTATGGCACTTTTAGAGCCTGATATTTCTGAGATTGCGGTAAAGGCGGCAATGACAGGCCTTGATACAGAAAATCTTAAGGAGTTTATCAAGGCTATGAACAAGAAGGTTGAGGGTGTGTTTGCTTTTAAGCCTCAGCTTGCCACAGACAAAAAGGTGAGAAGTAAGGCTTCTCAGAACAATGAATTTACAATTTAACGGAGGTAATTTATGAATATCGGATTTAATGGTTTTTGTGATAATACAGTGACCTTTGAGGCTGACGCTACAGTAAAAAAGGGCACACTTTTAAAGCTTATTGACGACAACACTGTGTCAGTCTGTGATGAAGGCGACAAGGTAGTGGGCGTTTGTGTGAATGTAAGGGAAGGCTATGCCGCTGTAAAGCTTTTCGGTTATGCGGAAATCCCTGTTGAGGGTGCTGTGAATGTAGGCTATCAGAACCTTTCTGCGGCTTCATCAGAAGCTTTTAAGGCTGACGCAAACGGCAGAGAGTACCTTGTAGTGTCAGCAGACACAGACACTATCGGCGTAATTCTTTAATTTTTTGGGAGGTATATGAATATGGCATTTTATGAGAATATTTCTTTAGAAAAGGGTATGTATGCAAACAGGGAGAAAAGCCTTACAGCGGTGCTTGAAGAGCTGGACCCCTCTGCAAATTACATCGGCACAGAGCTGGAGGGCTTGGACGCTTTTTCACGTCAGCTCAAGCGTTTTGACATTAAGGTAAGCGGCGCTGCTTCCGACAAGGTGGAAAAGTTCTTCCAGACTACTGATTCTGCGGCACTTTTCCCTGAGTATGTAAGCCGTGCGGTACATCAGGGTATTGCTGAGGCTGACGTGCTTTCTAACATTGTGGCTACAAAAACAGCTATCACAGGTATGGATTACAGAAGCATCACTTCCACTCCTTCTGAAGAGGACAAGAGCCTTTTAGTAGTAAACGAAGGTGCGTTTATTCCCGAAACAAAGGTAAGTACTCAGGAAAACCTTGTTAAGCTCAAGAAACGCGGCAGAATGCTGGTTTCTTCCTACGAGGCTTTAAGATATCAGCGTCTTGACCTTTTTACGGTTACTCTTAAGCAGATTGGTGCTTACATCGCCCGTGCTCAGCTTAAGGATGCTGTGGACGTGCTTTTAAACGGCGACGGCAATGCTAACCCCTGCGAGGGTATTACTGCAAAGGAAGCCGGCAAGCTTTCTTACTCTGACCTTGTTGCTCTCTGGGCGGCTTTAAGCCCTTACGAGCTTAACACAATTTTAGCTCCCACAGCAGCTATGCAGAAGCTTTTAGAAACTACCGAACTTAAGGATTCATCCGCAGGTCAGACCTTCCACGGCACAGGTAAGATGGTTACTCCCTTAGGTGCAAACCTTATTCACACTCAGGCAATTGATTCTGATATTATTATCGGTATGGATAAAAACTGTGCCCTCGAAATGGTGGTTGCAGGCGACGTAATTACCGATTACGACAAGCTCATTGACCGTCAGCTTGAGCGTGCCGCCATTACATCAATTGCAGGCTTTGCAAAGATTTACAAGGACGCTGCCAAGAAGCTTACATACTAAGAGGTGACGGTGCTTGAGTTTTTACGACGTATTAAGACGTTTTAAGCTTTTAAGCTCGCTTCAGGACAAAGACTTAAGCCGTTATCAAGACCTTTGCAAGGAAGCTATGGTGGATATCAGAGCTAAGCTTAAAGTGCCTGAGACGAGCCTTTCAGAGGGCAAGCGGTTAAGGCTTTCTTATGCCGCAGGGGCATTGGCTTTTTACAAATACTGCCTTTTGCTTTTGGCAACCGAGCCCGAAAGTTTTTCGGCAGGCGAGGTAAAAGTTACTATGAGCGACAAAAAGCTCAGTGCCGCCAAAAGACTTTTTGAAGAGGAGTGCAGAGCTCTTTCTGACGTACTTTCTGATGAAGGCTTTTACTTTAGGAGGGTGAAAGCTTGAGTATTTACAAAAGCATTACCGAGGAGCTCAGACGCTTTGGCGAAGATATTACAGTTACAACTGAAAATGGAATTAGGGTTGTTAAAGGAATTCTTGAGCCTTTGCTATATAAAAACAAGCTTTATTTAGGAGGCAAACAGCTTCCTCATGGTTACTTTGACAGCGGTAATTACCTTCTTATCTGTCCTCCTGAAGCTAAGCTTCCTGTGCTTGGAACAGCTTTTGTTGAAGCAAAAGGAAGAAAGTTTATTTTAAAGCGTAGCGAAATTGTTACTGCAAGGTCAGAGGATTTTTACGTTTGGGCGGTGCTTATGCCCTATAGCGAGCCTAAAGAGGAGGATTTTTATGAAGCCTGATAACGTTATTAAAAGCATAGCTCGTGCGGTTAAGAGTAAGGAAGAGCTTAAGTGCGTTACCTGTGTGTATGCCGATACCCGTGATATAGCTCAGAATCCTGTTTGCTCCTTTACTCTTTGCTTGGGGCTTAACAGGATTAAGTACAGCAAAAATCCGGATAGCTTAAGCCCTGAATTTCTTACGTCTGTAAAGCTTAGCCTTCTTGCCCCTTTGGGGGCAGGAGGCAAGCGGCTTACAGAGGTGGCAATGTTGATAACCGAGGCAGTAAAAGAAGCTTTAAACGTAAGCCTTATTGAGGTAAGCGAGCCCAGATTTATTGAGACAAGCTCAACTATGTATTCTGATATAACCGTTACTGTTGAGGAGGTAAGCCTTGCAGATGCGTCCTGCGGAATTTACCTTGATTCAGTTAAGGCAGAGGGGGTTATTTCCTACGAAATAGAGAGTAGTGTAATAACAGAAAAAGAGCCTAAGCTTTTAAAGGGCTATACCATAGTGAATACAGATGCTGAGGAGTACAATATTAAGCTTAAAGCTAAAAGCTTTTTTAAGCTTTCGGATACTTTTGAGCTTAAGCTGAGCTTTGAAAAATACAGCGAGGTTTATAAGGCGTGCAGAGTAAGTAAGATAAGCCGAGAGCTTAGTAAATGGGGAAATAGGAGTTTTACCTATTACATTGTTTCAGAAAGCTGTGAGGTGCAGAATGCATAATAACATCATAGCGGAAGTTTACGCTGAGCAAAGCGAGAGCTACGAAGAAAGCCTTGCGGAAGCTTTAAGCTTAGAGCTTCAGCGTGACAGCAGACGTTATTCGGCTGATTTTGAAAACTAAGGAGGAATAATATGGAGCTTGCATTGATGAGATTCAAAGGCTTCACCTTGTGGTGCAATCCTATTTCCATTGAGGTTACAAGCGAAAAAATTACCGCTGATTATATTTTGCCTTACAGCGGTGAACGGTTTGAGGATTTAGGCGGAAAATGCAGGGTGATTAAAGGCAAGGGTGAGCTTAAGGGCAAGGACTGTTTGGAGCAGTATGCAAAGCTTTACTCTTTGCAGGCAAAGGGCGGCGAGGGGGTTTTGTCGCTTCCTACAATGGAGCCTGTTTTAGCTTTGTTTACAAAGCTTACTGCTGAGGCTTCCGTTACTCCTGATAAAATCAGTTATACGTTTCAGTTTACTGAGATTATTAGCGAAGAACCCCCAAAAGCCGAGAAAATACATAAGGTAATTAAAGGCGAAACCCTTTTTGATATAGCTTATAAATACGGAGTAGAGGCGGATGTATTGGTAGAGCTTAACCCCTGCGTAAAACGCCCCGATGAGCTTAATGAAAACCAGGTGATAAAGATATGCTGAGTGTAGAGGTTACGGATATTAACAGAAACAGGTTAAAAATCGGGGCACCGATAAGCATTGTTATGGATAAAGAAGAGGACGTGCCTGCAGATTCTGTGGTTATAAAGCTCGCAAGAGTAAATATGCCTGAGCTTACGTTTGTTGAGGTTTACCGACGTGGTGAACTTATTTTCAGCGGAGAGATAGACGAGCAGACAGAGGTTTTCGGCAAAAACTCCTATACTGAGCTTATGGCACGCAATAGTGCCGCAAAGCTTATTGACAACGAGGCATATCCTATGAGCTTTGTTAATCCCTCGGCACAGGATATTTTCGATTTTTACGCCAGACCTTTTGGCTTTAACGAGTTGATTGGAGAAAACAAGGCTTTTGACGGCAAATTTACTGTTAACAAAGGCATATCCTGCTATACCGCTATAAGAAGGTTTGCCATGGAGATGTACGGGGCTTTTCCAAAATGCGACGGTGACAAGCTTTATATTGAGGGCTTTAAAAGCGATGAAATGATTAAGCTTGGCTCACCCGATGTTCATGTTACGGATATGAGGGTTGTGAACCTGAGATGTAACAGGGTTTCGAGGGTTTACCTTAAGCATAAGGAGGGTGAGGGCTACAGCTCGTTTTTATCTGACGTTAATGCTGAAAAAGACGGTATAAAAAAGGTAAGATACATAAACTTAGCATCTAACGGTTCTACTCTTAAGGATGCGGATGTTATCTTTGATGAGGCCAAGAAAAAAAGCTTTTATGCCGACGTGGTGTGCCGTGGTTTTTACGGCGATGCCTTGGGAAAAACCGCCTGCCTTGATACCTTAGAAACTAAGTATTACGTGTGTGCTGTAAGATATGTGGCTGACAAATCAGGCGAGCTTACAAAGCTCAGAATTCTTAAAAAGGAGGGATAAGTATGTGGCTTACATCATTTTTAAATAAAGAGAGACAGATTAATACTGCAACTAAGGGCAGTATTACAGGTTCTCAGCAAAGAAAAATTCAGGTGGACGCATCTACTCAGCACAGAGATGTGGCCGTGGTTGCACCCTATGGTATTGCGTATGTTCCGCCTGTTGGTGAGGGTGCGGTTATAGTTCCCTTTGAGGGGGGCGAGGCTTGCGTTGGAGTTATATCGGATGCCCCTAATAAGCTTAACCGAGGTGAGCTTATGCTTTACTCCATGGGCGGTGCAAGCATTGTACTCAAAAATGACGGTTCGGTGCTTATTAACGGAGAGAAGGTGAGCGGATAACGGATATTTTACTTGTAAACGGAGACGTAAGCATTTCTAAGGCGGGAGAATACGGCTTTGTAAACGGCATTGAAGAAATGCTTCAGAAAGCAATGTTGTGTGCAAAAATCAGAAAAGGCAGTTTTATTTATAACAAAGCCTTGGGTACAGAGCTTTTGCAAGTTGATATCAAAAGTCCCGGGGCCTCGCAGACTGCAACGGTGCTTTTAAACGAGGCTCTTGTGACGGAAAAGGGCTTTAAAGCAGAGGTAGAGAGTATGGAAAGAACCGAGGACGGAAAGCTCAGGGTGCTGATTGCGGTTAAAAACGAAGAAGAAACAAGAAGGGCACAGGTGACAATAAATGCAGACCTATGATGATATATTAAGAAGAATGACGGAAAAATACACCGAGCTTTCGGGAATAACTCCTTCAGAAGCCTCTGACATCGGCATAAGGTTAAGGGTGCTGGCAGGCGAGATTTACTCAAACGCTGTAAATACAGAATGGCTTAAAAGGCAGATGTTTGTGTCTACAGCTGAGGGCGAATATCTTGATATGCATGCCTTGGAAAGAGGCATTGTAAGGCGAGAGGCAACTTCTGCTTTTGGTGAGGTTACATTCTCGGTAAAAGAAGCTTTGACTGAAAGAGTGAGCATTCCTAAGGGGACGATTGTGGCAGCATTTGCTTCACTATTACGATTTGAAACTATGATTGACGCGGTTATTCCTGCAGGGGCTTTGTCGGTAACTGTAAAGGCTAAGAGCGTTGGCACGGGCAGAGAGTACAACGTGCTCAAAGACAATATAACCGTAATGGTTACTCCTCCTGCAGGTGTTGACAATGTAACAAATGCAGAAGCTTTCTCCGGCGGTTGCAACAGAGAAAGCGACGAAAGTCTTAGAGAAAGAGTTGTAAACAGCATCAGGTTTCCTAAAAACGGTGCAAACTGTGCTTACTATGAAGCAATGGCAGAGAGCATTGACGGAGTAAGCTCAGCTTCGGCAGTACCCAGAGCCAGAGGCGTAGGAACGGTGGATGTTTACATAGCTGCCGAGGGCAGTGTAGCCTCAGACGAGGCCTTGGAAAAGGTTCAGACACTTCTTTCGGAAAAACGAGAGGTAAACGTAGACGTGCTTGTTAAAAAGGCCCAGCCTTTTTCGGTTAGTTTTTACCTTGAGGTTGTTATTAACGAGGGATATGGTTTTGATGACGTAAAGGACAGAATCAGAGAGAACATAACTGATTATGTTTCTACACGAGGCGTAGGCGGTGCGGTACTTATGTGCAGTGTTTCGGAATGTGTGTATCATACCGAGGGCGTAAAAAGCTTTAGATTTGTGCCTCAGCTTAACAGCGACCATATAGCAGACAAAGGCTGTTTCCCTGTGGCAGGTACCATTTCTGTTGTCAGGAGAAAAGCATGAGTTGTCTTGATTCGATGATTAATAAGCTAAGCCCCTTAGGGATTTATAATCTAAGCGAAGGCAGTATAGTGTATGCTGAGCTGGCTGCTTTTTCAGTAGGGCTTGATATACTTAGAGAAAATCTTGATATACTTTTAAGGGAAAGCTTTATTGCTACTGCTGAGGACTTTGGTATAGAAATTCCCGAAAGACTTGTGGGAAACGTCAGAGATGATTTGCTTCTTTCAAAAAGACGTAAAATGCTCAGCGAAAGACTAAGCCTAAACGTTACGGACTTTACACCCGTGGGTTTTGAGAAGATGATGAGATTACTGGGTGTATCGGGTAAAATTGAGGAGTATCCTCAGACTCAGCGTATAGTAGTTAATCTTTCAAATGAAGAATATACCGAGGCTCAGCGGGAGTGGATTGTTTCGCAGGTAAAGGCACTTTTGCCGGCTCATCTTGTAAGCGATGTGGCATTCTCCGGATTTAACTGGAAAGAGTCAGACGCTTTAGCTAACACCTTTGCCGAAATCGACAGCAAGGCGTATATCTGGAATGATATAGATTATTTGGTTTAGAAAGGGGATAATAAATGCCATCCACGAATAAAACAGCGAATCTTTCTCTTAATCAATGGGCAGAAACAGACCGCCCTATGAGAAATGATTTTAACAGCGACAACGCACTAATCGACAGTGCTCTGGGCAATCACGTCAAGAACTCCAATATTCACGTAACCGCCGAGGAAAAGGAGTTTCTTAAGGATTCCCACGCGGTACATATGTACACAGGTACGGGCGAAAGCTCAAAAACAGTAACACTTACAGAAAAGTTCAGGTGTATTTTTGTTTTTGCAAACGGCAAGGCTTTGGTTGAGTCGGGCAAGGTGTATTCTGCCATAGGCTATGTTGGATTGGGATCAAGCTCAGGGCTCAGTGTTTCGGCTTCAGGCACAGGTTTTACTGTAAGCCAGAGCGACACGGTATGCCTTAACGAAAGCGGCGTACAGTATAAAGCTATAATGTTTAATTAAGAAGAAAGAGGCAACTCACTTTGGGTTGCCTCTTTTTGTTTGTTATGTTAAACAAAAAGAGTCGTGGATTTTTATGCACCTATACGAATTGTTGCTTTTTTTGAAAAATGTTAAGATTTAGATGTGAGGATTTTTAAAAAATTACGTCTAATAAATGAAAGACAAAATCATAGAAGGAGGATTACATATGAAAAAAATATTATCTTTTATTTTAGCCCTTTTAGTTTTAACATCTTTTTCAGCATTTTTTGTAAGTGCTGAGGAAAGCACAGCTTGCATTTTTATTCCTGCCGCTGATGGGGATGTTGGAGCTGTTACCTACGGTTTTGAAAATTCGGAGCATTGGGATGAGGTGTATGTGTACGCCACAGGCGGCAGATCTGAAGAATTTGGCGACGTTATGACCTGGCCCGGTGTAAAGCTTAAGAAGGAATATGTAGACAATTACGGCTATCTTTACACCTTTACCTTTGCCACAGGCTACTATGATACCTTGCTGTTTAACGACGGCACTAAAAATGACTACAGGGCAGAGCTTAAAAAAGACTTTTACGACTATTGTGTAAAAAAGCTGGGTAAGCCTTCTTATGATGCCGATGTAAGAATTGAAAAAACAATGAAATACTATGACGGTACCGTGGTGTTTACCGCTACAAGCTGGGAAGAGCCTCTCGATAGCCCGCATACAACGATTATTAACGGTCGGTGTTATCACCGCAGTGCAACGTATTCTCCCTATGAACTGGGTGTTTATGTAAGCACCAACGACGAGATTTACACCCTTGAAGAAGCTTTTAACTTAAAGGGCTTCTTCGGTGTTTCTATGGACCATGGCTTCAGCGGTTATGAAGCACACGGATTCCCTGAAAATGCAGATCTTGACCTTGTGCACAAATGCCTCTATGCCTTTGGCGACAGATACGGCTACAGCCCTCAGGAGGGCGAGAGTATTTATGCTGAGCACAAGGGCTGTGTCGAAGAAAACCTTATTTTCCGAGCATATTACGAGCATGTTGCGTATCCTGCTGTGATTGCACAGGAGAAGATTGGCGACTACTATTTTTACCACGGCTTCCCCTGTGGACAGGATAAGAATAACTCTGTTGGTCTTTATGTTCTGACTCCCGAAAATAAGATTTACACTCTTTACGAAGCGTTTACTCAGGGTATTGTTACTGACCTTGAAGCAGTCTCAAAGCTTGCAGGCGGCGAGTCTGTTTACGGTGATTACGGTAAGAGAATTCTGGAGCTTCTGGGAATTGATATTACCGATAAAAACTGGAACTATACTTATGAGCAGGTAAGCCCTTATTGGCACAGCAACAATACGGCGACTCCCGATTTTGTAACAGTCACTGCAGGCGAGAGCACAGTAGACGAGGGATATTTTGCCAAGCGTGTGGGTGAGTATGTGATAAGAAATGACGCAAAGTATGCTCCCTACGATTTAGGTTACTATGTTTATTTTACTGCGGAGGACAAGGTCTATGATTTTGAGACAGCCCTTGAAAAATACCCTCAGCAAAAGGAAGAGCTTTTACGCTCTCTTGATGCACACTCAGGTCCTCACTACAGGCTTATCGGTGATGCACGAAATGACGAAAAGCTCAACATCAGAGATGCAACCAATATTCAAAGATTCATTGCAGGGTTAGGCAATGCGTGGGAATATGATAATGAATTTTATAAAGATGTGGCGGATTTTAACGGCGACGGCATGGTTAATGTAAGAGATGCCACAGCTATTCAGAAGAAGCTTGCACATATAGAGTAAAACAAAACAACAAGGACGGTTCGGTGAGACTACTCACTGAACCGTCCTTTTGGTGTAATGGTTATTAATTTGATAATTGTATTCAGGTGTTTTTTAACCCGCCGTTAATTAAATTCTGCCTCTATATTAAACCTGTCTAAAGGCGGAATAGCCCACCGTGGCTAACGGTCGAATAGCCCACCGTGGCTAACGGTCAAATCGCCTGCTGTGGCTAACGATTAGAAACCGTCGTTGTAATCGTCGGGATTAAAGGTTCGGCGGTTTTCACGCTGGGTTTTGCTTGGGTTATGAGTGCTTTTGCTTGGTTTTGCCGCATATCTTGCTCCCTGTGCTTTCTGGGGTGCCTTTTTCTTTTTATAGGGATTGTAAAGAATTACAAAGGTAAAGCCTGCAAGAGAAAGGAAGATGAGCACAATACCAGCAATCAAAAAGCCCATAATGCTGTCGTTGCCTTTTGATTTGTCGTTCTGGATACTTTCAAAACTCTGCTTACCGGGGGCCGGGTCAGCATTTAAGTCCAGTTTTATTTCCTGCCAGTCTTTTTCTTTAAAATCTTGGTCGGCAGGTGTGTAAACAGGAGCAGGGCTTACATAATCGGAAAAAGTTGAATCCTCGTCAGGCTCTGTAGGCTCAGGAGGATTTGTGTGTACCTCTGTAGCCGTAATGTCAGTAGCCTCGGTAGAGTCTGAACTTTCAGTAGCTTCGCTTGAGTAAGGCTCTGTATAGTCAGAGGGGGTGGTATCGTAGGTTTCGGTGTATGCAGGGTCTGTGTAGTAAGGGTCAGTAACAGGGTCTGTAAAATCCTGAGGCTCTGTATTTATAGGTTCCTCTGTAGCGAAAACATCTTCAGTAGGTGCTACATCTTCCATGGGGGTGGTTTCTGCAAATACTGTAAAGGGACATAAGCAAATAAGCAGAGCAAAAAGTGTTACTGTAAAAATTCTTATTTTCATATTATTACCTCCCTTTTAGGTGTTAAAGGTTTTCTTCAAAAATTGCGGGGTTGTATTTTTCTATGTTTTTTTCGTTAACCTCAACTTTTACGCTTTCTGTAATGCCGTCAAGGTAGGTTTTAAAGTCATCGGCTTTAAGAGTCTGAAGAATTGTGTGGCGGTTACCGTCAGCCTTTAAATATTCCTCAGTTTCGTCCTCGATATTGAATTTTGTTACAAAGTACATAACCGATGTATCGCCTGTGCCTACCTTAAGATAGGTAGCTTTGCCTTCTTTAAGGTCTTTAACTGCCTCTAAAACTTCTTCGCCTAAAGCGGAGTTGTCCAGAATCTCGATGTTATAAACAGTGGGGTTATCAGCAATATTGTGAGCCTTCATATACTTGTACATTACCTCGGTGTAGGCTGTACCCGAGTTAATAAGCTTTGCATATTCTTTAAGCTCTTTTTCAACGCCGTCAATAAGCTCCTGAGAATAGGGGAGGTATTCCTGCTGATTGGTTTCTGTATTAATTGAGGTTTCGTAAAGGTTAACTGTAAAGTAGGCGTAGCTTGTGTAATTTTCGGTAAAATAATCCTCAATTTCTTTGTCGCTTACTTCTTCCGTTCCGCCTTTGCCGTAAAGGTAGTCGAAAATAGCACTTTGCTTTACGCTGGCAAGGTAGGTTGACGTGAAGAAGCTGTCAAAAGAAATACCGTAGGGAGAAAGCATATCTTCGTAAGAGGTAGCTTCATAGCCTGATGCTACGTAATATTCGTAGTATGGGCCTAAGTACCAGTCTTCTCTTGCAAGTTCTCTGGCACTTTCAACCTGAGTTTTGTCAAGAGTGATGCCGTACTCAAGAACCTTTTCGTCCAAAGCGACAAGGTTTCTGGTAATTATATCAGCTTGATTTTCAATCCAGTTTCGGCAAAGGATTTTTCCTTCTTTGCCTTCTTCACCGTCAAAATCCGCTGTTATATCAAGGATAGATGCGGTAGCGTCGAAATCATCGCCTAATTGCTCCTGCAGAATACTGTATGCCTCGTTATAAGCAGAGAAAAGCGAGTAGATATACACGCCCTCAGCGTAGCTTGTGTTGTCGGTTTTGTAGCTCCAGGAAGGCTTTTTGCTGCAACCTGCAACAGTTAAAATCATAAATACCGCAAGAATAAGGGCACAGATTTTCTTTAAATTATTCATCGGGATATACCCCTTTCAGAACTTATTAATTACAAACCACACTAAATTATACACAAACCGACAGGAAAATTCAATATAAATAAGAAAATAAACCTAATTTTCAGCAAATGTTCAGATAATTCTCTTAGTATATATCAGTTTTGAAAACACTTCTTAAAGCACTTAAGGGGTCAAGCTTGCTTTTGAGCTTAACTGAAACGTAGGGCTTACTTCCTGCACTTAAAAGGGCGTTGCCCTTCTGTTCGCAGATAAGATTTATAATCTCGGGGCTTTTAATATCCTTAACATACAAAAGCACGTTCATATCGTTCTGCTTAATTTCGTAAATTCCCATATCTGCCGCTTTGTTGCGGATTAAGGCGATTTCAATAAGTCCCATAACGGATTTCGGAATGTCGCCGAAGCGGTCAATAAGCTCGTCAATAACATCCTCAGCATCTTCTTTTGTGCGAATGTCGGCAATAAGCTTATACACGTCAAGGCGGAGTGTGAGGCTTTCGATGTAGCTTTCGGGAATATGTGCGGCAAGAGAAATATCTACAAGACAGTCGGAATCCTCGCGGTGTGTGGGAAGCTCGCCTTTTTCCTCTTTAACTGCATCGCCCAAAAGTTTAAGGTACATATCATAACCGACATCTTCCATATGACCGTGCTGCTGAGCACCTAAGATGTTGCCTGCACCTCTCAGTTCCAAATCTCGCATAGCAATCTTAAAGCCTGAGCCGAACTCTGTAAACTCACGGATAGCAGTAAGACGCTTCTGAGAAATTTCGGAAAGCACTTTGGCTTTCGTAAATGTAAGGTAAGCGTAAGCTCTACGGTTAGACCTGCCGATTCTGCCTCTGAGCTGATGAAGCTGAGAAAGACCGAAGCGGTCGGCATTTTCAATTATAAGGGTGTTTGCGTTAGAAATATCAACACCTGTTTCGATAATGGTTGTGCACACAAGCACATTTATCTTTTGCTCAAGCATATCGCTCCAGACTTTGGAAAGCTGCTGTTCGGTCATTTTGCCGTGACCCACACCAATTGATGCTTCAGGAATCTGAGAACCTAAGCGTGCGGCCTTTGCTTCGATAGATTCTACGTTGTTGTGAAGATAAAAGACCTGACCTCCACGCCTTAGCTCTCGGCGGATAGCTTCGTTAATAACTGCCTGCTCGTGCTCTAAAACGTAGGTCTGAACCGGGTAACGGTTCTGGGGTGCTTCCTCTAAAACCGACATATCTCTGATTCCGCTCATTGCCATATTAAGGGTTCTGGGAATAGGGGTTGCCGAAAGGGTGAGCACGTCAACATTAGGGTAAGCTTCTTTAAGTCTTTCCTTTTGTGCAACACCGAAACGCTGTTCCTCGTCGATGATTACAAGGCCTAAATCTCTGAACTCAACGTCTTTTTGCACAAGGCGGTGAGTGCCGACAACAAGGTCGATTTCGCCCCGCTTTAGCTGTTTTAAAATCTCGGTTTGCTGTTCTTTGTTTCTGAATCGTGAGAGAAGCTGTACCCTAATGGGGTAGCCCTCAAAACGTTTGCATATTGTTTGAAAGTGTTGCCATGCAAGAATGGTAGTGGGGCATAACAGTGCACATTGTTTAGAGTCCGAAACACATTTGAAAGCGGCTCTCAAGGCTACTTCGGTTTTACCAAAGCCAACATCACCGCAAAGGAGTCTGTCCATGGGGGAGGTTCTCTCCATATCGCCCTTGATTTCGTCTGCACAGCGAAGCTGGTCGGGAGTTTCTTCATAATCAAAGCGAGCCTCAAAATCTTTTTGCCACTCAGTATCTTCTGAGAAAGCATGGCCCTGAGCCTGCATACGCTTCTGGTAAAGAGCGATAAGCTCCTTTGCCATATCTTTAACAGCTTTTTTAACTTTTGCCTTGGTTTTTTGGAAGTCACCTGAGCCTAAGCGGTTAAGTTTAACGGCAGAGTTTTCTTTTGGGCCGATGTATTTTGCAACTAAGTCAAGCTGGGTAACAGGTACGTAAAGCACGTCGCTCTTTGCGTAGGAAATCTTGATGTAATCCTTAACTATTCCGTGAGAGTCAAGCTTTGTGATTCCACCGAAAATACCAACACCGTGTATGGTATGAACAACGTAGTCACCTACTGAAAGCTCAGAAAGGCTGTAAATTGCCTGACCGTCTTTGGGAAGCTTGTGCTTTTTTTGGAGTTTTACCTGAGTAGTGCTCTGGGTAAAGAGCATAAAATCTTTTTCAGCAACTTCAAATCCACCGGAGAGTATGCCTTCGGTAACGTGGATGTAGCCTTTTGTTAAGGCTTCGCCGTCTTTCCAGATAATAGCCTTTTTGCCCTGCTCGCGAAGTAGCTCAACTACATTTTCGGCACCATTTCTGGTGTTGCAAAGAAGTACTACTGCACATTTGTCGGCACCTGATGAGTCAAGGTCTGAAACCAAGGTTGAAATCTGACCGCTGAAAGGGGGGAGTAACCTTAAATTAAAGTTAGCAAGTGCTTTTAAAGGCAGCTCATAAGAGCCGTGGGCGAAATTATCAAGATATACAAGATTGTTATGAGAAAGCTTCTCAACACCGTTTTCCCAACTTATATTGTAGGTGTCAAAGCCTCGGCACAAAACTCCCTCAGCAAAATATTCGGGCATATCCTGAGAAAAGCGGAACTCGGTGCCTGCAACTCTGTCTTTAACGGCAGTATGCTCTGAGATGAAGCCAATAAAAGAGTCGTCTATATAATCAAAAAGTGTAGCTGTTTCTTCGTATACAAGATGAATGAATTTATCTCGGTTGGAGATATAAAGTCCTTGGCGTATCTGGTCTGCTTCGGAGTATAAAACCTCCTTGGCTTTTTTTGACGACTCAGCTCTCAGGTATGATGCTTTTTTCTCGATTTTTTTTGCAAGCTCTTCGCGGTCGCTAACAATAACCTCGGAAGAGGGGCAGAGCGTTACTAAATCCACGGCATCGGTTCTGCGCTGAGTGATTATATCAAAGTAGCTTAAAGAGTCTATCTCGTCGCCCCAGAATTCTGCACGGACGGGATTTTCAGTGCCGGGCGGAAAAAAGTCAAGAATACCGCCTCTTAATGAAAACTGACCCTCGCCCTCAATGGCGTCGCATCTTTCGTAGCCGAGAAGTGTGAGGGATTTTATGCAGGATTCTATGGTTATGGTTTTGCCTACTCGTAAGTTGAGGGTAGAGTCGGCAAGGGCATACTGAGGAATTGTGTATTGAGCCGCTGCGTCAGGGCAGGTAACTACACCGTCGCATTCCTCCGAAAGTAAGCTCATAAGTACGCCTAAGCGTTTTCTTTCGTCGTCGTGGGAAACACCGCTTACATTCTGGAAGGTAAAGTCACGGTAAGGGTAAAAAAGCACTTTCATACCCATAGTTTTAAGGTCATCACAAAGGGTCTGTGCCTCTCGCTCGTCGGCACAAATGCAGAAAGCTTTTGAAGAATGCTCTTTGCAAAGGGTGTAAATTACGCTTGCCTTGTGAACCGCCGAAAGCCCTGTAGCCGCAACGGCACAGGGTTCATTAAGGGCAGAGCTTAGCTCAATAAAGGGTTTGTAGCTTTTGAATAAATCGAAAATAAATTTCATATTTCCTCCAAAGGGTAACGGCTCGCAGTGAGTTACACAGGGGTGTAACGATGCGAGCTAAAATATATAGTAGGGGCGGATATTATCCGCCTGCAAAAATATTATAAAATTTGGGTTTCGGCGATTTATAATCGCCCCTAAACAAAAGCAAACAGTTTAATTAAAACGTTGCATTGCCAAGTCGGTTTTGCCGTCTGCAATAAGTGCGGCTGACTCAGCGGCGTTGTCTAAAACCTCATTTAAGGTTTTCATATCTTCTTTAGAAAATCTTGAGAGCACCCAGTCTTTAAGGTCGTATTCGGGATGAGGCTTTTTGCCGATGCCGATTTTAACTCTGGGGAACTTGTCAGAACCACTTAAGTATATGATGTTTTTCATACCGTTCTGACCGCCGTCAGAGCCACTTCGTCTTATTCTTATTCTGCCAACATCAAGAGAAATGTCATCAAACATTATAATCACATTCTCAGGCGGAATTTTGTAGAAATTCATAGCCTCAACAACAGCCTGACCCGAAAGGTTCATAAAGGTTGAGGGCTTCATTAAAAGGCATCTGTGACCATTTATGTTGCACTCGCCTGTAGTGGACTTAAAGCGGATTTTGTTAATTTTGCAGTTTTCTTTTTCTGCAAGGCGGTCAATAGCCATAAAACCTGCATTGTGGCGGGTATTTTCGTACTGCTTGCCGGGGTTGCCGAGACCAACAATAATATATTCAATTCCTGAAGATGAAAATTTTGATTTGCCGAACATAACATATACCTTTCATATTTTCTCGTGCGTAAGGCACATATCGTAAACTCTTGCAAAGAATTTATATAATAATACTAAATCGGCGGCAAAGACTTTCGTCAGAGCCGCCGTTAAGTTTATTTTTAAATTAAGTGAAGAGGGGAGAAACAGGCTTGTCAGCGTAGATTCTCTCAATAGCTTCTGCAAATACAGGAGCAACAGGAAGAACTGTGTACTTGTCAAGCATATTTTCCTCGGGAACGGGAACTGTGTCGAGAAGGATAAGCTCCTTGATAACAGAGTTCTTGATTCTCTCTGTAGCAGGGCCGGAAAGAACTGCGTGAGTTGCACAAGCATAAACCTCAAGAGCACCGTTGTCAACAACAGCCTGAGCAGCATTGCAGAGTGTACCTGCTGTATCAATCATATCGTCAACAAGAATAACCTTCTTGCCTTCGATGTCGCCGATGATGTTCATAACCTCAGAAACATTAGCCTTAGGTCTGCGTTTGTCGATAATTGCAAGGGGGCAGCCAATCTTTGCAGCAAAGTTTCTGGAACGTGTTACAGAACCAAGGTCAGGAGAAACAACAACAAAACCCTCGGGGTCTTTGCCGATTTTCTTCTTCATGTGGTTTGCGAGCATAGGAGCACCGAAAAGGTGGTCAACAGGGATATCAAAGAAGCCCTGGATCTGGTTTGCGTGAAGGTCCATTGTAAGAACTCTGTCAGCACCTGCGGCTGTAATAAGGTCAGCACAAAGCTTAGCTGAAATCGGATCTCTTGCCTTTGCTTTTCTATCCTGACGAGCGTAGCCGAAGTAGGGCATAACAGCGGTAATGCTTGCAGCAGATGCACGCTTTAAAGCGTCAATCATAATGAGCATTTCCATAAGGTTGTCGTTAACAGGTGTGCAAGTAGACTGAATTACAAAGCACTCGCTACCACGAACAGACTCGTGAAGAGAAACAGAAATCTCGCCGTCGCTGAATTTTGTGCAGCTACTCTTACCTAAAGGTAAACCGAGGCAGCCTGCAACACCCTGAGCAACGCTGGGGTTAGAGTTACCTGAGAAAATCTTAATATCCTTACCGTGAAAAATCATGTGTTTATTCCCCTTTATATAAAATAATAAAGTTTATTAAATTAAATGCCGTAGCCTTTAGCTTTGGCAATTTCCTCCAATCCCTTCAACTGTTCAGGGTCGTTAGCACCTAAAACTGTGTCGGGGTTTTCGGCAATATATACGGAAACACGCTTGCCGTCAGATTTAAGAATCTTCAAAGCATCGGGCAGGTAGTATTCCTTGGCGTTGTTATTGGCAGTAATTCTGTCAAGCACAGAAAGTAAGCCTTCCGTGTCAAACCAATAGCCGCCTGAGTTGATTTCCTTAATCTTAAGGGTATCTTCGTCGGCGTCTTTCTGCTCAACAATAGCTTTAAGTGAGCCGTCGGCTTCTCTTGTAATTCTGCCGTAACCCTGAGGGTCATCAATAACTGCAGAAATAACAGTTGCAAAAGCCTCGGTGCTTACGTGTTCGTCATAAGCTTTGGCGATAGTGTGGGCATCCATAAAAGGAGCATCGCCGCCTAAAATTACAACAGAGCCTTTATTTTCCTTTAAAAAGTCCTTAGCCATCATAACAGCGTGACCTGTGCCGAGCCTTTCAGCCTGATAAGCTGTGGAAATTTCATAAGGAAGAGCTGTGAGGTATTCGTCGATATACTCTTTAGCAAAGCCCTTGATAACGCAGATGTTATCAATTCCTGCTTTCTTAAGAGCATCAATAACCCACTGCAGCATAGGTTTATCTAAAACCTCGCAAAGGGTCTTGGGCTTGAGGCTTTTCATTCTTTTGCCTTCGCCGCCCGCAAGGATAAGCGCACATTTATTCATAAAACTGCAACTTCCTTTCGCCTATTATAAATGAAAACACTTTGCAAAAAGCCAAGCGTAATAACAGATATTAACATTATCGCATAAAAAATAGATTTTTCAAGGTGCTTTGTACACTTTTTTTGATTTTTGTTATAGATAAACAAATTGTTTGGCTTAAAACTCAAATATTGGTTACATTTTTTGTCAAAATAGTTTCAAAAAAATGTGGCAATTTTAAACTTTATTTGTTATAATAACTTTTAGGCATGAATAGGCGGGGTAAATCCGCCGTTAATGCGGGGCAATATTTCTATTGCTCCTGCCTATTATACACATTATTTAATTGGAGGTTTTTCAAATGAGCCACAAGTATGTTTACCTCTTCTCAGAGGGTAACGCAACAATGCGTGAGATTCTTGGCGGTAAGGGTGCTAACCTTGCAGAAATGACTTCTCTCGGTCTTCCCGTTCCCCAGGGCTTCACAATTTCCACAGAGGCTTGCACACAGTATTACGATGATGGTCGCAAGATTAACGACGAGATTCAGGCACAGATCATGGAGTACATCGTAAAGATGGAAGAGATCACAGGCAAGAAGTTCGGCGACCTCGAGAATCCCCTTCTCGTTTCCGTTCGTTCCGGTGCTCGTGCATCTATGCCCGGTATGATGGATACAATCCTTAACCTCGGTCTTAACGAGGATGTTGTTAACGTTATGGCTACAAAGTCCGGCAATGCTCGTTGGGCTTGGGACTGCTACAGAAGATTTATCCAGATGTACTCCGACGTTGTTATGGAAGTTGGTAAGAAGTACTTTGA
>JAFTIP010000026.1 GCA_017456845.1 Ruminococcus sp.
ACCATAACCTGACGGTCAAATCTGCCGGGACGTAAAAGTGCAGGGTCAAGGATGTCGGGGCGGTTTGTAGCCGCAATAACTATAACACCTTCGTTTGCACCGAAGCCGTCCATTTCAACAAGCATCTGGTTAAGGGTCTGCTCTCTTTCGTCGTGGCCGCCGCCAAGACCTGTACCACGCTGTCTGCCTACTGCATCAATTTCGTCAATGAAAATAATACAGGGAGAATTCTTTTTAGCATGCTGGAAAAGGTCACGAACTCGGGAAGCACCAACACCTACGAACATCTCAACAAAGTCGGAACCTGAAATCGAGAAGAAAGGTACTCCTGCTTCACCGGCAACTGCACGGGCAAGTAAGGTTTTACCTGTACCGGGAGGGCCTACAAGAAGCACACCCTTAGGAATTTTGGCACCTAAGTTGTTGTATTTTTCGGGGGACTTGAGGAACTCTACAATTTCCTCAAGCTCTTCCTTTTCTTCATCTGCACCAGCAACATCATCAAATGTTGTTTTGCGTTTTTCATCGGTCTGGTCCTTGAATTTTGCCTTACCGAACTGCATTTCTTTGCCGCCAAGACCTCCGCCTGCATTAATCTTCTTCATAATTACAAACCAGAAGATAACGCCTACAACAATAAGAAGAATCATCGGGATAAGCTCTATCCAGATTGAGTAATTCTTGGCAGGAGTATAGTCATACTCCAACTGAGCGTCAGGGTTAGCCTCGTTATAAGCTAAAATATAATCGTTAACATCATTGTAGAAAAGGTCAACGCTTGCTAACGTGTAGGTAATTTCCTTTAAGCCGTCATCGTCTTTCTTGTTGCCGCCGCCGAACATACCAAATATGCCGCCGTAGGAAACGTTTTCGTCCTTTTTGGCTTCATCGGCTGATGCCGCCTCATCCAAAACCTTCATCTCAAGCTTGCCTGAGCCTACGTCAACAGTAAACTCTCTTACCTGCTCGGTTCTGAAATAGTCCACAATATCGGAATATGTGTACTCAGGCTCTCTTGCACCTGACATAAACACAACAATAGCGATAATAATGAGGACCGGAATTCCAAGGCAGACAATAAGCTTTAACGCTGAATTTTTATTATTATTCTGCAATTAAATTCACTCCTTAGTGTATTATGTAATATTTAAACTCAATTATGAGTAAACAGACCTCTTCAAAATGCCAACATAAGGAAGATTTCTGTAATTTTCCGCATAGTCAAGTCCGTAACCGATTACGAACTCATCAGGAATTTCGGCACCTACATAGTCCACGGGGATTTCTACCACGCGACGTTCGGGTTTGCTTAAAAGAGTGCATATCTTAACAGAGTTTACACCCTTTGCCTCAAAATACTTAAGAATAAAAGAAAGGGTATTGCCGCTGTCGATAATATCCTCAACAATGAGCACGTCCATACCTTCAACAGGCTGAGAAACGTCCTTAATAAGGTTAACTCTGCCGTTGCTCTCTGTACTTGAGCCATAGCTTGAAACACAGATAAAATCTATCTTGCAGTCAACCTCAAGCTCTTTCATAAGGTCAGCCATAAACACAACGCTTCCCTTTAAAAGTCCTACAAGCAAAAGATTTTTACCTTTATAATCTTCGCTGATTTGCGCCGCAATGTTCTTAACCATAATTTTAAGCTCTTCTTCGCTTATAAGAACTCTTTCGCAATCCTTATGCATAACCCTTCTCCTTTTCTGTTTCAATCAGAATTCCTTTACCCTTTTGATACATACCGTCAGCAGAAACTCCAATGCACTCTGCCCAGAGGATTTTACCCTTAGACTCTATCAAAAGCGACTTTTCGCGTTGCTCCGAGGGGATTTTAAGCTCATTCTGCAACTTTCTCAAATCTTTGGTAACAGCTCGCTTTAAAAGTGCAAATCTGTCGCCGCCTTTTCGGGTGCGAAATAAAGCACCAGAACTAATTTTATCACAGCCTATAACATTTAGTGATAACTTTTTGTTAATAATTTCCTCTTCCGATAATTCTTTTACAGAATATACCTTGCCGTTATAGGAAAAACTTTTGTTTATTTCAAACGGGAATTCTCCCTTATCCGTGTAATTTTCCTTAGTAATTCTCAATATTCCCTGCTTAATAACCGCGGTATAACCGCAGGCTAAAGGAATAGCACCGCCGCTTTTGAGAGATGCCTTAATAAGCTCAATATGCTTATGCTCAAAACCTGCTCCTGCATTTTCCAGAATAAGCTTAATTGAATAGCTCAAAAGTGCAGGATGTGCCTCTGATAAAATCTTAGCGTCAAAGCCAAAGGTCTGAGCAGCACTTTGAATAAGCTTCTGAGCTTCCTCTTTAATAAAAGACTCTGCCTCATTAAGGCTTTGCCTCAGCCTAAAAAAGTTCTGCTCGGCACCGCTGTTAACCTCTTTTAAAACAGGAACAATCTTATGCCTGATTCTGTTTCGGTTGCAGATATCTGCGTCCGCGTTGGTACTGTCGTTAACATAGGAAAGTGAATTTTCCAACACGTAGGCTTCTACCTCTTCCCGAGTTACATCTAAAAGAGGGCGAATAATTCTGCCCCGCTTGTAAGGAATTGAAGAAAGCCCCGAAAAAGACGCTCCCCTTGCCATATTGAAAAGAGCTGTTTCCAGAGAATCGCTTAATGTGTGAGCCGTAGCCACAACTGCGTCGTACTTTTCTGAAAGCTCTTCGAAAAATTCGTATCTGACCCTTCTGCCCACAGTTTCGAAGCTCTCTGAGGTTTCTGTGCAAAGAGCATTTACATCAACACTCCTTAAGAAAAGCTCAACGTTGTTTTCATCGCAAAGTTTCTTAACAAAATCTTCATCACGCTGAGACTCCTGCCCTCTTAGATTATGATTGACGTGGGCAGCGTAAACCTTGATATTAAGCTTATCCTTTAGATAAAGGAGCACAAAAAGCAAGGCTACAGAATCCGCACCGCCCGATAGGGCAACAATTACATTGCCGCCTTTTTCTATCATATTATGAGCATTCAGGGTATTTAAAACCTTATGCTTCACGGCCAAGCTCCGGGGATGTAAACCGCATAAACTCGCCCTGCCAATGAAGCTTAACCGTTCCTGTTTCACCATGACGGTTTTTGGCAATAAGGCACTCGGCAGAGTTCTGGTCAACCTCAGAAGTATCGCCGCCGATAACTTTGTTTTTGTCGTAGTAGGCTTCTCTGTAAAGGAAAAGAATAATATCAGCGTCCTGCTCGATAGAACCCGAATCTCTCAAATCGGAAATCTGAGGGCGGTGGTCCTCTGCTCGTTTTTCACTGGCTCGGGAAAGCTGTGAAAGACAGATAACGGGAACGCTTAATTCCTTTGCAAGCACCTTAAGGTTTCGTGTAATTTCAGAAATTTCCTGAACTCGGTTATCGGTGTGTCTGCCTGTTGTCATAAGCTGAAGGTAGTCGATAACCACCAAATCTATATTTTTAAGGCGTCTCAGCTTTGCCTTCATAGCAGGCACGCTGATGCCGGGAGTATCGTCAAGATACATATCGCACTTTGAAAGCACGTCACCTGCAGAAATAATCCTCTGCCACTCTTCGTCGCTTAGCTTACCAGTTCTAAGCTTTGTACCACCGACCAGAGCTTCAGCCGAAAGAAGTCGGCTCACAAGCTGGTCCTTGGTCATTTCCAACGAGAAAAAGGCAACCGTCTTTTTAGATTTCAAGGCAACATTTCGTGCAATATTAAGCGCAAACGAGGTTTTACCCATACCGGGACGGGCGGCAAGAATAATAAGGTCGCTTCTGTTGAGGCCTGTGGTAATACGGTCAATTTCGCCAATACCCGAAGCCATAGGCTTTAAGGCATCATCATCCTTATTAAGAGCATCCAACCTGTCAAAGGTTTTTATAATAACTGATTCGATTCTCTCTAAACCCTGAATACTTTTGCCCTGACGGATGTCATAAATCATCTGTTCAGCAGCATCCACCAGAAGTGCAGGGTCGTGCTGACCTGAGGTTACGTCCTCAATAATTCGCTTACCTGTATTCATAAGCTGACGTCCTTCGAACTTACTTCGAACAAGGTCAGCATATACCTCTACATTAGATATAGAGGGGCAGTTTTCCACAAGAGCAGCCATATAGGTTTTGCCCTCTGTAGGGTCAAAGTTACGCTCGTGCTTAAGCTCCTCGTAAAGAGTAACAAAATCAATAGAGCGGCCCTGAGTATACATAGAAAGCATAGTTGAATAAATAAGCCTATGCATAGACATATGGAAGTACTCAGGCCTTGGCAAAATTTCCGTAACTCTGCCAAAGCAGTCGGGTTCGTAGATTATTGCACCCAACACCGCCTGCTCTGCTTCGGGACTGTAAGGAATATTCAAGCCGTCAAATTCGGTTTTGACAATATTATTTGCCATTTTAATGCGTCCTTTTACTTTAAATTAGAGAGCTTCAACCTCAACGGTAAGAGATGCAGAAATACCTGTGTAAAGCTTGATTTCTGCCTTGAATGTGCCGATAGTTTTGATATCGCTCATAGAAATTTTACGTTTATCAATATCAAGAGCAAGCTTATTCTTAATCTCGGCACTTACTTCCTTGGATGTAATGCTGCCGAAGAGCTTACTGCCCTGGCCTGCCTTAGCTTTAATCAGAAGTGTCTGACCGTCAAGCTTTGCCTTAGCGGCATTTGCAGCGGCAATATCCTGCTCTGTTTTGTATTTTTTTGAGTTCTCGGCATTTTTGAACTCATTCATAACCTGATTGTTAACTTCCTTTGCAAGGCCCTTGGGAATAAGGAAATTTCTTGCATAACCGTCGGAAGCATTAACCATTTCGCCTTTTTTGCCTAAGGACTTAACGTCCTGTAATAAAACTAATTTCATATATATAACCTCCTGTTATTCGTCAATAGCTTCTATAAGCTTGTTAACAGCTACCTCAAAGGAGCTTTCTTTAAGCTGAGCCGCCGCCATTGTGTGGTGGCCGCCGCCGCCCATTTTTTCCATAACAACCTGAACGTTTCGTTTGCCGAAGCTTCGGGCTGAAACATTGATTGTGCCTTCATTTGTGCGGTACATAACAAAGGAAGCTTTAACACCCTTAATAAGCAGCAACTCGTCTGCCGCCTTTGCGGCTAAGAGCCTTACGTCGCTTACCTCATTTTGCACCAGAACAATGGCACATTCTTTGTATATTTTAGCACTTGAAATAAGCTGATATTTATTTATGTAGTTATCAATAGAATCAGCAAAATGCTGACGGATAGCCACGGTATCGGCACCTTTTTTGCGAAGGTATGCCGCGGTTTCAAAGGCGGCAGAGCCTGCGTTAATAACAAAATTCTTGGTATCAAGAATAATGCCTGAAAGAAGTGCCTCCGCCTCAGGCTTGCCTAAGGGGTCTCCCTCGAAATTATCAATAATACTTGTGCAAAGCTCAGAAGCTGAGGATGCACCTGACTCGTTTAAGAATACCACCGCATTCTGGATATGGTCAACCTGACGGCGGTGATGGTCGATTACTATGCAAGAGCCGCACTGCTCAAAAAGCCGCTTATCCTCAAGCATATTCACCGTCTGGGTATCAACAATAATAAGCAGGGTTTTAGCTGTAACCTGAGTAAGTGCCTGCTCGGGGCTTACAAAAATGCCCTCGCCTCTGTCTGCCTTATACTTATCAATAAGAGATTTTGCCATAGACGTTTCATAATTTACGGCAATGCAGGCTTTTTTACCTAAAGAGCGTGTTACTGCCCTGTACATACCAATGGAAGCTCCTATTGAGTCAAGGTCTGAAAACTTATGGCCTGTGATGATAACCTTGTCGCACTCTGCCACCGCATTTGCCACAGAGTCAGCAATCATTCGGGTTCGCACCTTGGTCTGCTTTTCAACACCTACTGACTTGCCACCGTAAAAGTCAAAGTCCTTGCCTGTGGCAATTGCCACCTGATCTCCGCCTCTGCCCAGAGCCATATCAAGGGCACGCTTTGCGGAGTTCTGGCTTTTTCTCAGGTTATTTTCGCCTCTGCCCACACCAATGGATACCGTAGCTTCTACGTCGCCCATTTTTATTTCGTGGATTTTATCAATAATATCAAATTTTTTCTCGATTATCTTTTTAAGCTCACGCTCTTCAAAGATAATCATATAACGGTTTCCTGCAAGCTTGCGGTAAAGGGCATTGGAGTCCGCCGCCCATTTCTGCAAGGTATCCTCAACTTGAAGAACGATATGGGCACTTTCCTCTTCGAACTCATCAGCAAAAACCTCGCGGTTATCAAAAACCACCATAGCTACTGACTGGCGGGTTGCCTTGTATTCTGCATCGACGTTTTTATAGTAGGTATCATCGAAAAGATAAAGAACCGTGCCTGTGCCTGCATCAGCACCAAAGGCAGTAAACATTTTGTTGCCGTGCTTAACTGCTGTGCCTTCGCTCTTTACAATGTCTGCAATATCAGCCGAAAAGAACTTATAATCAATATGTACGCCCATAAGGTTATCCTCAGGGCAGATAAGCTTTTTGAAAGCCTTGTTATAAAACACCAGTTCATCATCCGTACTTAAAACTGCCACAGGAAAGTTAAGCCTGTCGGCAAAGGATGTGTCGGCATTGCGTACGCTTTTTACGGCATTCCTTAAAGAAAACTGAACGTACTTGGCAAACAAAAAGTAAAGAATTATTGCCGCAATTACTGCCACCAAAGCTACTGAGCCCTGAATAAAAAACAGGGTTAAGTCATAAAAGGCGGCGGGGATTGCAAGAATCATCATTGCCACAGCAAACAGCACCAAGTAGGGCACTGTGTGCGAAAATTTATTTTTCATAACCTTTTCCTCAAATCTACGGGAGGCTTAAACCTCCATCAATATAGGCAGAATCATAGGATATCTGCCTGTTTTCTGGCTGATAAGCTGAGATACGCCGTCCTTCACCTTGTTCTTAATGGTTCCCCATTCCTGAATTCTTCTGTCGGCGCAATCCTCCAAAATTGCAAGGCTTAATTTTCTTACCTCGTCAAGAAGACTTTCGCTTTCCTTAACGTACACAAAACCTCTGGAAACAACATCAGGACCGCTTACAACGTGACCGTCGTAAACGTCAAGGGATGCAACAATAGTAATAAGACCATCCTGCCCCAGATGCTTTCTGTCGCGAAGCACAATGCTTCCTACGTCGCCAACGCCTAAACCGTCAACAAAAATCTGTCCAGCAGGAACATTCTGAGCTTCTTTCATAAACTTTTCGTGAAGCTCAACGCACTTGCCGTTGTCGCCGATGTAAACATTTTCCTTAGGCATACCCATTGCCACAGCAATATCCTTATGCTTTCTTAAATGCTTCTGCTCACCATGAACGGGGATAAAATACTTTGGCTTTGTAAGGGACTGAATAATCTTCAGCTCCTCCTGACAAGCGTGACCTGATACGTGAACCTCATACATTGACTCGTAAATAACCTTACAGCCTCTTTTAAGAAGCTCGTCAACAAGATTGCCTACGGTACGCTCATTGCCGGGGATGGGATTTGCAGAAATAATGATAAAGTCGCCCTCGCCTACACTTACCTTGCGGTGGTCAGAATATGCCATTCGGCTTAAAGCCGACATAGGCTCGCCCTGACTGCCTGTAGTAATAAGAACAATCTCGCCCTGAGTATAGCGGTTGAGCATATCAATATTGATTAAAACACCCTCAGGAATATTCAGATAGCCAAGCTCAGAGGCAACGCTCATATAGTTAAGCATACTCCTGCCCGAGAAAGCTACCTTTCTGCCGTATTTAACAGCACAGTTGATAATCTGCTGAACACGGCTTACGTTTGACGCAAAGGTTGCAATGATAATACGCTTGCCCTCTGCCTCTTTGAAAAGGCTGTCAAAACTTGCAGAAACAGTAGTTTCAGAGGGAGTATTGCCTGCTCTGGATGCGTTTGTGCTGTCTGCCATAAGGCATAAAACGCCTTCGTCGCCAAGTCTTGCAAAGGTATTTAAATCTATAGGCTTACCCTCGGTGGGGGTATAATCCACCTTAAAGTCGCCTGTATGCACAATTATACCTGCAGGTGTTCTTAAAGCAACTGCAAGAGAATCGGGAATTGAATGGTTAACGTGGATAAACTCGATTTCAAAACATCCCAGTTTAACTCTGCTGCCTGCCTTAACCTCTCTTAAATCGGGATTTTTGGAGAGGGAATGCTCACGGAGCTTATTTCCGATAAGACCCACTGACAAGGGCGAAGAATAAATAGGTGCACTGATTTTTGAGAGAAGATAAGGCAAACCGCCTATATGGTCTTCGTGGGCGTGGGTAATAATAATACCCCTGATTTTATCCTTGTTCTGCTCAACATAGGTGAAGTCGGGGATTACAAGGTCAACGCCCAGCATATCACCGTCAGGGAATGCCATACCGCAATCCACCAGCACCATATCGCCCTCACACTCAAAAAGGGTCATATTCTTGCCAATCTCGTTAAGACCGCCTAAAAACGCAACCTTTACGGAAGGCTTTGTTTTCTCAATAAATTCATCAGTAAACTTCTTTTTGCCGTTTGCATTCTGCTTAACGCTCTTTTTATATGCAGGCATTTTCTTCTGAGGAGCCTTTTTTCCATTCATACTGTAACCGAGAAAATCACTGCCGTCAGTGCTTAAAAACTCATCCTCAGGCTTTAAATTAAAAGCAAGTTCAACCTTTGGCTCAAACTTTGGCTTATATGCCTTATAGGGAGGCTTTTTACCCTTTTTGTTGAGAGCCTGACTCTGCTTTTTGCCGCTTTTTGCATTTTGCTGAGGCTTTTTCTTCTGCTTTAATGCCGATTCATTTTTGTTATTGCTCACAATTTTCCTCCATTTTCTTTAAAAATCAGATACATAATAATTATGTAAATATATAAGTTGCCTTGCTCGCCGCAGCCGAAATCAAGACATAATTTCCGAACATAAATATACATCATATATTCTACCCTTTTATTAAGTTTATGTCAAGCGAACATTGGATATTTCTACTATTGACCCAAGCTTAAATTTTATACATTTAATATAAAAATCAGCCCAAAGTTAGCTTTTGCTAACCAAATACATACAATTAGTTAAAAATTAAACAAATAAATGTTGCAAATAAGCATTTTGGTGTTATAATATAGGTTGGTATAATTTTGAAGGAGGTGTGAGACTTGAAAAAGGTTGACATTTACACCGACGGTGCATGCTCAGGAAATCCCGGTCCGGGAGGCTGGGGTGCAATACTTTGCTACAATGGTGCGGAAAAAGAAATTTCAGGCGGCGAGCCTCACACAACCAACAACCGTATGGAGCTTCTGGCTGTAATAAGTGCTTTGGAAAAGCTTAAAGAGCCCTGTGAGGTTACCCTTTACAGCGACAGTCAGTATGTATGCAACGCTTTAGAGCGTGGCTGGGCAAAAAAATGGCGTGCAAACGGTTGGATGCGTACCAAAAAAGACAAAGCCCTAAACCCCGATTTATGGGAAAGACTATTGAATCTTTGTGACGTTCACAAGGTAAGTGTAGTCTGGGTAAAGGGTCACAATAATCACCCGATGAACGAAAGATGCGACAGACTGGCAGTAGCCGCTTCGCAGAATCAATAAAAGGAGATATAGATATATATATGAGAAAGGTATATGCCGACAATGCCGCTACAACGGCTTTGTCAGAAAAAGTTTTAAATAAAATGATGCCCTACCTCACCACGGTTTACGGCAACCCCTCAAGCCTTTATATGATTGGCTCTGAGGCAAAGGACGCCGTAGAAGAGGCAAGAGAAACTGTGGCTAACTTAATCGGTGCAGAGCACCCCGCTGAGATTTACTTTACATCAGGCGGCTCTGAGAGCGACAACTGGGCTATTAAGGGCGTTGCAACTGCCCTTATGAAGAAAGGCAAAAAGCACATTATCACATCCAAGTTTGAGCATCACGCTGTGCTTCATACATGCAAAGCTCTTGAAAAGCAGGGTTTTGAGGTAACTTACCTTGATGTTTACGAAAACGGCATTGTTAAACCCGAAGACGTAAAGAACGCTTTAAGAGACGACACAGCTTTGGTTACAATTATGTACGCCAACAACGAAATCGGCACAATCCAGCCTATTGCTGAAATCGGCAAAATCTGCCGAGAGGCAAAGGTACTTTTCCACACCGATGCAGTTCAGGCTATGGGCAATATTCCCATTAATGTTGTAGAGGATAACATCGACCTTTTATCTCTTACAGCTCACAAGTTCCACGGTCCTAAGGGTTGCGGTGCTTTATATGTAAGACGAGGCGTTCGCCCCGATATTCTTATTGACGGCGGTGCTCAGGAAAAAGGCAGACGTGCAGGCACAGAAAACGTTGCAGGCATTGTTGGCCTTGCAGAGGCTCTTAAAATTGCAGTGGAAACCATGGAAGAGCGTAAAGAAAAGCTCACAAAAATGCGTAACCGCCTTATTGACGGCCTCTTAAAAATTGAACGTTCACGCTTAAATGGTGACAGAGAAAAACGTCTTCCCGGCAATATGAATATGTGCTTTGAGGGCATTGAGGGCGAAAGCTTGCTCTTAAAGCTTGACCTTGCAGGAATCAGTGCTTCTTCAGGCTCTGCCTGCACTTCAGGAAGCCTTGACCCTAGCCATGTGCTTTTAAGCATTGGTCTTCCCCACGAAATTGCACACGGAAGTTTAAGAATTTCTTTCTCTGACAATAATACAGAGGAAGATGTTGATTATATTTTAGAAACTGTTCCCGGTATTGTAGAATACCTGAGAAGTTTCTCTCCCCTTTGGGACAAAATCAAATCAGAAGAAAAGTAATGGAGGTTTTTATACATGGCATATTCAGAAAAGGTTATGGACCATTTCGCAAATCCCCGCAATGTTGGCGAAATCCCCGATGCTGATGGCGTTGGTGAGGTTGGCAACTCCAAATGCGGCGACATTATGAGAATGTACATCAAGGTTGAGGGCAACGTTATTACAGACTGCAAGTTCAAGACTTTCGGTTGCGGTGCCGCAATCGCCACCAGCTCTATGGCAACCGAGCTTATTAAGGGCAAAACCATTGATGATGCATTAAAGCTCACTAACAAGGCTGTTATGGAGGCTCTTGACGGACTTCCTGCCGTTAAGGTGCATTGCTCAGTTTTAGCAGAGCAGGCTATAAAGGCAGCTCTTTCTGATTATTACACACGCCTCGGTGTAGACCCTGAGCCTATTGTGGGCAAGATTCAGGAGTGTGACCACGACCACGGCTGTGGTTGTGAAAGCTGCAGTTAAGTGGGTTAACCACCCACAGGGTAATCAGCAAGTCAGCCAGTTGTGGGCAATTTGCCGTTGGACAGGTTAATTTAAAGATAACCTTTTATCAACGGCGGGTCGATTTTTAAATCTAAGCCCATCAAATAACAAAAACAAACCCTTGCACTATGTGTTAAGTAGTGCAAGGGTTTTAATTTTTACTTATTAATCATTTACCGCTGTCAAGCTTATTAATCTCTTCACGGAAAGTTCCGATATCAGCAAAGTTTTTGTAAACAGAGGCAAAGCGGATGTATGCAACGTCATCAAGACTTCTTAATGCATCCATAGCAAGCTCACCGATTTTATCTGAAGTTACTTCACGCTCAAGGCTGCTCTGAAGCTTTGACTCAATGCTGTCAATGCATGCTTCAATCTGGTTCATAGAAACAGGGCGTTTCTCACAGGCTCTCAGAAATCCGCCCATAAGCTTTGAGCGATTGAAAACCTCACGGGATTTATCACGCTTAACAACCACAATAGGCACAGTTTCAATAACCTCATGAGTTGTAAAACGCTTGCCGCAACCTAAGCATTCGCGGCGGCGGCGGATTCTTTCGCCGTCGTCTGCAGGGCGGGAATCAATAACCTTACTTTCATCATAACTACAATAGGGACATTTCATTGGGGCTCACTCCATATATTGTATGTATAGTTCTATATAATAAATTATAACACAACATTTGCCAATTGCAAGTTAATAAAAGATAACAAAAGGTTACAAAGTTATAATAAAAATGCGTGATGCAACCAACACCACGCATTTGTTTATATTCCCTGGGCAAGAGTAAAGGTATCTCCGCTAATTAAGGGGAAGTTTGTAAAATCGCCTTCAATAAAATGCTCTTGCTGATACCACATAAGGTACTCAAGGCTTTTGTCTCTGCTAAAAACGTATGAGTCGCCGTCTTTTATAAAGTACATATAAATCCAATCGGCATTTTTAGCTCTGAGCACCAGATCCTCGCCGTTATAACTTACGTTGCCTGAAACGAAGTATGTAGAGGTTAAAGCCACACCTTCATCATTATTACCTATCCGGACTGTGTGGGCCCCCGATGAGTCAATAACACTAATTTCGGAATACGGATTTAACTCCGAATACTTATTCTCTACCTCATAAGCCATCATAAATGTCCGCTTATCTTCATTTATACTAAAAAAGGTTCCGGGAAGCCACATATCCACATCGTCACTTTTGTAAACGTAAACCTTATCCTGTACAGGCTCTTTCATATAATAGGCACCCTCTCCGCCCGAATATAAAACAAAGGGAAGCTCTGTGCCTACTCTGCTTTCTATAAGATCAAGGCCAAACACATTTGTAAGAACGGGCGGGTCGCTTTCCATGTTTATTATATCCATATACTGAACTCTGACTATATCGCCTGTAAAAGGTCTATAGCTTGTAGCGGAAAGTTTCCTTGTGCTTAAAGCAACGTTTTCGAAGGTGTTTTTACTTACGTTTTCGCCCTTTAAGGGAGAAACGTAAATGTAATTTTCGGTAATTTCAGTAACCTCGGCATTAAACACAGGGAAAAACTCGTTTATATCAGTGTCAACCGAAAAATGCTCTTGAGCAAGCCTTAGAGCCGCGTTTTTCTGTTCTCTGCCATATCCGGGTGTATACAGTGCACTTTCATAAAGCTCTGCGGGAAAATTTTCTTCGACCCACACCTGATCATTACGCAAATCCGACACAGAGTAATCTAACAAATGATAAATATCATTTTGTTTTTTTAACCTTATTTTTGCCGGCTTATAGCTTTCAAAACGAAGGCTTACTCTGCCTTCAGAAAGCTCATACTCTGCGTAGTACGCCCACACGTAAACGGTTACGTCGTCTCTGAAAGTCAGGGTTTTGAGCTCAACGTAGTTTTCTGCACAAAAATGCAAATGACTGTTTTCGGTTTTATTATTTTCAACTATTGCCCTTGAAACTGCATCGTCAATGCTGTAGCAAAGGTTTTCATCCTCAGCACTTACGGGGTTTGTAAGAAACCCTAAGGCAAAGGCGGCAACCAGCACCACCGCCGCAACACTAATCCAGAAGGCAGGCTTTTTGTATGTAGCCACACCCTTTATACGGGACTTTACCCCTACCTCGCCAAAGGCAACGGGGCAGGCTCTGATTTTCTTTGAGGGTAAGCTTAATTTAAGCAAAACCTCTGAGTATTCCTTTTTACCTTCGTCGTCCATTTTACTTACAACCTTCTGGTCGCAGGCACTTTCAATATCACGGCAAAGGAGAATATATGCAACCCAGACAAACGGGTTAAACCAATGCAGGGAAAGTATTAAATACCCTAAAGGCTTAAAAAGGTAGTCGCGACGCTTTATATGGGCGTTTTCGTGAGCAATTACGTAAGCCTTTTCATACTCTGTCAGGGAAGACGGAATATAAATTTTAGGCTTAAAAAATCCCAACACGAAGGGCGACGGAATATGGTCGTTAATAAAAACGTTGCCGTCTGTGGTTAAAGAAGCCGATAACGTTTTTGTAAGACGAAAATAGCTTACCAGACTGATAATAAGCATTACCGCTACACCCACCGCCCATATAAAAGCGGCGACCAAGGAGATTGCCTGCATAGGGTTAATACTTGCTCCTGCAGGGGAAGCAAGCGTGTTTGATATAATATTTGTAACCTGACCCATATCAATAAGCTCTGCATCCTGAGTAAAAGTCTCAAAGGATACAAACGTCTCTTTGCTTATGGGCTCAGGGTCGGGTACAAGGCTTAAAAAGCTTTCGAAGGTAAAAGGGCATATAAGCCTTACACCCACAAGCGCCCACAGGGCACAAGAAAGTGCCCGCGGAGCTTTTTTGAGTAAGGGTCTCAGAATAAGCAAAACCACAATAAGCATACTTGAGACAAGACTCATATTAAGAATAGTAAAGAATATTTCGCTCATTTTTCTCTTCCTATACGGTCTATCATTTCCTTAATTTCTTCAATTTCTGCCTTGCTTAATGCCTTGCGTTTAGTAAACGCCGCCAAAAAAGCAGGCAGTGAGCCTTCGAAGGTAGCCTCTACGAATTTTTCGCTTTGCAAAGCGTAAAAATCCTCTTTAGAAATCAGAGAAGTAACCACACTTCTCTCATTTTTAAAAATGCCACGGTCACAAAGCTTTTTTAAAACTGTGTAGGACGTGGACTTTTTCCAGTTAAGCTCGCTCTCGCAAAGCTTAACAAGCTCGCCGGATGTAAGGGGCTCATTTTGCCATATAAGGTCGGCAAATTTGGCCTCTACAACACCAAGTTTCATTTCATCCATTTTTACAATCTCCTTTTAGAGTGAATCGGAAACACCCTTAGAGGTCTATCAGTCATCGACCTCTTTATTATAGTCTACTATCAATAAACCTTTTTGTCAAGAATTTTGTAAAAAATATCCCTGTATTTCATTTACGAAACACAGGGACATTCGGTTCAATTATAATATAACTTAACTTCCAAATCGTAATCGTTTTTAAACACTGCGTCTTTAGGCAGTTTATCGGTATATTTTCCGTCAATCTCAAAAAGATTGGTTTCTAAAAAATCCGAGGCTTTTTTATTAAAAGCATAACCTTCGCCTGTAACATCAAACACAAGCTTTGACCTGCCGTTACCGTTAATATAAGAGGCATAATCGTAATAAGCTATGGTGAGTGCATCATCGGTTTTACTGAAAGCTCCCGTTATATAACTGCCGTCAGAATATACGAAGGATGCATAACCCGTATTGTTGTCAATTAAAACATAGGGCGAAAATCTTTCGTTATACACCTTGGTTGTTCCGTCAGTAACCATGTCAGCCTCCGGCCAAGAACCCTCAGGAGTGTACCTGTAAACCTCTATATTCTTAAGCTCATCCTCCGTCACGTCAACACCTGCCGAAGCTTTCTTTTCGCCGCTATCAGTAATAATACGGTAAAAATCCACACTTGCGGGAGGGTCACGGCGGAAGTTCTCAATTATCAGGCTTATGCCGTTGATTGAACCCAATATAGGCGGGTTAGTGTCATCCATTATCTTGTTGTAATAAACCGTAACAAGCTCGCCCTCTATAAAGTTATCCTCACCGCCGTGGTAAACATAAATTTTATCAATACTCTGCCCCATAATAATTTCGCCCTCGGTAGGTGCAATGAGGTAATATTCATCAGTAACCTTTAAGATTTCACCCGTAAAACGTGGGTACTGCTCAGGGTCAGCGGTAGGAGTCTCAATTCCAAAATGCTCAGCAGCTAATTTTTGGGTTTCCTCTAAAACACAGTCCTGCGTTGTTCCGTGAAGCACTCTGTTGTGGAGGTGTGTAGGGAATTTTGCCTTTATGCTGTCGCCGTAGCCGTTGCCGTCTACCGGTTCCCAATACTCCTTAAGCTCATAACCGCCTGAACCATCCTGAGCTTTGGTCATTGTAATCACTTTAGGCCCTACACCGCCATCGCCTTCCATAAGCTGTCCGTCTTCAAGAGCATACTCCATATATGCCACCCAAAGGTAATAGGCTTTGGTGTTTCCAAGCTCTTCTACGTCAAAAATGTAGTGACTTTCGCAGGCAAAGCTATCTTTACCGGGATACATAGGATCAAGGAACTTTTCCTCTTCCATAATCACCTGATGAATAAGCTCTTCGGGGGTTTTAAAAACTTCGGTTTTCTTTTCCACGGGGTTTGTCATAAACAGTACAGCCACAGCTATTGAGGCAACTACAGCGGTAATAATAATCCAGAAAGCAGGCTTTTTGTAGTTTAAAACCGACTTCACCCTCGCCTTTACGCTTACCTCGCCAAAGGCAACAGGGCAAGCAGTAAGCATATGCCTTGGTGCACTGCAGGAAAGCAAAGTATAGGAATAAAGCTTTTTATCTTCTCCCGTCATTTTCTTTACAACATATTCGTCGCAGGCACCCTCAATATCTCTGCAAAGCAAAGCATAAGAAAGCCATACAAGGGGATTAAACCAATGAATGGCAAGTATCACAAACCCCAAAGGCTTACACAAATGGTCAAGCCTCTTAAGGTGAGCTTTTTCATGGGCGATAACCACCCTTTGCTCTTCCTCGTTAAGATGAGAAGGAATGTAAACTTTAGGCTTTATAACCCCTAAAATAAAAGGGGACTTTATTCCATCGCAAAGGTAAACATTATCATTTTTACAGATACATGCAAGCATACTTTTACGAAGCTTTATGTAGCTTATAACGCTTGAAAGTGCCATGGCAAAAACACCGCCTGCCCACACATAGGGCAAGGCTTTACTTGCCAAGCTCCAGAAATCATAATCGGCAGACGCCTGAGTAGTTACCGTCACAGAGGCTTCGGGAGTATTGTAGCTTACTGTATTGCTGTTTATTCTTGCAGGCTCTGCTATGTTACTGTATTTTTCAGCTTGCTCTGCTATATAGGTTACAGGCTCTTTTTGAGGCACAAGGCTTAATGTGCTTTCAACGCTAAAGGGACAAATAAGCCTTAGCCCCACCAACGCCCACAAAAAACAGAATATAGCCTTAGGTGCTTTTTTGAACACAAGCCTTAATACCACTACCGCAAGTATAAGCAAGCTTGAGACCACGCTCATATTTAAGAGGGTAAGTAAAAACTGGTTCATACTCAGCCCTCCTCGTAGGAGTCAATCATCCTCCTGATTTCATTAACATCCTCCTGAGAAAGGCTTTTGTTCTTGGTAAATGCCGCTAAAAACGCAGGCAAAGAACCCTTGAAGGAGTCCTCTACAAACTCTGTGCTCTGCCTGGAGTAAAATTCCTCACGAGAAATTAGCGCTTTTACTGTGCCACCGTCGTTAACAAAAATTCCTCTTTCGCAAAGGCGTCTGAGCACCGTATAGGTGGTGGATTTTTTCCAATTCAGTTCATCCAGACTTAAACGCACAAGCTCAGAAGAAGCAAGAGGCTGATTTTTCCAGATAATATCTGCAAACTGGGCCTCAATTTGACCTAATCTGTAATCGCTCATATAAATACCTCCTGACAATTATTCGGGATTCCCTACCTTTAGTTTACATAACGTAAACCAATTTGTCAAGAGGCATTTTACAAGTTATAAACCTTTTTTAATATTTTCCAATGCACACTTTTCTATTCTGCTGACCTGTGCCTGAGAAATCCCCACAACCTCAGCCACCTCCATCTGGGTTTTTCCCTGAAAGTACCTGAGAGCTAAAATCCGCTTTTCACGCTCAGAAAGCTTCGCGATTGCCTCTTTAAGGCTTAATTCCTCAAGCCAGCTTACGTCGTCGTTTTTGTCTCCTACTTGATCCATAACGTAAACGGTATCGTTGCCGTCGGTAAATACAGGCTCGTAAAGCGATACGGGCGCTACAACCGATTCCAATGCCATAACCACGTTTTCCTTAGGAATATTCATCTCCTTAGCGATTTCTTCAACCGTAGGTTCTTTGCCGCTTAGGGTTGTAAGACGCTCTTTAATTTGCATTGCGTGGTAAGCTGTATCTCTCAGACTTCGGCTTACTCTTACGGCACCCGAATCCCTTAAATGCCTTCGTATCTCGCCAATAACCATAGGCACACAATAGGTGCTCAGCTTTACTCCTCTGTCGCACTCAAAATTATCAATCGCCTTAATAAGCCCGATAACTCCCACCTGAAAAAGGTCGTCGGGATTTTCGCCCCTATTAACAAAACGCTGAACCACCGAAAGCACAAGGCGTAAATTGCCCTGCACCATTTTATCTCGTGCCGCTCTTTTTTCGGCTTCTGTTCCGTTTTTCATAACCTGAAGCAAAGCCTGCTTTTCCTTTTCACTTAACACCTTTAAATTTGCGGTGTTTACTCCGCAGATTTCAACCTTTCCATACTGCACAACAAAACCCCCGTCACTACTTTTTTTTTAGTATTGACAGGGGGGTTTTTATTAATTCATTTTTAAATCACCATTTGCAGGGCCGTCAAGAACTTTTCCGCTTTCAGAAAATCTGGACCCATGGCAGGCACAGTCCCACGTGTGCTCCGCTTTATTATATTTTAAGGCACAGCCTAAATGAGGACATCTTTTTGTTGTAGGGGTAAGAAGATTTTTGGTAGTCTCAAATCCGTTAACAAGAAGCTGAGGTTTTAAAATGCTTCTTGAAGGCGAAAAAACAGGTGAGAAATCCAAAGGCTTACCTAAAATCTCTCCGCTTATGATTCGGGCGCTTACCATAGAACCCGTCATTCCCCATTTATTAAAGCCCGTTGCCACATATAAATCAGGAGTGTTTTTGGAATAGTTCCCTATATATGGAATACCGTCAAGGCTTATGGTATCCTGTGCCGCCCAGTTAAAAGCCTCCTGAGTATTTTTATAATACTCATTTTTAAACTCCCTCAGCTCAGCAAAGCTTCCGCCCTTCTTTCCTGTACGGTGCCCGCCTCCGCCAAGAAGAAGGCAATCGCCGAAGCTGCTCAGAGAAAAACCAGTTTTGCTGTCGTCAACGTACATAGCACCAAGCTTTTCGGCATTTTTAAGAGCAATAACATAGGAGCGATGCTGATAAAGCTTTAAAAAATAGCTCCCATGCTTATTAATAAAAGGAAAATGTGTGGCTACAACCACTTTTTTAGCTTTGATTTTGCCAAACTCAGTAATAGCTGTGGTGCCTATCATTTCATTAACTTTTGTATTCTCAAAAATTTTAAGCTTTTTTGACACAAACTCAGCAAGCTTCAAGGGATTAAACTGCCCCTGATTTTCAAAGCCGATTGCTCCTGAAGCAGTCAAGGGCAAGGGCAAAACCTCGGAATAAATATAAGGCACGTTCAGTATTTCAAGGGCTTTGGCTTCCTCTTTTAGCTTGTTCATATTATATCTGTAAACGAAATTTGCTTTTTCCTCAAAAGTACATCCTGCCGCTTTGCAAAGCTTTTTTAGAGAATTTACCGCCTGAGAATTTGCCTCATAATACATCTGAGCATATTCTTTGCCGTAGGATTTCAGAATTTTACTGTAAATAAGCCCGTGCTGAGCGGTAATCTTTGCCGTTGAACGTGCAGTGGTATGAGAGCAAATTCGCCCTTTTTCAACCACCACACAATCCACCCCTCGCTCTTTTAGAAAGAAAGCTGTCAGAAGCCCCGAAAGCCCTGCACCGATTATAAGTACATCGGTACAGATTTCACCTTTCAGTTCATCAAAAGAAGGCAAGGTAAAGCTTTCCTGCCATAAAGATTTCATATCAGTGTTGTTTCTTTCTGAAATCCTCTTTGTCAGCGGCGGTAAAATCCATATCGCTTTCCATATTTTCCACGCCGAGGTCGTTGTCCACACCGCTGAAAATGGGGAGAATTTCGTTCATATTATCAAAAGGCACTGCGTGATAAGACCTGATATAAGGCACAACCCCACCCATATCGTCATTTCGCCATTTCTTTTCTTCCATTTTAATCACCTCTACCCTATTATGGGTCAAGACAGCAAAAAAATTCAGGAAAGTAAAGGCACAAAAAAAGCTACCAACAGTTGTTGATAGCTTTAAGGCACATATTAAGGTATTATAAATTTTCCAGAAATCCTGTATCATAGACCAGGTCTTTAAGCTCAGGGATAAACATATTGTTTTCTTCGTCCCTGAAAGCGTAAACACAGTAGCCCACATTTTTGGCAAAGCCTATGGTACTTGGCATTGAATCAAAGATTTCATTACAGGTTTTCCTTTTGGGAAGAATATTAAAATCCGCTTTGCTCTGAAGGTCATCCAAACCGTAAAAAAGCAGATATACATTTATAACCGTACAGCTTTCTTCGTCCAGCATAATATACTCGCAAAAGCCACCGTCCTCAACATCCTTACTCCAGGACAGAATATAAGTAGGATACTCAAAGGTATCCTCAAGAAAAACAGGCTTGTTAACCTGACCATTATATGTAATGGAAAACTCACCTATTTTATTCTTGAAGTCCGTGAATTTATCCTCATCCAACTTGTAGGAAAAATAAATTCCGTAATCATCATAATCAATGACTTGAGCCCAGTAATACTCAAATTCAAGGAGATTTTCGGGAGCTTCCCTTGGAAAAAGCAACATATATGAGCAATACATATACTCTCCCCAGCCAAGGAGAGTTTCTTTCTGACCTGCTTTAGTGAAGGTTTTATTGGCCTCATATACATTATCGTATATCATATGATAATCATCAACCGTGCTATAAGTCTGCACACACCCTGCCATTGAAAAACATAAAGTTAAAACCAGAAGAACGCAAATAAACTTTTTCATACATATCGCCTCCTGAATTGATAATAACAAATTCTATTTTATTAGTCAACAGTGAAAACAATAAATTATTATTGTTTTTTGAATATACCTTTTAGCCCAAGATCTCGAAATATGCCGTTTACGGGCATTTTATGCGATAGACATAATGACGATTGAATGGTATAATAATAAAAAACCATTGAATAATAGGTGAACTATTATGATTGAAAAAGTTGTTCTATATAATGGCGAAAAGCTTATACTCACAAGATTTTGGGCGAATAACGAGCTTTGCCTTTGGATATGTAATTCAAAGCAAATCAACATACCAAAAATGAAGTTTGTTGGTGGCTGTGCTGATGAGTATTGCATTTTTATAAAAGATTTAACAAAGAATGAATTACATTCAATAACTTTTCTTGATGGTTCTCCAATAAACTTTAATGAATTTGATGAAATCGATTGACGGGTTTTGGTTAGCTATGGTTTTAAAAAAGAAATGTGCTAAATGTTCATTCGAATATGATTATGAAAGTTTTGCAAACCTAATTTCGTGTTCGGGGAAATACCTTCTCATTCCCTTTTTAGCCATATTAATCACCTCATAGCTATTATTGCAAAAGCGGTTTTAATAATCAAGGAAAGTAAAGGCATAAAAAATCTGCCCTGCTAACTAAAGCAAGGCAGTAAACAAAAATGTTTAATTTATAACAAATTCCAAAGGCTCATCTAAAACAAGATGATTCAAATTTGAGCAAATATGAGCATCAAGCCGTTTTTTCACCTCAACAGAAATTGCCGCAACCCCGGGAAGCACCACAACATTTCTCAGCCTCCTGAAGGGATTGGTAACGGGATTAGGCAACACCTCGAACATATCGAGCACCGCTCCGCCGATTTTCTTTGACTTAAGAGCCTTGTACAAATCTTTTTGGTTAAAAACAGCGTTCCTGCCCACATTAATAATCACAGCTGTTTTCTTCATCTTACATAAAAACGTATCATCGATTATACCTCGGGTTTGCTCATTATCAGGCAGGGTTGAGATTACGTAGTCGTACTCACAAAGATTATCTATAAGCTCCTCTTTACCGCGGATAATCTTGTTATACTGAGGTTTTTCGGTACAATAAGAGTCATATCCGTCAATGGTCATACTGAAACCTGAAAGCCTCTGAACAACTGCTGTGCCAATATTGCCTGCTCCCAGTATAACCGCTTTCTTACCTTCAAGCTCTGTTATATAGGAATAACCGCGAGCAAGCTTAAAGCGACGGTTATTAGGATTAAGTCTGAGCTTTTTTGCCACAGATAAAATACCATAAACCACAGTTTCTGCAATGGGTATGCTGTAAACATTGCCTGCATTTGCAACAGAAATATTTTTATCCCGGAAGGTATTTAAAGGAACCTTATCAAAACCTGCACTGGTAAGCTGAAAAAGCTTAAGACAAGGCAGATTCATTTCTGCACACACCTCAGCCATAGCACGTGTACCTACTACAGCAATAACGTCATCGTTGCCGTTAAAATTCTTTAAGGATTTTAAATTGATCTTTCTAACCTCAACATTCTTCGATTTAAAGGATATATCCCTGTCGGTAAGTACAAGTCTCATATAATCCTCCTAATAAATATTTTATTCAATTATACAACAACGAAAGGCTCAATGCAACGCTTAAGCTGCTATTCTTTACCGCCCAAACTCCTTTATTATCAAAAATTTCGTCTTCAATTGAAAAAATTGCATAAAACTATGCAATTTTTTGGAGATTCGTACCCCTAAGCAAAAACATTAATTCAGGAGGATTTAAAATGGCAAAAAGACGCTGTTTCTCAATTGATTTAATTGAAAGCATAGATTTTCGTAAACTTTCAAACGAAGCAATAAATTTATATTTCGGGCTGATGGCTCACGCCGACGACGAAGGTGTGGTTATAAACCCCTCTATTCCCCTGTGCCTGTTCAAAATAGACGAAAACACAATAACCGAGCTTATAGAAAAGGGATTTCTGCTTACACTTAAAGATTTGCTTATTATAAGGCACTGGCATGTGCATAACAAAATACAAAGCTCAAAGAAAACAAAATCCACATACACCGAAGAACTGTCTGCCCTTTGCATAAACAACAGAAAAGAATATGATTTTTTATAAAGGTTTTGTCTAATATCTTCGCCCGTTTTCCACCCCACTATAATATAACTAAACGTAATAAAAAATAATTAAAAGTAATATAAAAGAAATGAATTGAGGGGAATTGTTAAAGGTTTTTTTCCGCAAACCTCCATGTTGAAAACTTGTTGACAAACAGTCTTTTAGCCTGTAAAGCTTATAATATTAAAGATGTCACATTCCGGAAAGCGTAGTTATTTCTAAGCAACAAAAAAGAGGATACCGTACTTGGTATCCTCTTGGTGCGAGTGACGGGACTTGAAGGAGCCAAAAATCGCATTGTAGTGCGATTTCAACGATTGTTAACTCCCAAGACTTTCATAGTCATTCGTCAAATAAATATTACCAAAAATCAGATACCAACTCAGGTTTATTCCCACTTTATTCCCAATGAAAAATCTCAATCTTTATCCAAGTATACTACACTTAAATCAGTTTAGCAAGTCGTGTAAATTATCAGGGCTTTTCAAATCCTGTTTACTGTATTATAATTACTGTATGATACATTTTTAGTTAGCAGGTGAGAAAATGGCTGAATTAACAGAAAAGTATGAGAACAAAATTGAAAAAGCAGAAACTTGGGAAGATATGCAAAAGGTATTGAAAGAACTGCCAAAGGTTACATTACGCCAAAGGGTTGAAGAACTCTGTGAGAAATACAACAAGAGTTTTTCTTTAATTTGCGGATTTGCTGATATTCCCGAGTCAACCTTTTATGCAACTGTCAACGAAACAAGAACACCTAAAAAAGAGTTGATTATTAAAACAGCACTTGCCTTGGGTGCAACGATAGAAGAACTAAACGAATTGTTGAAGCTTGCAAAGCTCAAAGAACTTTATGCAAAAAATAAAGAGGATGCAATTATAATTTATGGTATGAAAAAAGGACTCGACCTTGAAGAAATTGATATGCTCCTGAAAAGCCAAAACTCAAAAATGCGTTTTTTCAAGGAGAAGGATGATGAATAGAAACGAAGAAATCAAACTGGATTTCTTTATGTCACAAATCAAACATCTTGAAGATATAAAGGAAACCGAAAAAACAAAGCTTAGTGTTGTGTTGTATGAAGCAACTCATACCACCTGTATTCTGAGGGTGTGCAAAAATCGTAATCTTTCTACTGTATGTGATGCTTTGCTTCAAGTGAAAAACCCCAATGTAGCACTGGTGTATCAATATGTTTATGCAGGTGGAAATACATACATCCTTGAAGAAATGTTAAGCGGTAAAACTATTGAGGGAATCATCGAGGATAAAGGGCTGTTTTCGGAAAAAGAAACAGCAAAAATCATTTCAGAGGTTTGCTCAGGTTTAACGGACTTTCATAAAATGCAACCGCCTGTTATCCATAACGACATCAACACATCCAACATAATGATTTGTGATGATAATAGAGTTAAGCTCTTTGATTTTGACATTTCACGAACATACAAAAAGGAAGCAAGTAAAAATACGGAGTTGTTCGGAACTGAGGAATATGCATCTCCCGAACACTATGGATATGGTCAGTCTGAACCCCGAACTGATATATACTCCCTCGGTGTTACTATGCACAGGATGCTTTGCGGAGAATACCTTTCGGGTAATCGCAAGTGCCTTTACAAGGGACGAATGAAAAAGATAATTGAAAAATGTATCGAAATTGACCCTAAAAAAAGATACACATCCGTACAGCACTTAAAAAAAGATCTTGAGAAAGTCCTGAATAGAAAAAAGACAACTATTAAGTTGATAGCATTACTCTTGGCTGTTGCTGTTCTTTTTGTTGGTGCGTATTTAGTTTTTGAGAAACACTTTAACGGGAATACTTCTTTAGCACCGCAGGATGAAACCACAAATCAAATATCCACAGAAAATTCGGGTAGCATCGTTCCGCAGACTACAAATGTTCAGGAAAAGGAAGAACCTAAAAAGGTAGAAGTTGCCGAAAAGTTAGATGGTGAGCTTCTTTCCTTAACTTCGCTTAATAACGGAACTATGGCGTATCTGGAAAAAACATCTGATGAATATCACATTAAATCTTCATTGGGAACAGATAAAATTTTGCCGACTACTCTTGCAATAGAAGAATGTGAGCTTTTATATAACACTTACACTGATAGTCTTTATATAGTCACTACTAATAACGATAAAGGCTATATTTATTCTCTGAGCAAGGATTTTGAGATAGACAGCAATCCCGTATACAGTGCACCTCAGTCCTATATATCAGATATTAAGGGTATGTTCTTCTCTGATGGAATGTTATATTGCAATGCATTCGGAAAAGATTTGATTGATACAGACAGATGGTGCCAAATCGGTTCGGTAAACTGTTCGCCCATTGCAGTAGCAAATGATCGGATTTATGACATCAGCAATAACTTCTATATGCTTGATGAATTATCAGTTGATGGTGATTGCTTAAATCAATATGAAATTCCTGGGGACACTTTATTTGACAGAGTTTGTTTTGCCGATAGCAACACTTTGTATTTAACTGTAAAGAAGGATAATAAAAGCTATGTACATTCTTTTGACGGCGAGGAATTTAATGAATTTGTTTGTCTGAGCGATTATCAGCATTATACAGATTTCAAGTGTTCGGCAATGACTGTAACCCAAAACAAGATTTGGATGTATGACAGCGAAATGAATGCGATAAAGAAACTTACAATTTAATACTATTAAATACCTAAGTGTTAAGAGCGATTACATGCTGATTTTAGTGTGTAGTCGTTCTTTCTTTTATAAAAATAAGATAAATCGTATTTTTCTACAAAATGTAGAGAACAAAGAAATGCCATCTGCTACAATAAAGATAGGCAGAAAATTTGTCATATTTTGGGAATTTTACAAGGAACAAGTCACCTGTCCTCAGACACTACGAAGTTCCGAATTGATGAATTATAATTAAGAAAGGAGATTTCATATGAGAGGTATGATAGCTATAAATACTAATAAAATCAAAGGTGAGTACTTAAACGGTGCTTACAGCGAGCTTGCGGCACTGCTTGGCATAGATGCAGTTCTGAAACTCCACGGAAAATACCGAGGAACACAGCTTTTCTTTCCTGTTGAGCTTTTCAGTCGGGAATTTATAGTGATGCAGATTGTTGAGGAATACAATGGTCATAACATCAAGGAACTTGCCACTAAGTATGGCTATACAGAAAAATGGGTTCGTAAGATACTCAAAGACAACATAGACAAAAATTCTAACTAAAGTTTAAGAGGTGGTTTAGGTGGAAAACAAAAACAACAAACAAAACGAGCCTAAAAAGAGAATTAGCAAGAAGAATATGATAATAATCTTGTTGATTATCATTATAATTATCTTGCTTCTTTTGGGGTTAGGCTTTGGTTTATCCAATAACTTTGGGAAAGGAACTATTCCAGTATCTGCTCCAGTAACTACTATTTCTGACGGCTTGTCAGCCTATGAATTAGCAGTACAAAACGGATATGAAGGTACAGTAAAGGACTGGCTTGATTCACTTTCAGGTAAATCAGCTTATGAAATAGCAGTTGAAAACGGTTACGATGGAACAGAGAATGAATGGCTTGATACGCTTAAAGCAAAATCAGGGCAGGATGGAGTAGGTATTAAGACTGCTTCCTTTTCTTCAAAAGGTGAGCTTTTAATCACTCTTTCCGATGATAGTGTAATTAATCTTGGTGTTGCAGTTGGAAGTGACGGTGCTGACGGCAAAGATGGAGCTGACGGTACTAATGGCAAAGACGGCGTAGACGGCAAAGATGGTACAAACGGAACTGATGGTAAGGATGGCACGAATGGTACCAACGGCAAGGATGGAAAAGATGGTACCGATGGTGTGAGTATTTCTTCTGCAAGCATTAATGATGACGGACAATTAGTGATCAGTTTTTCTGATGGTAAGAGTGTCAATTTGGATAAAGTTGTTGGTATGAATGGTATCGACGGAATAAGTGTAATCAAATCCGAAATTAACGAGAACGGAGAATTAGTACTTACATATTCCAATAATCAGGTTGCCAATCTCGGCGTTGTAATTGGAGCTAATGGAAAAGACGGTATTGACGGTAAAGATGGTACCGATGGTTCAGATGGAGCTAACGGCATAGATGGTGTTGATGGTATTGATGGCATAAGCATCACAAAGAGCGAAGTTAATTCATCGGGAGAATTAGTTATTACATATTCTGATGGAACAACCGATAATTTAGGTGTGATTATTGGCGTTGATGGTAAAGATGGCACTGACGGAATGGATGGCGAAGATGGTCAGGATGGTGCTGATGGCGTTAGCGTAATTAATGCTGAAATTAATTCTAAGGGTGAGTTAGTCCTCACATACTCCAATAATGAAACTGCTAATCTCGGCGTAGTTATAGGTGCAAACGGCAAAGATGGTGCAGATGGTAAGGACGGAGTTAATGGTAAAGATGGAACAGACGGTACCAACGGTATTAATGGTACTGACGGAAAAGACGGCATTGATGGTAAAGATGGAATCAGTGTAGTCAAATCTGAAATCAACCCATCTGGCGAACTTATATTAACATACTCCAATGGAAATATCGACAATTTGGGATTGGTAGTTGGTACCAACGGAAAAGACGGCACTAACGGTTCAGATGGTAAGGATGGTACTAACGGCATAAATGGTAAAGATGGTGTAGACGGCGTTGGCATCAAAACTATCGTAATCAATGAAAATGATGAACTTGAAATCTCTCTTTCAAATGGAACACAGTTAAACCTTGGCTGTATCAAAGGTTCTGACGGTAAAGATGGCGTTAATGGAAAAGATGGCGTAGATGGTAAAGACGGCATTGACGGTGTTAATGGTACAAATGGCAAGGATGGTAAAGACGGTATCGGAATAACCAAGACAGAAATCAACACTGACGGAGAGCTTATTATTACATATTCAGATGATACTACTAAAAATCTCGGAATTGTTGTTGGTGCTAATGGTACTAACGGCGTTGATGGTGAAGATGGTGTAGGTATCACAAAAATTGAAATCAATGACAATGGAGAACTTGTAATCAATTATTCTGATGATACATCTTCTGTTCTTGGCGTGATTGTTGGTAAAGACGGAACTAATGGTATTGACGGAACTGACGGCAAAGATGGAGTCGGTGTTGCAAAGACAGAAATAAATGATAATGGCGAGCTTATAATCACCTACTCCAACGAAACATCTGTTAATCTTGGTGCTGTTGTAGGTCTTAACGGAAAAGATGGTACCGATGGAATAGACGGTATTGATGGCGTAGATGGTACGGATGGTATAGGAATCACAAAGACTGAAATTAACGAAAACGGTGAACTTGTGATTTCTTATTCTGACAATACAACATCTAATCTTGGCATAATCGTAGGTAAAGATGGTGCTGACGGTAAAGATGGAATTGATGGAACAAATGGTGTTAATGGTAATGATGGTAAAGATGGCATCGGTGTTGCCAAAACCGAAATCAATGATAAAGGCGAACTTGTCATTACTTACTCAAACAACACTTCGGTTACTCTTGGTACGGTTGTCGGTCTTAACGGCAAAGACGGTATTGATGGTGATGATGGTATAGATGGCTCTGATGGAATAGGAATTGCCAAAACTGAAATTAATGATAAAGGTGAATTAGTAATAACCTATTCTGACAATACTACATCCAACCTTGGTATAATCATAGGTAAAGATGGTGCTGACGGTAAAAATGGAAATGATGGAAAAGACGGAAAAGATGGTGTTGACGGTAAAAACGGACAGGATGGAATCGGAATATCAAATGTTTCTATTAATACCAACGGCGAATTAGTTCTTACATTCTCTGATGATTCATCAATTAACCTTGGTTGTATTGTTGGCGAGGATGGAACAGACGGAACTGATGGTAAAGATGGCAATAATGGCAAAGATGGAGAAAATGGAAAAGATGGTCTTGACGGCAAGGATGGTGCTGATGGCATAGGTATCATAAAAACCGAAATTAATGACAATGGCGAATTGGTAATTACATATTCCGATAACACTACCGAGAATCTTGGTATAGTAGTTGGCTCAAACGGTGCCGACGGAGTTAATGGTACAAACGGAGAGAATGGCGTAGATGGTGCTAACGGTAAAGATGGCATTGGTATAATCAAATCTGAAATCAATGCAAATGGTGAACTTGTTATTACCTATTCTGATAACACCACAGATAACCTCGGTTTAGTAGTTGGTGCTGATGGAAAAGACGGTGTTGACGGCATTAACGGAACAGATGGTAAGGATGGTGCCGACGGCAAAGACGGAGAAAACGGAAAAGATGGTCAAGACGGCAAAGATGGCACAGGAATAGAAACAGTCAACATATCAGAAAACGGAATTTTAACTGTTTTACTTACCAACGGAACCTCATTGAATCTTGGTAACATTAAAGGTGCTGACGGTGTCGGTGTTACATCATCTGTGATAAACACTGATGGAGAATTGGTGCTTACTTATTCAAACGGCAACAGTACTAACTTAGGTAGAGTTGTTGGCAAAGATGGTGTAAACGGTACTAACGGTAAAGATTGTACAAATGGTAAAGACGGAGCAGACGGAAAGAATGGTGCGGATGGTATTGGTATTGATAATGTAACAATATCTGACGACGGAATTCTTACGGTAGTACTCACTAACGGTACAAGCCTTAATCTTGGCAGTATCAAAGGTGTTGATGGTAAAGACGGAACAAGTATTACTTCTGCAATTATCAACGAGTCAGGAGAATTCGTATTAAGCTATTCTGACGGCAAGTCAACGAATCTCGGAAGGATTATCGGATCTGACGGCTCAGACGGTGTCGGTATAAGCAATGTACTAATTTCAACTGATGGAGTATTAACAGTTGAGCTTACAAACGGCACATGCATTAACCTTGGCAACATAAAAGGCACTAATGGTATTGATGGTAAGGATGGCATAAGTGTTACATCTGCTGTTATAAATAATTCAGGAGAACTTGTACTGACCTACTCGGATGGTAATTCCACAAACCTTGGCAAAGTTGTAGGTGCTGATGGCAAAGACGGAGAAAATGGAGCAAATGGTACCAATGGTGCAAACGGTAAAGATGGTGTTGGTATTGATACTGTAATATTATCTGATAGCGGAGAGCTCTCTGTTAAGTTAAGCAACGGCGTTACTTTGGAACTCGGAAATATTCAAGGTGCTGACGGTGTTAGTGTTACATCATCAACAATTAACTCAAATGGAGAGTTAGTGCTTTCGTATTCCAATGGTGAAAGAACAATTGTTGGAAAAGTAGTAGGTAATGATGGTGAAGACGGTACAGATGGTGTAGGTATTGAAACTATTACTCTTTCTGCAGAAGGTAATTTAACAGTAACTCTTACTAACTCTCAAACTTTAAACCTTGGTAATGTTAAGGGCAACAAAGGTGATAAGGGAGATAAAGGTGACAAGGGCGATACTGGCATTGGTATTTCAGATATGGAAATCGTAAACGGTGAACTTGTTATCACGTACACTAATGGCGAAACAGACAATCTGGGAACAATAGTAAGTAGTTCCGATGTGTCATCATCAGGATTGGATTTCTATCCTCTTTCGGATGGTACTTATGGTGTGAAAAGTGGAAGGTGTAAATATTTAGATGAAATCATTATACCTGAAACTTATAACGGAGCAAAAGTAACACAGATATTGGATTCAGGATTCTCAGATTGTGAGAACCTTACATCAATTTCGATTCCGTCAGGGATAACAACGATCGAAAAAGATGCATTCCTTAACACTAACAATATTACTACAGTTAAGTATTACGGAACAGTTGCAGATTGGTGTGCTATTTCATTCGCTAACTATGAATCAAGTCCTTTTTATAGATACGGTGCCGACTTGTATATCAATGATGAGCTTGTAACTACTCTCACTGTTCCCGAAGGTGTAACTGAAATAGGAAGTTATGCATTTTATAGTTGTTTATCAATTAAAGAAATCAATCTGAGCAGTACTGTAACAACAATCGGGAAATATGCATTTGCTGATTGCCCTTATGTTAAACGACTTGATATTCCTAACTCTGTTAAATATATCGGCACAGGATCAATTTTTAACTCTGGTATAAATTATGTGCGTTTTGAAAATACAACTGGATGGAAACGTAAGTATGATTCAACAGGACAAAATGTAGATAGTGGGACAAAAACATTTGTAAATGGAAGTAGTGCTGCATCAGATTTAAAAAGATCTGATATGTATTATGTTAGATAAATAGAATTAACTCCTCATTTGTTTAATGACAGATGAGGAGTTTTTATATATTCAAGGAGGTGAGTATATGCGGTGCGTTAGTTCTAATTTGTCGAATCGTATTCCCGAGGAAATTCAGCTTATGATGTGGTATATGGTTGATATGATGGATGAGGACAAAGATTGGTTGCAAACATTCAATCTGACTGTCAAAAACGGAGTACAGCATATCAAACATCATCAGGAAGAACCTGAATTCAGAGAGGAGTGTGTATTGCTTACAAATAATCCAGTAGAAGAAAAAGTTTATATTATTTTAGAGCCAGGATTATCAACAATGATACTGGCAGAAGATTATTAATGAAAGGATGATTATTATCAAATATTTTATGATTGGATTTTTCGGAACTTTAGCAGTATTATGCTTGCTTAATAAAACTAAGAAGGGGGCTAAAGAATGATTATGGCTTTAACTGTGTCAACAGTATCAGTAACTTGCCTTTTGGAAGGTGCTATGTGTGCAATAGCTTTGTTTTGTACAGGCAAAAAGCCACATAAGGGGTTACTGAAATGATTAAGATTGCCTGTAAAGATGATCTGGATTTAATTGCAGATGTTTGTATTAAAAAGCACATTGAGAATCAACTAAATTATCTGCTTAATACATATAAATATGAATGCTCCGAAGGTTCTATTGAATCCATCGGAGCGATTTTTTATGTAGAAAGCTCATCTGATTTTTATGATTATACTCAATTTGGATTATCGTCACCTATAAATGAAGAAAGATTTGAGTATATTGAGCAAATAGCAGGTGGTTATTGTAGAAGTCTTATAGCTCTAAATAATGAAAATGTTATTGAGATTATAGGCAAAAAAGATGTTTTTGACTCAATAATGGAAGGAGAACTTTAATTGAAAAATTATAAATCAATAGTAGAAACTGAAATTGTAACATCCGATGACGGGTTACAAACATACGAGCTAACAAAAAGATTAGTTGGTTGCGAGGGTGAGTGCGGATATCTAATTTCACTTTACCCTACACGAACAGCGGAAAATATTTTCTCTAACGACTCCACCCTCAACCACCTTGTTTCTCACATGCAGGAGTTAGGATTTAGCGAGCTTCATATTGTTAATCTGTTTTCAAAAGCTGTAACAAGTCAGCGAGGATTAACTATTGATGAAGAAAATATGCAGTATATCGAAAAACTAATTAATAGCAAGGAGTTTTCTAATTCAAAGTTTGTAATTGCTTGGGGCAATTCAATGCAGAATTCTCAAGCTGTTTCAGATTCCAAAGTGCGTATTTTCAATATGTTTTTGAAGCATTGTTCCAAAGGTAAGCTCTACCAGATTACAACTATGGATAGAAATATTGAACCTACTCCTGCTCCCCATCCTCTATTTCTCGGAATTCGTGCAAGTAGTTCTGTTTGGGGGTTGCAAGAATTTAAAATTAAAAAGCCAAGTCAAGCCATCATCGGTAAAGCTAAATCAAATAGCACAAAAGCCAAATAAAGCATAACCCAAAGTTTATTGTTCAGCTCACTCAAAAGAATTCTACAAATTGTAAAACTCTATTCTAAAACTAAAGTGTATACTATAAACAGCATCAATCATTGATGTAAAAAAATTTGAAAGGAGATTTTATAATGAATCTCAAAGTTGAAAAAATTAAAATGTTGGACTATTTTGGAGGTGCTTCTGAATTTTTAATGCTTTGTGCAAACCACGTAGCATATCAAGAAGAAAAAGACACTAAAACGCCTATGAAAATCGACTGTATTACATCCGAAGGATTAACCACGGGTATAGTTCGTTCAATGTGTGTATTCGAAAATAAGAATTGCATTGATATTATTATCCACGGTGAACGCTGCTGTATTGAGCTGTCAGATGAAATCTATGAAAGCTTAGTAGAACTTCAGCATAATATGCTTGAATCCGAAAGCGAATACAGCAAAGACGATATTTTATCATTCAAATTTATCAACGGCAAAATGTTCTTTGTACAGGTTGAAGAAGGAATGGTAATTGAATTTAAACCCATTGATTATAAAAAGTTTGAGGAAGCTTTACCCTTATTCGAAAAACTGATGGAAAACTAAAAAGAAAATAAATAACACAGATGAAAAGCCGACAACATTCTCTTGATAGGGAGTGTTGTCGGTATTTTTGTTTCGTTAGATTATTTTTTTGATGAATATTTGGAAAATCTTACATAATGATATAATTGAGATTTGTCGAATTATCAAATATGAAAATCTAATTGTGTAACATTAAGTAAATATTTGATGAATTTGAGCATATATTAGTAGTAAGGAAATTTCTTACAATTCCAAATAGCGGATTTATATTACAACGTTGGGGTCTGCTATTTGTTTTATATATACCTTGGGTGGTCAGGGTGGTAAGTGTTTTGAAAAATAAAGCGTTTGATTTCGTTTTCTCCTTCGTGTTTTTATTTTCACACCCCACCTTTACCACCTGACAAAAATGGTGTTTAAGGAGGCTATAATGGAATCCCATATAGTAGAAATTAAAATTAGAGACTATATCAAATCTGATTTTCAGGAAGTTTCAAAAGATGCAACATCAGAAGAAAAAGAACTGTATTTGAAAAGAATTGGCTTTGAGCAACATCCCAAAGGCGGCTATGAATTTTACTGTAATACTTTTGCTAGATTCTTTCTGAAAAATACTGATGTGGTATCGCTATCTAATGAAGAAGAACTCGCTTTGTATAATCAGAAAAAAGGAGTGTATGAACTAAAGTGTGAACAAAAGCTTGGAAAGATTATTAAATTTATGATGAATCAGGTGCTTGATTTATGGATGCCCAGTCATGAACAGTTAGCCTTGAAAGCGATTCGCAGGGATGTGAGTCGGATCGCTACCGCTTTCAATAATGGTGAGTACATCAACTTGCAAGACGGTATATTAAATCTTGATGACTTTGAACTGTATGAACACTCCCCAGAATTTTTAAGTACTGTACAGTTACCATTCAAATACAACGATAGGATGTATACTCCTGTATTCGAGAAATATATTGCTGATATAGTCTGTGGTAATTATGAACTAGAACATGTACTGCAGGAATTGCTTGGGTATTGTTTATGTACCAGCACTGTAGCTGAAAAAGCATTTTTCTTAGTAGGCGGAGGCTGTAACGGAAAAAGCGTCTTTGCAAAGCTGATTCAAATGCTCGTAGGTGAGGGTAATTATTCTAATACGAGTTTGTCAGCACTAAGCGGAACTTTTGGATTGGCTCAGCTCATAAATTCCAATGTTAATATTTCGGCAGAAAACTCAAGCGGAAAGGTCAACTCAGAAATTTTCAAGGCAGTTGTAAGTGGTGATACTTGTGAAGTTAATCGCAAATATAAGGATGCTTTGAGTGTAAAGTTACACACTAAATTGGTGCTTCTTTTCAACACTTTGCCTGAATGTGATGATTTATCATACGGCTTCTTTAGAAAAATACTTATAATTCCATTTAATAAGACTATTACAAAAGAAAACATAGATGTAGAACTGATTGATAAACTTGAGCATGAATTGTCTGGCATTTTCCATTGGGCACTAAAAGGTTTACAGCGACTTAGAAAGAATAATTTTGTGTTTTCTCAATGTGCAGCATGTAAGAGAGAACTTGATAAATACAAAAGGTCACTTAATCCTGTCGCTGAATACATTGTATTCAACCTTAACCTCAAAAGCGAAAACTCTATGAAAAGAAGCGATATTTACAAAGCTTATACCAAGTATTGTTATGACAATTCTGTTGAGGTTTTACAATGTCAGAAGTTTTGGAAACTATACAAGGCGTATTATATCGATAGAGGTATTCCCTTTGTAACATGCAAAATTAAAGGTTATGAATATGTACGAGGCGTCGAATTCGCCAAATAAAAATCACCCTTCTGCCAATTTAGGGTGGAAGGGTGTGAACAAAACAAAAACTAAAAGGAGTAATTTTAATATGAACGAATTTTCAAAAAATCAATTAATTAAGTTTGAGTACTTCGGTGGAATGGAAAATCTAATTGGCTTATATAAGAGCTATCGTAAATTTATGAAAGAAAAATTATGTATGTTTAATACCGAAAAAAATAATTATGGTAAATTAACAGATGTCACAATGGACGGAACATCGTTAGCTGTTATCATCACAGCAACTATGAGCGATAATTTGTGTTATGTTGATGTTATTATCAACGAAGAAAGATATTTACTTAAACTTTCCAATGAGGAATTAAAGAGTGTTTTGACAGGCTTGGTAGAGCCCATAGATGATGTTGACGAAGCCCTGAAATTGCTTTTCGGTCAACCGTATTTTATGTCTGTTGAAAATGGTTTTGCTAAAAACATGAAAATTATTGATTACGATAAATACAAAGAAGTACTCGAACTAATACCCGAATTTATCCAAAATAATAAGGAGGTACAATAATTATGCCTATACCAAAGAGAAAAGAAGGTATAAATACAAATCCTTCAACCAGACCTGACTTATGTGATGAGGATTTAGATTTAAGCATACTGGATGAACTTGACGAAAGTAATGAACTAAGCTCAATTGTAAATGACACCAACAAAGATGATGATGGTGCTGATGTAAGTACTCAAACAGTAACTGAAACAAATGTATCTGTAAATGCTGAAATGGAAGAAAATAAGATTGATGAAAGTGTCCCAGAAAAAAGCGAGCCTAACGAACCACAACCTGTTACCAAACCGCAAAGTAGCAATAATGTATATAATTTTTGCGGTTATAGAATCACCTCGTTAACAGAAAAAGATGCTGAGATTGTAAGAAGGTATAGATTCAACGAGGAAAACATCAGTAATTATTGTTTGGCTAAAAATACATTTTTTGACTATATTCAAGGTAATGGTGAGGATTTTGTATTCAAAAAAGAGTGGGGATTTCCATATAGCGGAAGCTACATCGGCTACATTATGAATTGTTCGCCGAGCATGAAACATTGTGGCGAATATTATATTGCGTTTCTAGCTGATAATTACGATGTTTGTTTATTCAAGTTTACTACAACATTCAGAGATGCAGTTTATAATGGTGTTCAACGTGATTTGGGTTTGACGAGTACTATTTTCAGACAAGCAGATTATTCTTGTTTAAAAGGATATTTAGTTCTGATATCGGTAGATAATATTACTCTTGAAAGCGGAAATGTATTTTCAAAAATTACTGAGTTCAAAATCGTAGATGAAAGAATGACAGAAGTCATCGAAAAACTAATTGATGATATGTCAAGACAGTAAAATTCAGGGGCAGGGTTTCTCTGCCCCGATATGCTATAAAGCAATAAATAATGATATATTATTCTCTAGAAAGGAGATGGTAGCTATATCCAGTATCAGAAAAGTGAAAAATAAAACTGGTACCCACTATCAAGTGAGTTATGAACTTCCTCGTTATATTGATGGCAAACGAAGAAGAACTACAAAAACTTTTCCAGATGGAACAACCTTGGCAGAAGTAAAGAGATTCTTAGCTGAAAAGGAATTGGAATATTCAAGAGGTTCATCGCTAAGCCACGATTACAATTTAACCTTCGGAGAGTTTGCCGATGTGTATTTTTCTACCTATACGCAATTTCTTAGCCCTACAACACTCAAAGGCTACAAGTCGGCATATTACAACTCGAAGCCCTATGGCTTGCAAAATTACTTTAGAGATGCGAGATTACGCAAAATTTCACCAAGAAATATTCAGGAATATATTAATTTTCTCTGTTCCCACGTAAGTCCTAAATCAACAAAAAATTACTTAATGCTTCTTAATGTTATTTTTGCTCTTGCAGTTCAGGAAAATATCATTCAAAGAGAAGCCAATCCTATGTTATACAAAATTCAAAAACCTCGTCAACACAAGAAACCTGTCGAAGCATACAATTTGGATGAATTCAACTTGATGTTAAAACTTGCTGATGAAGATGAAAATCCTGATATAAAACTTATAATATATCTTGGATTGCTGTCAGGTATCAGACGTGGAGAGATGGCAGGATTACAATGGTCTGACGTGAATTTTGATGAGGGTTATATTTACATCTCTAAAAGTCGTGTGGTAGTTGAGAAAGAGGAATATATAAAAGAGCCTAAAACAGAATCAGGTATCCGTAAAATCTTCATTCCAGAAAAACTATTAAATGTACTTAAAGAATACAAACACAGATACTTGTTGAATAAGCTTAAATACGGCAAAGATTTTATTGACAGCAATTATGTTATCAGTAAAGAAAATGGTGAGGCTTTTAGTCCGAGTGGAATATCAAATAACTATCAGCGATTTATGAAAAGGCATAAAGATAAGATTCGTTACCTGAAATTTCACGGACTCAGACATACCTACGCAAGTGTACTGATTGAAAATGGAGAGAACCCCAAGACCGTACAGCACAACCTCGGTCATGCAGATGTAGCTTTGACCTTGCAAATCTACTCGCATTCATACGAATCTGCACAACGTAATGCTGCTAAGAAACTTGATGAAACCATTAATTTAACTTCAAAAACAGGATAATCATTATTTTTACGGCAATTTATTCCCATATATCATATAAACACGCTGAAATGCAGTAGTAATGGGAGGTTCGGGGATTCTAGATAGTTCCCGAAAGTACCCGTTTTATTCCCAAATGGCGAATAATCGTTTGAACAGGGAAGTACTGGCGAAAAGCTGAAAGTGAATAAAACGGAACATACAAAAACACCGCAACCTCAGATGAATACTGAAGTTGCGGTTGTTTTTTGCCTTGGTAAGTCCTGCTGAAAAAGAAAAAAGCTATCAACCGAAGTTGATAGCTTTTGGTGCGAGTGACGGGACTTGAACCCGTACGCGTCTCCACACACGCCCCTCAAACGTGCCTGTCTGCCTATTCCAGCACACTCGCATTTGCGACTATTGCATTATAGCACTTGGGGGTATTAATGTCAAGACTTATTTTTTAAAAATCGTAGATTTTTTTGCTGAAGTTTGTTATTAGTAATCATATTGTCATAATTTGACTTTTAAAGCAAAAGATAATTTTACAGAAAATCCGGTTGCTTTATTTTGGGTAATAGTTTATAATAAACTGAAATAAGCATCCGCCCGTGGCGCAGTTGGATAACGCAGCAGATTCCGATTCTGAAGACCGGGGGTTCGAATCCCTTCGGGCGGGCCAAAAAACAGAGTATCACCATTAGGTGATACTCTGTTTTACATTTGGTGGGATTAGAGCCCTGAGAGGGTGAGATTTTAAAGGGAGTCATCCTCGTTTTCTAATTTTTCTGCCAAATGTTCAAGCTCTGCGTAAGATATTTTTCCTAAAGCGGTTCTGGGGATTTTTTCTACAAAATATATGCATTTTGGCATTGCTTGTTTCGACACGTAGCTTTCCATATACTTTAAAAGCTGAGACTGCTTTTCGCCTGTTTTTTCTGCGATACTATTCAATACTGCAAACATAACCGCCCTCTCGGATTTTTTCGTATCTTTTACGCTTACAGCACAGCACTCTTTTACGTCTTTATGCTTTACAAGTGCGTTTTCAAGCTCAGAAGGATACACGTTATAGCCGTTAGAAACAATTATACGCTTGAGACGACCTTTAAAGTAAACATAGCCATCTTCGTCAATACACCCCATATCCCCTGTATGAAGCCACAATCTGCCGTCACAGTGGATTTTAAGAGCGTTTTGGGTTTCGGCTTCGTCATAAAAATAACCTTTCATAATAGTTTTTCCGCTTATACATATTTCCCCTATGGTACCCTTTTCTGCTTCTTCTAAAGTATTTATTTTAACGATTTTATATAAGGTATGAGGATAGGGCTTTCCTATGCTGTTTTTCTTAATTCCCCCTACAGGCATAAGGCATGACGCCGCCACGCACTCGGTTAATCCATAGCCCTGACGTATTTTTATTTGTGCACTATGCTTTAAAAGAAAATTGTTAAAAGCTTCTTGAAGCTCTGCACTTAAACTGTCGCCACCCGAAAATACCCCCTTAAGCCCCCTTAAATCTGCTTTTGCCAGAGGTTTTGAGTTCATAAGAGGGCTTAGCATTGCAGGCACCACGGCTAAGTAATGAGGCTTGTGTTTTCTTATAATTTTGCCGGTTTTTTGGACATCAAACCGAGGCACAAGGATACACTCACCGCCGAAATACAGCACCGTGTGAATACAAATTCCCAACCCGAAACCGTGAAAAACAGGCAGTACAGAAAGCATTTTTACACCTCTTACGTTTTCTTCACAAACTGCCTCGGTGCCGTTTGCTAAAGCATTTAAATTAAGGTTTGAAAGCTCCACTGCCTTTGGTTTTCCTGTGGTTCCTCCTGAAAAAAGAATCACCGCAGTATCCTGAGGCTTCTGAGGCGTAAGGTATAGCCTTACTTTTGTTTTTAACTTTAAAAGATCGCTCCACAAAACCGCATTTTCTTTTTTGCTCTTTATAAATACCCCCAATTCATCAAACGCTGAGGTAAGCACAAGTTTTCTTTTCCCTATTCTTTCAAACACTTTAATAAGTTTTTCGTACACGATGTCCTGAGCGATTATTACATCTGACCTGCATTTTTTTATGCAGTCCTCAAGCTCATATTCTGCCGATAACGGCGATACAAATGCAGGCACCGCACCTATTCGGTTAAGAGCATAAAGCACGTACACCGCCTGAGGTATATTCGGCAAAGCTACAAGCACCACCTCACCTTTTTTTACTCCCAAGGAATAAAGGGAAAGAGACAGTTGGCGTACCTTTTTAAAGAGTGTTTTGTAGCTAATTTTTCTGCCGAAATATGTTATTGCCGTTCTATTTAAATTTTCTTTGGCTGTACTTAACACCGCCTCGCTGATGCTCAGGTTTTCCTTTTGAATTTTGTTTTGCTCCATAATTATTTCCTTTTTTATTATTTAAGAAAATTATAATTTTAGGGGGTTAAATATCCTATCCTTTTGTGGCGAAAAATGCACCGCAAAATTTTTCTTTATTTTTGAGTTAGTTAGTGGTAGAATAAACCTATGCTAACTAAAAAGGAAGTCGCAAAAAAGATGAAAAAGCTAATTTGCCTTATTATGGCGTTATTAATGATATTTATGATCACAGGTTGTAGAGAAAGCGAAACTACGAAGGACGGAAAACTCAGCGTGGTTGCAGTTTCCTTTCCTGAATACGACTTTGCAAGGGCTGTGGCAGGTGATTTGGCCAACATAAAAATGCTTATTCCTCCTGCAGGGGAGGTGCACGGCTACGAGCCTACGGTTTCTGATATAAAAGCTGTAAGCAACTGCGATTTGTTAATTTATACGGGCGGAGAATCTGATACTTGGGTAGAAAAACTGCTTGAGTCTTCTAACGGCAAAAATGTTAAAACACTCGCTATGGCTGATTGTGTTGAAACTGTTGAAATCCATAGCCACAGCCTCGACAAATACACTTTTGATGAGCACGTGTGGACAAGCCCCAAAAATGCAATTTCCATCGTGAATGCCATAAAAAATGCACTATCAGAGATTGATACAAAAAACAAAGAAGCCTTTGAGGAAAACTCAAAGACTTACTGCGAAAAACTTACAGAGCTTGATGAAAATATAAGAACAATAACAGAGAATACCGATAAAAACACTCTGGTTTTCGGCGACCGTTTTCCCTTAACCTACTTTGCCGAAAGCTATAATCTGAATTATTTAGCAGCTTTTTCGGGCTGTAGTGAGGATACAGAAGCAAGTGCTTCTACAATTGCGAGTCTTATTGACTTTGTAAAGGAAAATAAAATTCCCGTCATATTTATAAACGAACTTTCAAACACTGCTATAGCTGACCAAATTGCAAAAGAAACGGGTGCTGAGGTTAAAACCTTTTACTCCTGCCACAAGGTCTCGAAGGATGATTTTGAGAAGGGAAAAACATATATTGATATTATGAGCAGAAACATCGAAAATCTTAATATTGCACTTAAATAAAAAGAGCCTTCCTGAATAATCGGGAAGGCTTTGATTTTACTTTAAACTGTCAATATAGCTTTGCAGAATTACAACTGCTGCCACAGAGTCTACAACTGCTTTACGTTTTTTACCGCGGGTGTTGGTATCATTTAAAAAGCCGTGAGCCATAACGGTAGTGCTCCGTTCGTCTACCATTTGGGTTTTTATTCCTGTTTTTTCAGAAAGAGACTCGGCAAAAGCTCTGGCATTTTGGGCACTTTCGCCCTCTGTACCGTCCATATTTTTAGGAAGCCCTACTACAACAAGGTCAGCTTTTTTTACTTCTTCTGCTACTTTTTCTAAAAGCACATCATTGCGTTTTTCAGAAATTACTGTTACAGGATAGGCAAGAAAGCCGTTGTCACAGGCGGCAATACCTGTTCTGGCTTTGCCTAAATCAACTGCCATAATAAGCATAAGTTACACCTCGTCAGTATACTGCAAAATAACCGTAACAACCTTAAGGTTAGGTTTTTTGCTGATAGAAACGTTGTTTCTGTCAATAAAGTTTTCTTCAAGCTCTTCGTTAACAGCATCAAGGCACTCAAAGAAAATATAATCGCCGCTGTAGAAAAGCTCATCCAAAGTATCCTCGTAGTCAAGGTCCTGAGAAATACTTATGGTAACCGTTTCTGATAAAGAGCCCTGAGCAACTCTTAAGCCTGTTTTTATGTTTTCCTTGGCAATATCCCCAAGGTCGCTTACTATAAGTGAGTTCTTAACAAAATAATTCTGTGTTGTTGCAGAGCAAACGGGTACAATAATGTTGAAGCTGTCTGCCACACCATCGTCAAGACCGCAAACCTGATCTTCTGTAAGCTGAGAGTAAACAGGCATAATAGTGTGGTCGTAAATAAGCTGTTCTGTTGTTATATTAAAATAATCGTAACCGCTGCCTTTTTCGGTATCGTTCCAAGTGGCATCCACATAGTACCACTCGTTGTCGATTTTTACGCAGTTCCACATATGAAGACCATCGTTGCCATTGCCTATAACAGGGTAGCTTTCAATTCCGACTGTGGAAAGCATCATCTGCATGGCTCTGGTATAACCTTCGCAAACGGCTTTTTGGTTAACCAAAGCACCAAAGCTTGTAAAGCTTAAAAAATCATCGCTGATTTTCACAACGTCCTCGGCGTAGTTACAATTGCCGATAAGCCAATCGTGAATGTAAATTTCGCGGGAATATTCGGTCATATCTGAAAGAAGCCCCAAGTGAAGCTCTCTGATTTTCTCATTAAGCTGTGCAGAGCAGCTTTCTATTTCTTCTGCACTTAAAAATGAATAAAGCTGCATAACAGTGTTGCCTGTGGTGTTTGAATAGCCGAACTTATTATCAAGCCAGAAAATATGGGGCTTATCAAGGCTGAAAGCCACAATAACCTGACGAAGCTCTGCCTCAGAAAGCTCCACACCCCAGATTTTAAGGTCTAAAACATCATAAAGCCCGTCCTCGGACTCCTGAGCTATATAAAAAACGTTTTCCTCCATCTCTTTATAGAGAACACGCTGAGCTTCTAAAGTTAAGCTCTTATAGCCTTGATTAAGCTCGGTTCCGCCGTATCGAACCGAAACAGGGTAAGATTCTACGTCTGCAAAATCATAGTACACACCTGAGTCATCCTTAACAGCCACAGTTTCCAGAACGTAGTCGGAAACAGGTTGAACGGTATTGTCTGCTTCAAGCTCGTTAACATTGTTTTCAGGCGGTTTAGAGCCTTCGCAGGCAGTAACAAGCATAAAAATGCCAAGTAAAATACAAATCAAAGAAAGTTTTGATTTCACCTTTTATCTCCTAATAAAACCTGCGCCCTTAATGGGCTTTTTATATACTCTTCCATATTCAAATTAAGGGACAGCGGTGTGTGCTGTCCCTTAACTTTTGAAAAAACAAAATTATACCTATTACTTGGAAAGTCTTTCCTTAAGACCTGCGAGCTGATTTTTGAGCTCCTCGGGGAGTCTGTCGCCAAACTTCTGATAGAACTCTTCAATACCCTCAGTCTCTTTAAGCCACTTAGCATTGTCAACATAGAGGATATCCTCAAGAACCTTAACGTCCATATCAAGACCTTCGAGGTTGATATCAGATGCAGAAGGAACGTAACCGATAGCTGTTTCGTTAGCGTTTGCCTCACCGTTGCAACGAGCAACAATCCACTCAAGAACACGGAAGTTGTCGCCAAAGCCAGGCCAGAGGAAGTTGCCTTCGTCGTCAAGACGGAACCAGTTAACGTTGAAGATCTTGGGAGCTTTGTCGCCTAAAATCTCGCCCATCTCAATCCAGTGTGCGAAGTAATCGCCCATGTGGTAACCGCAGAAGGGAAGCATAGCCATGGGGTCACGGCGAACAACACCAACTGCACCTGTAGCAGCAGCTGTTGTTTCGGAAGCCATGATAGAACCTACGAATACACCGTTGTTCCAATCTCTTGACTGGTAAACAAGGGGAGTTGTCTGTGCACGTCTGCCGCCGAAAATAATAGCGGAAATGGGAACGCCCTTTGTTGAGTCAAACTCGGGAGAAATGCAGGGACAGTTCTTAGCAGGAGCTGTAAAGCGGCTGTTGGGATGAGCACCCTTCTCAGCAGACTCCTGACCGTTCCAGGGGTTGCCCTTCCAGTCAAC